>CAKTYT010000029.1 GCA_934633695.1 uncultured Clostridia bacterium | reverse complement strand
AATTTCGCTGTTCGGGTGTCCTAAAACCATTGATATTACTGTGTTTTTTGAAAAATGCTGTATCACCACTCGCACCATGGCGAGTGTTCTACAACATTTAGAATGTTGTAGAACACTCGTTTTTTCTGTTCTCAAAATCATCCGCAGAGCATGAATGAACAAAACCTGACAAGCAGCATATGCACTTCGCAGCATGTGTCTGTTTGCACAGTTTTTATTCTATGATATAATCGTCTCAGAGACGGGTCTTATCAACTAAGCCGGTTGAAATCGGAAATTTTGCATGGATAGATGCAGGTGCAACGATACTGCCGGGGGTTCGTGTAGGATGTCATGCTGTGGTCGGTGCAGGCTCTGTCGTAACGAAGGATGTGCCGGACTATGCTGTGGCAGTCGGCAACCCTGCAAAGATTATTAAGCTGTTAGATAAAGAAAAATTCAAGGAGAATAAACTATGAGAAAAATGCTTATCGTTTACTATTCATGGTCCAACGGCAACACGGAGCGAATTGCAAAAGAGCTTCAAAAAGCAGCGGGCGGGGATCTTTTGAGAATCGATACTGCCGTTCCGTATTCGGGAAGCTACAACGATGTGGTGGATCAAGGACAGCGTGAGGTTGATGAGGGTTATGAACCGGAATTGAAGCCGACGGGTGTAAATATCGACGACTACGATGTTATTGCGATAGGCACGCCGACGTGGTGGTACACTATGGCTCCCGCCGTAAAGACTTTCATCCACGAAAACGATTTTACCGGCAAGACGGTCGTTCCGTTTATGACCAACGGAGGTTGGCCCGGTCATGTCATCAAGGATATGAAGAGTGCATGTGCGGGTGCTGTGATTGCCTGTGAAATGCAGGTGAAGTTCGATTCAAACGGCGGTGACCATCTGGAAACGCCTGAGAGCAAAATTAATGATTGGATACAGAACGTGAAGGCGTTGCTGTTACAATACGCAAGTTAAATGCCTAATAGGGTGCAGAATTGTTATCGACGTGATGCTTGATACGCAAACGAAAATTTTTTACAGAGCAAAGGCTGAATTTGGAGAAAAAAGTAAATAACTAAATCTTGACTCTGCCACAGTGGCAGGCATTATCATGTCAACGAGCTCGAGAGAAACCGACAACAGGAGGTACCGCCATGTTGAAAATCGGAGAATTTTCAAAATTATCAAGAGTAAGTGTCAGAATGCTGCGTCACTATGACGAGATAGGGCTTCTGAGGCCTGCGATGATTGACAGCTTCACTGATTACAGATATTACAGGGAAGACCAGCTGCCGACAGTGTGCAGAATAACTGCATTGAAGGACATGGGATTCTCACTTGCCGATATCGTGAAAATCCTTGAAGTTTACGATGACCGTGGACAAATGGAGCAGTATTTTTCCGCAAAGCAGGTGGAGCTTGAAGCGGTTTTACATGAAACTGCGTATAAACTGACACTTCTTGATGCAGCCGTTAAAAGGCTGAGAAAGGAAGAAAATATGAATTACAATGTAACGGTAAAAACAGTCCCCGAACGCTATGCCGCAACATTGCAGATGACTATTCCTCATTATGAAGATGAGGGAATGATCTGGGAACACCTTTGCGAGGAAATTGACCCGTTGAACATTACCGAAGCAGATCCCTGTCTCTGTGCCGTAACTTTCCTTGACGGAGAATACAAGGAAGAGAATGTGGAGATTCTTGCATGGAAGACAGTGAAGGAAACTTATCCCGATACTAAACACGTCCGTTTCCGCACGCTTCCGGAAGTTACTGTTGCAAGCTGCATTTTTAAGGGCGGGTATGAGCAGATTGTCGATGCATATGCTGCGGTCGGCACTTGGATTGAAGCAAATGGGTATGAGTGTGCAGGTCCCATGTTCGATATCTATCATGTGAGTCCGCATGAGACACAAAACCCTGACGAATTCATAACAGAGGTTTGCTACCCAATCAGAAAGAAATAAATGAAGTCTTAATACCCAAAGGAAGAGCGGTGCAATGAGTACGTTTCTACATCATTACACCGCTTTTGTAATGTGACAGGGACTATGAAGAGGGAAAGCGTCCCCTTCCATTACAAGCCTATGCAAAGATTCAGGAAATCTGTCTTATGGGAGCTTGGACGGCGACAGTGGTTCTGCCGTCTTCGAGGATGAGCTTATC
>CAKTYT010000028.1 GCA_934633695.1 uncultured Clostridia bacterium | reverse complement strand
GGGGAGGCAATGTATGATGATAATGCATACATGGATGATATTTGCATCCTCGATCCCGTTGAAGAAACTCCTGCCCCGGAAGAAACCCCTGAACCCACTCCCGAATTAACTCCTGAACCCACGCCGGAACCCGGTTCACCTGTTACAGGTGTTGAAATGCAGGGGAGTGCAACGGTTTATCCCGGATGCACTGTAAGGCTCAATTACAGTGTCCTTCCCGCAAATGCCGAAAATCAGAATGTTACGTTCACTTCTTCAGATACTTCCGTTGCGACGGTTAATGAAGAGGGTGTTGTGACGGGCGTTGCAAACGGAACAGCTGTTGTTGTCGTGACGACAGCGGACGGTGGCTTCACTGCGGAATGCACTGTTACGGTTGAAGAGCTTGAAAGCATCGATATTTACGGCTATAACTACTATGTGAATGATGGAGATTCAAAGCAGTGGATAAGTTTTAAAAACACAAACCCGATGAATTCCACCATTTACTCCGAAATCATCACCGGCGACACATTCGGTGCGGCTATGGCGGGAAACATCGTTTACGGCTACTGCAATGGAAATGGTTCATCAACATTTGGACCCTATTTCAAAATCAATTTCAGCAACATGAGTGTTGCATTCCCTGGTTCCGACAGCGGTCAGTACGTTGTTCTCGGCATGGCGTACGATTATTCTGCTCAAAGGATGTACGCACTCTGCACGATTACGTCTAATGAATACATGATTTGCGAGATTGACCGTGCTTCGGGTTCAATGAGAAAGATCTGCGATGTGCAGATACAGACCTATGAGGGCTGGGAAAGCGATACTATATGGACATTTGCCATCGGCAGGGATGGAACGCCCTACTGTATAATGAGCCACGTTGACGTTGTTGACAATGCATACGTCGGCAGGAATGGTATTCTTTGTACGATCGACTTTGAAACGGGAGAGCTTACCGAAATCGGGGACACAGGTATACCCACCTACTATATTCAGTCTATGGCATTCGATGTTGACAACGATAGACTCTATTGGGCAAATATGTCAAATGATACCGGCGGCACGCTCTATACCGTTGACGTTGAGAATGCAAATGCCGTTCGCATAGGTACGATTGCGACTGAAAGAGGCTGCGAACTGCTGGCAATGAGCATTCCCTCATCCATCGAAGTCACTGACCCGAATGCACCCTGTGTTGAGATAAGCTTTATTGATGATGTGTCAGGCGATGTAATAAAGTCAATGACGGTAAAGCCCGGATACACTATCAGTGAATATGACTATCCTGCGATTCCCGAACATGACGGGTACATGTTTGCAGGCTGGGATTATCTCAGCGATAAAAGAGTTTACTTCAATACGGAGATCCACGGTTACTATTGTGATGCAGTAAACCCGATATGGTCGTTTGAAACTCAGTATCAGGCAGAGCAGTGGATTTCTGTTGATGGTGATAATGACGGCAGATCGTGGTTCTGGTCAGAATTCAGACCAAGTGAAGGCTATCTGTATGCATATGACGGGGAACGCTGCATGGCATCCGAATCATATTCGAATACACTCGAAATGCCTCTTACACCGGATAACTGGTTGATAAGTCCTGAAATCGTGCTCCATGAATCCATTGAGAACCCGAAACTCAGCTTCTACATTCGTGCACAAGCTTCCGGCTATGAGGAAGAACACCTCGGCATTTACGTATCAACAGATAATGGAGCGACATGGCTGGACGAGTTGGATTACCTTGAGACAACAGCAGAGTACACTCGCTATGAAATCGATTTGAGTGATTTTGCAGGGCAGACGATCGTCATCGGTCTCCGCCATTATGACAGCACCAACCAGTTCATGATCAACCTGGACTGTGTTCAGATTGAAGCATGCGACGTCAACTACACTCCCCCCACACCGAGGCCCACTGCAACTCCCGAGCCTACCCCCGAACCCATTGACGGTGAAAGGCTCATGGGGTGGTCGTTTGAAAGCGAGAGCGAAGTAAACGAATGGACAATTCGTGATGATGACAATGATGGCAAAACATGGGGCTGGACCGGTGACTTTGCAGACCCCGGTGCTTGGAAGGCACAGGATGGACTCTACTGCATGTACTCCATGTCCTACGATAATGCGTTGGGAGCACTTTATCCAGACAACTGGCTGATAAGCCCCGAATTCACCGTTCCGTCAGATGTTGAAAATGCGGTTCTTTCCTTCTGGTACATCGGTCAGGATGCAACCTATTATGAGGATACTGTCACCGTTTACATCAGTGGTGACGGCGGAAGTACATGGGAAGAAGCAATGACAGTTGTCGGCGGAAGAAACCATCAGCGCGGCATTGTGGATTTGAGCGATTACATCGGAGCTCCCGTGAAGGTCGCATTCCGCCACTATAACTGCACGAGTTTTTACGCGATCGACCTAGACAATGTGGAAGTTTATTCTGTGGCTGCTCCCATAAACACGCCTACACCCGAACCTACCCCTACTGCAACTGCGGAGCCCACTCCCATCGTAACTCCCGAACCCGGAGAGACGGAAGAACCCATCGTAACTCCCGAACCCGGAGAGACGGATGAACCCATCGTAACTCCCGAACCCGGAGAGACGGATGAACCCGTTGTAACCCCTGAGCCCGGTGATACGAATGAACCCATCGTAACTCCCGAGCCCACGACACCGCCCGCTCCTCCGACCGGTGCAATAAGCCTTATCGGAATCGGAATTGCGGCAGTCGCTGCGGGTGCAGGCGTGGCAGTCTTCCGCAGAAAAGAGGATTGAACCTCACGATAAAGCACCCAAAAAGCATCCGAAAGAAAAGCAGATAGATTTTACAAGGCGGGACTTGTATCTTCTTCCTAAATGAAAACAGGCTGTGCCGAGCGAGTTCGGCACAGTTTGTTTTTTATATGAGGGATATACTTTTCAGGGGCATGGAAAAAGGGTATAATCAATATTGAAGAACGGCATTGCCGCAGGAAAGGAAGTAGCTATGGAACCGACTGAATCAATTTGCAGGATATTCAATGACAAATGGGCATTGGTAACGGCGGGTACAGCAGAAAGCTTCAACACAATGACAGTGAGTTGGGGGAGCTTTGGTTGTATCTGGACGAGTGACGAGGGGCGAGATGGTGCTAAATCGATAATTTCAATTTATGTGAAGCCGGCAAGGTTTACTCACAGCTTTTTGATGCAGAATGAGCTTTTCACAGTAAGTTTCTTCGATAAGAAGTATCGAAGTGACTTGTCAGTACTTGGCACACTCAGCGGAAGGGATACTGATAAGCTTGCAAAAACAAAGCTTACCCCCGTTCCGTTCGGCAATGGAATCGGATTTGAAGAGGCGGAAAAAACATTCCTCTGCAAGAAGGTCTATTGGCAGGATTTTGATAAGGAACATATGCCTCCTGACGTTATAGAAAAATATTACACGAGTGAATTGCCTCATACCATGTTTATCGGCGAAATAATTGAAGAAAAGTAGTGAGAAATCAAGAAAACAAGGACGTCCTCAGCGGATGTCCTTGTTTTTTAGGAGGTACGGTCAGACCGTAACGCTATGCCTATTCTTCAGTAAACTTTGCCGTATAGTGATGCGTACCCTGAACGAAACCTTTATCATCTATGGGAAGTATGTAATAATGGTCTGAGCTTACGAGATTGCCGTCAGTGTCGTACCACCCGTCAAATTTATAGCCATCGGGAGCGAAAGCATCGATGATAACGCCGACTTCGCTCTCATCCATGTATGCCTTGCAGGTGATGTAAGCTCTTGCACTGCTTGTTTCATCGATGCGGAAATCGGTTGATAATAGAATGTCAAACAATTCGACTCCGTCGTGGCATAACCAGTGAAGAGTGCTGAAACCATCGCCAAATTCGACTGATGAGGGGAAGCTATCGCTTGAAATATCAAACGATGCAATGGCACAGTCGCGGAAGTCAAAATTCCACAGTCCGGGACAATCCTTCAAGGTAACTTCTTCCAACTCTGAGTTATAAATCCCGAAGTACTTGAGTTGTTCGAAACCATCGATGTTGATAAAGCCGAGAAGTGCCTTGTTCGCCTTGTCCTCGGAGTTCTTGCCGAAAGAAAGGGTGGAAACATGTCCGTCGTCGGTCCATTCAATGTAAATGAAGTTGCCATCTTTGTCCTCTTCATAGTTGCTCCAGGTTGAAGGGTCTCCTGAGACATAGTCGGGATTTAAGAGTTCGCCGTTTGACAGTCCATTAACCTTGCTTGGGGCGTCAAAGAATTTGCGAAGTTCGCCGCACTCGTACTCGTTGTACGGTGAAACAGGCTCTTCCGTTGGAGCTTCGGTCTGCTGGGCATTCTGAGTCACCTGTGCAGACGGTTCCTGAGACGGAATTT
>CAKTYT010000027.1 GCA_934633695.1 uncultured Clostridia bacterium | reverse complement strand
ATTTCACTGATGATGATCGCTGCATTCATTGCAGCATTCGTCATGACCGTTCCGTTTGGAATGGCGGCAAAGGCGGAAGAGCATTGCTCCGGCGAGGAAACAGAGCAATGCGGCATCGAGACGCTTTCGGAAGATAATGATGTCACTATGCTAAACGACATTGAACTCGACCCGAGCGTTAGGTTTCTCTACGATATATAACATCCCGGTGACGGCAGCAATAGCAGATGAACATATTGCAGAGTATGTTCTCGGTGTCGTTGAAAGTGTCAAGGCAGACGGCAATCATTATAGACCGTATGGCTACGATGGCAATCAGCTGTTCTTTGACAGGATAGCTGCGGCAACGCGCGATCACTTCGGTATCTCAACCGCCGGTGAAGCCGTTGATTCGAGCATGAGTGCAGCCGCGACAGGGCTCGTTGACAGTGTGCCTACAGGGCCATGGATTGCTTCGTATGCAAAATACAATTGTTACTCATATGCAATTGATATGAAAGACAGCTTCCTCAGACCCGGATTCAGACGTGCTCCGAGTGCAAATTACCGTACATATCTGTTGCCGGAAGGGAAAGTCGATACTATTGCTGCACTGGCAGTGGACGACCTCATAGACATGGGCAAAAAGTGTGTGTACTACACGTCAACTCAACCATCCTCATCAGTCCTGAGCTCTGCGAGCATGGTTATTTGCGTGAGAATAACTTCAAGGACTGCTGAAACGAAAGATTTCCACTTTATGAGATACGACAAAAGCAACTCCAAATGGTTTCATAAACCGAACATATCAGCAATCCTCAGGTACAATCACAAACCATGGAGCAAGACTTGGACAAATGAAGGGTTGTTTCCCGAAGGATATATGTTAGGGGGTATCAGCTATACGTCAACAATATACTACATTATTGTTTACGACAGCCACGGTGACACGAAGTGCACTTACACAGTTCCATCGATGAAACACAATATTGTATGTAAAAGATGTGACAGAACGGTGAGATAAGAAGCACATGTTCTGAACACAAATCAAACTGCTTGCAAAATCTGCAATTGTCCCGTTAATTCTTTCGGACAAGAGAGAATAGCAGTAATACCTGAAATGGAAACACTGTACAGAGGAAAGAGGAGGTTTGAACAGTATGAACAATAAAAAAGGATGGCTTACGAGCATATTACTTGGAGTGCTGGTTCTCGTAATGACGATGGCTTCAGTCGGATGCGGCAGAGTTTCGGGCGACGGCAACTCCGTCGCGAAGGTTACTCCCGAACCGGGATTTCCGGAAATCGATATTTCAGAATTAATATCTTTTCAATACGGGAAGTGGAACTTGAGAACGAGCTGGGATGCATACATTACACCTATTTCAGCAAAGCTGCCGGGCTATGATTTGGAGTTCAGCACAACG
The DNA here is from genome assembly GCA_934633695.1 of uncultured Clostridia bacterium. Taxonomy (GTDB): domain Bacteria; phylum Bacillota; class Clostridia; order Christensenellales; family CAG-138; genus PeH17. The sequence continues at coordinate 3,349 of CAKTYT010000027.1, read as the reverse complement.
AACAGTGCGATCACGTTTTATGACCCGAATATCAAAGATGATGAAGAGAGATGCAAAAAGGGCAGCTGCATAGTTTCGGGAGATGTACTTGAAAATGGGATGCCGCTTTTTCTTACGACCATGATTCCGGATTCAAAGCCTGATGAGCCCGGGCAGGCTGAGCTTGACGGTTCACCAATCGTTGTAAGGCTTGTCATTCATGATGGCGACAGGATTGCAGGCTACGGCTTGCTTGCCCTGTGGGATGCCGTGAGAACTGATGAAGGAAAGTTTATATACTTTGGAAGCAAACACGTTCTGAAAGCAGTGCTGTTCGATGAGGTTGACGGTGTGTACCCTGTTGTCTCTGCCGAAAAGGTTCAATCCTTTATTGACACCGCTGAGCAAACGCTTATCGTTGATGCGGGGTTGTTTGAAGGCAGCGGAAAATAAGGTTCGTCAATGCAGATGCGTTGTGTAGAACGGTCCCCTCACAACGCGTTTCATTACGGTTGAGGGGATAATTTGTTTACTAAAGTATTGAAAACAGCATTGATAAGTATTTGCGAATATGGTAAGACAAGACTGCGAAGTGAGTTTTGATAGACATGCCATATAACGGCAATAGGAGGCTTGTACAGCATGAATAATAAAAAGGAATGGTTTACGAGAATAATACTCGGAACGTTGATTCTTGCAATGGTGATGACTTCAGTCGGATGCGGCAGAGCTTCGGACGATGATAATTTCGTTGAGAAGGGTACCCCCGAACCCGAATTAGAGGAGGAGGACATTTCAAGATTAATATTCTTCACGCCGGCGACCATGGGCTGGGATGCATACATTGCTTGTATTTCGCCAAATCTGCCTTGTTATAGGCTGGAGTACAGCACAACGAATAGTTCGATCACATTCTTTGACCCGAAAGCCGATAAAAACGAAAAATACAAGAAAAATAGCTGCGTAATAACGGAACGTGAACTTGGAACGGGGATGCCGGTAATGCTTACGACTTTTATTCCGGATTCAAAGCCGGGTGAACCTGTAAGGACTGAGATTGACGGTTCGCCAATTGTCATAAGTCTTGTCATTCACAACGGTGACAGTATCGGAGGTTACGGCTTGATCGCCCTGTGGGATCCTATGATAACTGATGACGGCACTTTTATACGCTTTGACAGACAAGAGGTTCTGAAAGCAGTGACGTTTAGGGTCGGAGCGTTATTCCCTGTTGTATCCTACGAAAAGGTTCAAGCCCTTCTCGATGCTGCGGAGCAGACGCTTATCGTTGATGCGGGGTTGTTTGAAGGCAACGGAAAATAAGGTTCGTCGATGCAGATGCGTTGTGTAGAGCGGTCCCTTCACACCGCGTTTCATTACGGTTGAGGGGATTGTTTGTTTACTAAAGTATTGAAAAAGTGTTGACAAGTATTTGTAAATATGGTAAGATAAGACTGCGAAGTAAGTTTTGGATGCACAAACAATTCTTCGACAAAAAACGTTTGGCTTTACGGACAAAAAGCCGGAATCAGGAGGTAAAATGAGACGTACAATTTCACTGATGATGATCGCTGCATTCATTGCAGCATTCGTCATGACCGTTCCGTTTGGAATGGCGGCAAAGGCGGAAGAGCATTGCTCCGGCGAGGAAACAGAGCAATGCGGCATCGAGACGCTTTCGGAAGATAATGATGTCACTATGCTAAACGACATTGAACTCGACCCGAGCGTTAGGTTTCTCTACGATTATAACATCCCGGTGACGGCAGCATTTGCTTCGAATGAGGAAGTTGCCAAATATGTCATGCGTGTGGTTGACAGCATTGTAACGAACCCATCGTATGCTGAGCATTATAACTACATCGGGAATGAGCTTTTTTTCAAACGTATTTCGGATGCAACGAAGGACTTCTATGGGTTTGGCAACTCAGCTAAGGAGAGTGAGTTGCAGACAAGATATACGCTTACTCGAAGTGAAGCAATTGAAGCTTGGAAACCGATGCACGGCAAGTACAATTGCTATTCGCATGTGTTGAGTAAAGTAACTAAATGGTTGCAACCTGGTTATTCAGTTGGAGTGGAAGATATAGGACCATATCTGGCGACAGCGGACATAAAAAGCATTGCAGATTATACGGTGCGTGATCTCAAAAGTGATGGAAATCAATGTGTTCACTACACGAAGGTGATCCCCAGTGCCAATGTTTTGAATTCTGCCGATTTGGTATTCTGCTTGCGGATTACCAATCGAACGGACATCGAAGCTGCACGTGATTTTCATTACATGAAATACGACAAAAACAGGAAAGATTGGACGCACAAGCCTTCAACTTCTGCCATTCTAAAATACAAATACACACCAAACAATGGAATGCATTGGATCTGCGAGGGCTTGTACAGTTCGGGAGCGGAGTTGGATCCAAATGTGATTTATAAGTCGGACATTTATTTCTTTGTTGTGTACAAAAATCACAACAAAAAATATACGTACGAAAAACCTTCGACTTCACATAAGTATATCTGTACTCAGTGCAACTATGTATTTAGTTCTGGGCGACATGTTGTTGACACTGATCCTGATAAATGCCGTATTTGCGGCTGTCCGGTACAGTACATCGCAACTCGCAGTTTTGCGGAAACACTGAATGCAATTAGGCAGACAATTCTGCCCATAACAGAAAGGAGTGAGACACATGACTAAAAAAGCTATTCTCAGGAGGTCGCTCGTTGCAGTCGTTCTTGCAATGGTCATAGCAGCTTCGGCACTCGTTTTTTCGGGGTTCAGCGGAGAGGATGATACCCCATTCTTTATCGAAAAGCAGTTGGACAAAAGGAGCCTCGGCATTAGGTTCAGCGGCTGCTTTAGCTATGGAGGGAGAGCAGCGTGTATCGAGTATGATTTGCCCGATTATGATTTGGTTTTTGAAACGGAAAGCAATGATCTATGGTTCCTTATTCCAGGAGGGAGTCCTGAGGGAAAGTACGTGCAGCACAGCGTCACGATTACGGATGCGGCGTTTGGATATACTTACCTTGTCGGCGATTACTGGGCGAAACCTCGGAAGGGTGAGTATCGCGGAATAACAGAGGATTCGATGACGGTCAGAGTTATAATTCGCGAAGATAATCGAATTGCAGGATATGCACTTCTTGCTTGGTGGGACGCTGGGGATAAGAATCCGATCAATCCAATATACGGCAAGTACTCAATTGTCAAGTCCGTTCTCTTTGACGAGGTGAACGGTGAGTATCCCGATCCCACTCTCGACGAAGTAAATGCACTCATTGATGAGGCGTTTCAGCGTTACGTTGTAGAACTCGATATGTTCAATCTGTCCGTGCAGGAATTCGAAGCCTTGAGGAATGCCGA
>CAKTYT010000026.1 GCA_934633695.1 uncultured Clostridia bacterium | reverse complement strand
TTGCTCTCTCCCTTTCTCCTCTATGGCAACGGAGTAAGCTCGCTTTTGCCTACTCCTGTTCGTTCATTCTCTTCCCCTATTATACCATATTTTGGAGTGAAAATCAATTGACAGGAGAGAGTGAATCGGTATGTAAGTGGAATTTAAAGCTTAGAGTTCTAAAAGGTCACTGGTTGGTTCACTGCATGGAAACAGCTCCTTTCGAAACAATAAATTTCCCGGAAAAAGCTGATTACACATTATGAATTAGTCTAAGCTCAGACTTCCGATTTCTCATAAAAAGCCCTTGCAAAACAAGCTCTTCCATGGTAAAATGATCCTGCGGTTATTTCGTGGGATGTCTGACATAAGTGAGAATATTGTCCGTCCCGGCAGCTCCTTGCACGCAGGCTGTGTGGTTCTGCGTTTCTGTCTTTAATGATATGGCCGCCCATTTTCAACAAATATCTTTGGAGGCATCCATGAAAATCTCACAGAAGGCACTTGCCTGCGGTCTTTCCCCCATGCGTAAGTTCCACCCCTATGCAGTCGAAGCAGAGCAGAAGGGCAAAAAGATTTATCACCTTAACATCGGTCAGCCCGATATTGCAACACCGCCCGCATATTTTGAAGCAGTGAAGAATTTTGAACTTCCCGTGCTTGCATATGCTCCTTCTCCCGGACTTCCCGTCATGGTGAAGGCTGTTCAGCGTTATTACGAAAACCTCGGCATTCATTACGACGAAAGCGATATTCTTATCACCACCGGCGGCAGTGAAGCCCTTCAGATGCTGATGCTCAGCATTCTCGACCCGGGCAGTGAGGTTATCATTCCGGAACCCTTCTACCCCAACTACAACACCTTTGTCAAGAGTGCGGGCGGCGTTATCCGTCCCCTGACGACTTCCCCCGAGGGCGGTTACCGCTATGCATTCCGCGAAAAAATCGAAGCTCTCATAAACGAGAACACCCGTGCGATCATGTTCACCAACCCCGGCAACCCCACAGGCGTTATCCTCACCCATGAAGAGCTGAGGATGATTGCCGACGTTGCCAAGGAGCACGACCTCTTTGTTATCGGCGATGAAGTCTACCGTGAATTCGTTTACGGCGGCGAAAAGCTCGCAACCATCGGAGAGTTTGACGATATAAGTGATAATGCCGTTATTATCGACTCCGTTTCAAAGCGTTTCTCCGCCTGCGGTGCAAGGATCGGTACCATCATTACCCGCAATAAGGAATTGCAGCAGCAGCTGATGAAGTTCTGCCAGGCAAGGCTCTCCGTTGCAACGCTCGATCAGATCGCTTCCGCCGCTCTCTATGACGTTGACCCCACTTATTTCGATGCAGTTCGTGACGAATACAAGCTCCGCCGCGATACTTGCTACAACAAGCTCCTTGAAATTCCGGGCGTTGTTGTCAAAGAACCTCAGGGTGCTTTCTACATGATGGCAGCTCTCCCCGTTGATAATGCCGATTCCTTCCAGAAATGGCTCCTCACCGACTTTGACGATAACGGCGAGACAGTCATGTTTGCTCCCGGCGAAGGCTTCTATGCGACCCCCGGCAAGGGCATAAACGAAATTCGTATCGCCTATTGTCTCAAGCAGAAGGACCTCGAGAGGGCTATGGATCTCCTTGCCCTCGGTATCAAGAGGTATAATGAAAGATAAGTTCCCGCTTTGTCGTTGACTTCTCTGCAAAACAGCAGCAGGATTCGCTCCTCGCTGCTGTTTTGCTGTTTACTGTATCAAAAAAAGCAGCCACGTTAAGTGACCGCTTTTAACCGAAGGAGTGTAGGTTTTTTGGGGGGTGTTTCGCCCCGAGTTTAAGCCTCGATTACAATTTACGAATGGAGTAGTATCAGCATGAGCTATGCTTAAATTCCCATAACTGCTCTGAGGAGGAGTACAGCGTCATTAATGCCGACAGAGCCATCGTAATTAATGTCGCTCATTGTGACGTCCCTCGTCTCGACAACCCCCAGTGCTTCACGCATGAGCTGGACTGCATCGGCAACGTTAAGGCAGCCGTCATTGGTTACGTCGCCTGCAAAGGCAGCGATATAATTGCCGCCCTCATGCACGACAATACCATTGGCATCGCTTATAAGTTCACCGTCTTTGAACCAGCCGATAAAATTGTTTTCATAGCCGAGTTGTCTTGAACTGAGTATGACATTGGCTTCGTCCGTACTGAAAAACTCTGCACCGAGCTTGCCGCCGCCGATAGCCAGAGCATGAATTGCAGTGTCAAAATGCCGGACACCCAAATCCATTCTCTTTATCGAGCAGGTATTAACGTTGATCTTTCCCGATTCGAGAGTTGAGCCGACAGTTGAAATACGAGTACACTCGCTCAAATTCTTGAGTGTCAGTTTCGAAAGATTTCGGCAGTTGTCGAGGATTATTTCGTTGATGCGGCAGGTATCAAGGTAAACCTCCCGTATCGTTGTGCCTGTAAAATCAAAAGCACCGTAAAAATCCAAGTAACCTGACCAGTAGCAGGGCCAGACATTGTAATTGATAAACAGCTCGATGAAATCGTAAGTGTTTTCGCCATCATATTCAAAACCCCAAAGAACGGGGTCGGCTGTTTCCTCACAATTGCATTTTTCGGCATTGGTAATGCCGTTTTCATCAACCTGATTCATAAAGGCATCGATCCTATCTAAATCTTCTTGATAGTAAAAACTATTCAGTCCACCATCCGTCCAGTCGCTAACCCAATCAAGGTCAGCAAGAATGCTGCTGCCGGTTACGGCAAGGAAAAGGAGAAGGATGCTGCAAAAAATAGCAGTAAGGTTTGTGAGCTTTTTCATGGTGATGCCTCCAATTTTAGTCGTTTTGATTTGTTACATGATTTGAGAAACATTCTATAGTCAATGCTTCGTTAAGTGAAACTGTAATTGGGGAGTACAAGTACTTCTCAACTGCGGTCATTACACCATCTAAAGGTGCAACGATGCTCCGAAGCTTCATTCGTTTACCCATATTTTCCTCCTGCGGTACAAAAATTTCCTGCAAGTCAATGGTTTTCCTGCAAGCAATACCGTTACTGTCCTCATTTTACCATAAGAGTAATATGTTGTCAACGGAATTTTAATGATTTTTTTGGTTTTTTATACTGTTTTCGACAGAATTATCGGGTTTTGGCTATTGCTGAGTCAAAGCCTAAAACTTGAGCTGATGCGTAATTGATTTTTCCGGAAAGCTTGATCACCGGAAAAAACGGTTTTCGTGCCGTAAGCCTGCCGAGAGCTTTTATAAGCTCCGCCCATGCATTGAATTATCTTTCTTCCCGTGCTATAATATGTGCCGGAACCGCAGGAGCGGTCAAGATGGAGATAGAAAAATGAAGAAGAACACGAGCCGCGTACTATGCGGAATAATGTCGGGAGCAGTGCTGATGACAATGGCATTCGGTCATTCTGTGCCATTGGATAGGAGAGGCTTTGCTGCCGAATCGGAGAAATATGTTTGCGGCATTTCGGTTAAATCCGAAGGTACTGTTTGGGACGGCAGCATTGCCGAGACATTTGAAGGCAGAGGTACGGCAGAAGATCCGTACATCATTGCAAATGGTGCCGAGCTTGCCTTGCTTGCAAGCAGGGTAAACAGCGGTGAAGATTTCAGCGGAATGTATTTTTCAATGACGAACGACATTTATTTGAACAGCGATCTTGAGAATTGCGAACACTGGAACGATGAGAGCGGCACTCCCCCTGCAAACAGCTGGACGCCAATCGGGCAGTATATCGATGAAGAGTTTGCGTTTTCCGGCAATTTCAACGGTAACGGCCACGGAATTCACGGGTTGTTTATCAGTTCAGACTATGAGGGCAGTGCAGGGCTGTTCGGGATAACCTATAACGCTGTAATTTCGGATGTCAAGCTGTACTCATCCAACATCTGCGGCGGAAATTTCGTCGGAGGCATCGCTGCCGAATGCAATGCATCGCAGATACGCGATTGTGAGAACCATTCCTTCATCAGCGGAACGGGCTATGTCGGCGGTGTGGTCGGTAAATTCTATGCCGATTCCGAGGAAGGGACTCCCGGTATCTATGGCTGTAAAAATTACGGCACGATCACTGCAAACTATTATTTCGGAGGAATTGTTGGCGAGTATGGATTCGCAGGTGCTTTGATGAGCTGTGAAAACCACGGTACTGTCGCCGAGCTTTATGAGGGTGAATCATTTGCCATGGGCGGCATTGTCGGCAAGGGTGACGGTGTGATCGACGGCTGCAAGAATTTTTCTGCGGTCAATTCGCGGGCAAACCAGGTCGGCGGGATTGTCGGAAACTATTTCAGTGCAGATGAAGCAAGCATACGGAATTGTCTCAATGCAGCGGGTGCAGACATTTCGGGTCAGTCCAATATCGGCGGCATTGTCGGAGATTGCAGTTACGTCGTTTCCAACTGTCGAAATTATGCCGATATTTCTGCATCTGACCGCTTTGCGGGCGGCATTGCAGGCATTGCACAGGACAGTTTGATCGAGCTTTCCGCAAACTTCGGTAATGTAAGCGTTGGCAATGATTATGCGGGCGGTATTTGCGGAATGATTGACATGATGCAGACGATCGCTTATTCGTTCAATCACGGAAGTATCAGCGGAACGAACAATGTCGGTGGACTTGTCGGTGCAGCAAACGGTTCCGGCGAAGGCACCGAGTCCGGCGAAGTGATTTATGACTGCTACAGCATCGGCAATGTCGATGGTTTCTCAAACGTCGGCGGTGCTGTCGGCAGGTGCGACCACGGGACTTATGCTCGTTTGTATGTCGCAGGCACAGTGACTTGCACGGGTCAAAACGGCAACGCACTGCTCGGCTGTCTGAACGGCGTGAGTTCGTCCGCAATAAACAGCTGCTATACACTTGACACGTCGTATCGCGATACTAACGGTATCGAATTGACGGCGGAACAGATGACAGCTGCTGCAAGCTATGACGGATTCGACTTCGATAACCTGTGGTTCATCGACAGTTCTTCTGCGTATGCCTATCCTCAGCTTGTGAATAATCCTAACGACACAACTCCTGCGATAATACTCGGTGACGTAGACGGCAACGGTGAGATCAACGTGAGTGATGCATTACTGATCCTTCGCCACGCCATTGGTGTTGAGGTCTTGGTCGGCGAAAGTCTTGAAGCAGCCGACTTTGACGGCAACGGCAATGTAAATGCACGAGATGCTCTCCTCGTCCTCCGTCATGCATTGCAAAATTAGAATTAAATAGAAATAAAGCCGACTGTCCATGAAATTCATGTGGGCAGTCGGTCTTTTTTTACGGAAAATTCTCAATCGAAAACAGCTTTGAGCCAGAGGAACTGTTCACCGTCAGGATTATTAACGAAATCATCAAGGCAGAAATCAGTATCCTTTGATGGATAATCACCATTCAAGTCGAGCCATCCGGAGAAGGCTTCAGCACCGTCAAACGGCATAGCAACGGCAAAATAGTGCTTGATGCCTTCATCTTCAATGAAACGGAAGCCAATGTAGCCCTTTGGCTCAGTTTCCTGCGTATCACACGAAAGCTCAATGCGGAAACCGTTGTCAAGAACTGCAACGATGTTAAGGAGCTTTGCCTGTTCAGTGCTGTCGAAGCCGTTGGTCGGAACTGTCAACTCAACCGAAGTAAGATAGTCATTCGAACTGAATTCGAGTTTTTCAAGTGATTTGGCATTTACTGTGAGGCTTGTCAGCATGTTGCCGTGGACGATAAGAGTTTTAAGCGAATCCAGTCCATCAAGGCAAATGGAGGTAAGCATATTATTTGAAACGTTGATGCATTCCAGCTTATCAAGTCCGCTCAAATCAAATGAACCTGCCAACCCCTTCATGCTGAAGTCAATTGATTTGATAAAACCTTCTTCGAAAACAACGCCCGTCCAAGTAGAAATGTCATCGGGAGAGTAATTGATATTCAGCATCTTACCGTTCTTGCCGCCGTTTTCGTCCTCCCATTCGAGGAAGGAACGGAGTGCATTGTAATCTTTTGGTGAGATGCCGTCAGGAACGGAAGTGTTATCCACTTGTTGTCCTATTTTTTCTGAAGGTTTGGGGTTGTTATCCGTCCTCCCCGTGCAGCCGACAAGCGTCAGCATAACAAAACAAAGTGCAATGGCAATACTCTTTTTGCAGAGAGTGGTAAGTCTCATTCTGTTTTCGGTACCTTTTGTGTTCATATGTCTTCCTTCCATGCAAATCGGTAATAGCCCTAAGGCTAATGAATAATAGCACATGGAACATTGTGTGTCAAGAATCGTGTGGAATATATTTGCAAGTGAAAATTTTAATTCGTATTAAGAGACTACATTTCTAAACCGAGGCAGCAGGAGGATTTTTTAGCGAGAATTAAGGTACAAGAAAAAGCAGCCACGAGTGTGACTGCTTTTTTGGAATCCGGCAGCTGCCTATCCTCCCATG
>CAKTYT010000025.1 GCA_934633695.1 uncultured Clostridia bacterium | reverse complement strand
AATTCGGGATACATCTTAATGTCCTCGTCGAGCGCGACCCAACGAAGATGCTCCTTGCTGTTATCTTCCGTGAAGCTTTCGCTGACCGGCGCAAAGGTATCCGGTACTTTCATATAGAAGAAAAACGAGAGCTCATAAATCAGCTTGTTCCGATTGGAAGGCACATCGCCATAGAAATAGTTTTCATGCACAAAGCCGAGGCGGTCAATTTCCATCTGAACGCCCGTTTCCTCCAACACCTCACGGACGACAGCCTCTTCTGCTGTTTCACCGAATTTTACCCTACCGCCAACGGAGTAGAGATAGTCTCTGTCATTGCCAACCATCAAAAGCTTTCCATCTTTCATGATGATTGCACCGACACGAATATTCAAAATCCCATCGTCACAGGCTACGCACATATCTTTGTTCATTGTTTTTTCTCCATTTCGTTCAGCAGTTTCTCAGTCAATGTCGATCATACTGCTGTCGCTGAACTTCAGCTCCACGCAACTGCTAACCATATTGAACGCACAAGCAATCAACTTTTTCATTTGCCGTGGCTCCTGCTCGTCAGTGTGTACACACAGTATATCACAAGGATAGCTCCGTTTTCAATAGAATACTCGGAATTTATCACCTTAAAATGTAACTTTTCTGCGAATACAAGCCGATTTCCCGTTTTCCCACTGTTAAACATACTCTGCATCGAAATAGTCACTTATCGGTTTTACAGTTTTGTGAGGTATTATGCACAACCGCAAATATACGCACTCTCAAGCGAACCGTATGCACTATACGGTGATTCACTGTTTCACAAAGGAACCACACAAAGGCGATAACTATTTCACCCTTTCCATTATCCTTGCCTTATAGGGCAGAAATCAAACGATTTTCGACCCTAAGATGCGCAAAAACAGGCAACACCCAACCGAAGCTGAGTGCCGCCTGTTTTGTTGTCCAATCCTGCTTGACAGATGCCGATTTTGTAGTTTTTTCAAATTACTGTCTTATCGGCACACGCCTGACTGCCGCTCCGTTTTTATTCACCATATTAATTTTACCGAATCCCATCAAAAACCGGGGCCGAAAGTTTCAAAGGGTACCGGCGTAGGTTCGGGCGTAGGTTCCGCAGTAGGCTCGGGAGTGGGTGCCGGAGTAGGCTTGGGCTCATCCGTAGGAGTGGGCTTGGGCTCATCAGTGGGAGTAGGCTTAGGCTCATCTGTAGGAGTAGGCTTGGGCTCATCCGTAGGAGTGGGGTTTGGAACATCCACGGGGGGAGTGGGTTTAGGCTCATCCGTTGGGGTAGGCCTAGGCTCATCGATGGGAGGCTTTGTTTCGCCCACGGGATAAGTGGGTCGAGGGGCCGGAGGTGCAGTCGCAACACCTGTTCCGCCGCCGGGATTGACCCTTGAATCACCGGTGTTCTGCGGGACAGCGGTCCTGTTGGGGGTGGTATCGGTAATTTTGCCGGAACTGTCGCCGCCGGGCTGCGAGGGCGGGGGGGTCATTGAACTTACTTTGTTCGGGTCAAAGCTCTGCACGGGCGTAGACGTGGATTGTTCGGTCGGAGTTGGCGTCGCGTCAACTGGGTTGTTCGCTTTAGGCGAAAAAGCCGTTTGAATGAGGGTTGAAACGAATACGCCTGCCGCAAAAACAAGAACGAACAGCGAAATGTAGAATGCCTTGTTGTTTTGGCGGAGCTTGCCGAAGAAGCCGCCCTTAGGCGAACCGCCTCCAATGTCGATGATTATTGCAGTAAGATCATCATCGTCAATCACCTCGGCAGCTGCGGAAAGGAGCAGCTCAACACGCTTTTTTGCAGGAGCGGATTTTGTAAGGATTTCCGAAATTTCAGAGTCGCTCAACGCCGAACGGAGCGTTGAATTGCATAGAAAAACTGTTTCGCCACCGGAAAGGGTGACGTCATCGTAAATCGGAAGGTCAACCGGCGTGGATTCGTCATACATACCGACGAACCTTGAGAGCGTCTTGCTAAGACCGGGCTTGGCTGCTTCATCAGTTCGCGAAAGCACAGTGTGTTCATCCGTCAGAAATTCGAATTTACCGTTCCGAACGATACCGGCACCACTGTTGCCCAGGTTAGTGACGGCGAGATGCCTGCCGCAAATGAGGGCAGAAGCAATCGTGCCGCCGATTCCCGGAAATTGCGAAGTCGCAGCGTTTACGGATTTGTTGGCGGACAAAACAGCTTCGTACATTGCGACCTTGCTGCTCTCAAACTTGTTGCTCATGGAACGGAATGCATCGGCTATGGCCTGGACACCGGCAGCAGCAGCAATACCGCCGACTCTGTTCTGACCGAAACCGTCGGCTGCGGCGGCGAGAATGGGGGAGTCAGTCGTACCATTAGAATCAAACTGCAAAATCTCAGTATCGGAAGAGACTATTTCGCAAAACGCAAAGTCACTGATACTGTCGCGTCGCCTGCCGAAACGGGTTGCGGCGGCGGAGGTATAAGTCAACATAACAGCAATTCCTTCTTCAAATAATATTAGTGGCATATCACCACTGCAGTATCATACCACAAAAATTCAGTCACGGCAATAGGAATTGAGCGATTTTTTGGTTTTTTCACATATGCTGCATAAATATATTTCAAAAAAGCAAATCGGGGCTTGATTTTTTTGCATAAAAGGTGTATAATACCCGTCGCATCGGGGATGCTGTTACATCGCCGAGAGTTTTTAGGTATGCGGGTTTCCATCGCCCCGTGCCGATATTTCAGGAGAAAGAAAATGAAAAAGGACATCCATCCTTCCTACGGCGAATCAATCGTTCGCTGTGCATGCGGTGAGACTTTCAAGAGCGGTTCCGTAAAGGGCGAGCTCCGAGTCGAAATCTGCTCCAAGTGCCACCCCTTCTACACCGGTCGCCAGAAGCTCGTTGACAGTGGCGGACGTGTCGATAAGTTCAAGAAGCGTTACGGCATCAAATAATTTTAAACCTTATTCAAACAATAAAGGTATGTGTCCTGCGGCACATACCTTTGTTTCGTGTTACATTTGTTTTAAATCATTACGCAGCCGCCGTCAATGGTAAGCACCTGCCCGGTGATCGCCTTTGCAAGGTCGGAAGAGAGGAAGAGTGTGCCGTAGGCAATATCATCTTCAGTCTGAGCCTTGCCGAGAGGGATGAAAGCCTTAATGGATTCGTTCCAGTTCTTTTCACGCTGTTCGGGAGTGATCGCCGTCCTGCCGCCGTCCGTACCGTTCCAGTCGGTTGCCATGCCGTCGAGAATTTCTTCCCACATGTTGGTTCTGATGATGCCGGGAGCAACGGAATTTACGCGGATGCCGTAGGGAGCACCCTTCTTTGCTGCTGCCTGAGTGAGGCTGATGACTGCCGCTTTTGTTGCACAGTAATGCTGGAGCAAGCCCATGTTTGTGCGACCGGCAATAGAGGAGGTTGTGACGATGTTGCCGCCACCGCCCTGCTTGATGAGCTGCTTGAGCCCTTCCTGAAGCACGTTTGATGTGCCGATAACGTTGATATTAAAGAGTCTTGCTACCTCTTCGGGAGGAATGACGAGAAGGTCATATGTCGAGATGACGCCTGCATTGTGGAATATGACATCGATGTTTCCACCGAAAAACTTCACTGCTTCGTCAATAAGAGCGTGTACATCTTCGAGCTTTGATACGTCGGTTTTGAAAAATCCCGCACGCCTGCCCTTTGCACGTATCTCTTCAACGGTCTCATTTCCCTCAGCTTCGTTGCGGTTGCCGATGAATACGTCTGCTCCGCAATCGGCATAATTCAATGCACAGGCCTTGCCGATGCCTCTGCCGCCTCCGGTAACCAATACTTTCTTACCGGTGAAATCAAGTTTCAACATACTTTTTTATCCTTTCTCTGTAAATAAAGTCGATGGATTCCATGTTAGTTTCTGCATGAAGGCGGAAATCATTCACAGATTTTTTCCATCGCCATTTGCTCGCATTTTAATTCCGCTCTGCCCGCTTGTCAAGCCCTCTTTCCGCCGTAGAGCGGACTTTTGGCAGGACAAAATCGCAGTTTCGAGAGATAAAGTCAGCATTGTGTCAATAAGACGGAAACATTTTCCATTTCAAATATTTTCCAAGCAGCTATCGTTGACCGCATGGCGGCAGATGCAAGTTGATTTATCTAAAGAATTTTTACCGAAAAAATTTTATTTTTTACCCAAACTGTTCTTGACAAACATTTTTTGTTGATGCATCCGGTAATATTCTCGGTGCTATAGGATTTGTCAAAGATTTCATCTTCAATCAGAGTGGTGAAACCATTGGTTACAAATTTTTTGACGATACTGAATGGATAGTTGCAACATATCCGGATGAGGACGGCGAAGAGCATATCGAGCGGTTTGCCGTAACGGACTGTGATGATTTCATTCAGCTGCGTGATGCCGTCTATGAGGCGGCGTTGGCAGGTCACACCTGTGAAGAGTACTACGATCTCTACATGAGCGGCATGGACACCGGTGTGAAGCATCGGATGGACATTATCGCAGAATCTGATTGTACCGCAAAACATATGACGATTTTTGAACGCATGGAGGAATAATTTATGGAAGCAACAAAAAGTTTATTTATGTATACTGTTCACCGTGATATTTGCCTTTACTGCAACTTATGCGGGCGGAGTCTTCGCAGAAACTGAAGATGAAGACGATATTTTAAAAATAAGGTTGACAAATGCATGTAAACATGTTAGAATAAAGTGAATTTAAAGGCGAATGCGGAGAAATGCCGTGTCTGCTCCCTCAAGAGAGTCCGTGGTCGGTGTGAACGGATGGGGCGTGGCGGTTTGCCCGTTCCGACAGCCGTGGGGAGGAAATGCCCTGCCGCAGAAGTGCGTTAAAGCTTTTCAATGAGGCGTCCGTTTTCGGCGTGAATTAAGGTGGTACAGCGAGTTGCTTCGCCCTTATGTGTATGCTTTTGTGCTGCACGGGTGGAGTTTTATTTTTATTTTGAAAGGAAAACAAAAATGGCAAAGAAAAACGAAGAATTCGTAACCTATATTGCTTCCCGTACTGAGGATTTCCCTCAGTGGTACACGGACATTATTCTTAAGTCCGATATGGTTGACTATTCCGAAGTCAAAGGTTGTATGGTTATCAAGCCCTACGGTTATGCCGTATGGGAGCTTATGCAGAAGGAACTCGATGCAAGGTTCAAGGCAACGGGTCACAAGAACGCTTACTTCCCCCTCTTCATCCCCGAGCATCTTCTCCAGAAGGAGAAAGACCATGTTGAGGGCTTTGCACCCGAGGTTGCATGGGTAACGCACGGTGGTGAGGAAGAGCTTGCAGAGCGTCTCTGCGTTCGCCCCACGAGTGAAACGATCATCTGCTCAATGTATTCAAAGTGGATTCAGTCGTACAGGGATCTGCCGCTTCTCTACAATCAGTGGGCAAATGTCGTTCGTTGGGAAAAAAATACCCGCCCGTTCCTGAGAACCTCCGAATTCCTTTGGCAGGAGGGGCATACTGCCCATGCAACGGCCGAAGAGGCACAGGAAGAGACGGAACGTATGCTCGAAGTCTATCGTGACTTTATGGAAAATGTTCTTGCGATCCCCGTGATTTGCGGTAAAAAAAGTGAAAAAGAAAAGTTTGCAGGGGCCCTTGCGACTTATACTCTTGAAGCTATGATGCAGGATGGCAAGGCTTTGCAGATGGGTACGAGCCATAATCTCGGCGACCACTTTGCAAAGGCCTATGACATAACCTACCTCAGTAAGGAAGGAAAGCATGAGTATTGCTTCACGACCAGCTGGGGCGTAAGCACAAGAATGATCGGCGGTCTGATAATGACTCACGGCGACGACAGAGGCTTGCTCTTCCCGCCCAAAATTGCTCCGGTTCAGCTCATTATCCTGCCCATTGCCCAGCATAAGCCGGGAGTTCTCGATAAGGCATATGAGCTCAAAGCACAGCTTGCAAATGCAGGCATCCGCGTAGAACTTGACGACAGCGACCAGTCCGCAGGCTGGAAGTTCAATCAGTGGGAGATGAAGGGCGTTCCCGTTCGCCTTGAGGTCGGTCCCAAGGATATTGAAAATAATCAGGTCGTTCTTGTACGCCGCGATACGCACGAGAAGATCTTTGCCTCAATGGATGGGCTTGACAAGACTCTTGAGCAGCTGTTTGCCACCGTGCAGAACGATATGTACGAGCGTGCAAAGGCGAACCGTGTCGAGCATACCGTAACTGCTCACAATATGGATGAGTTGAATGAAGGTGTTCAGCATGGTTTTGTAAAGGCAATGTGGTGCGGCGAACGCGAATGCGAGGAGAAAATCAAGCAGCTCACCGGTGCGACCACACGCTGTATGCCCTTTGCCCAGGAGGAGCTTGGCGAAACCTGCGTCTGCTGCGGCAAGAAGGCAAAGGCCATGACCTATTTTGCAAAGAGCTATTAATTTCGAAAATAAACTGCGATAATAAAGGGGCTGTTGCATTAGTCCCCAAAACAAAACCGGGCAACTCAAGAAGGGTTGTCCGGTTTGCTGCTTTCGTGTA
>CAKTYT010000024.1 GCA_934633695.1 uncultured Clostridia bacterium | reverse complement strand
TGCGTTTATATTGTACCGTAGGTCGGTGTTAAGTTCCAATGTGCGATAGGCTTGTCCTATGCAACATCGGGAACAGCGGCGTAAATGTTGATTGTTCTAACGCTGCCACGCTTAACTACCGTAGGATGTTCGGAGAAGTCCACTTTGTTATTTTCGCCGTACTTCAACACCTTGTCCGAGGTCTTTAAGCTATGTATCCAAAGCCCACGAAACGCAGGATTTTGAACTGAATTTGCGCTGTGGAACATTTCCGATGCTTCTCTGGGCACGGAAGAGATAGCCCATTGGGAAATGATTGGCACAATGATTTATCAGTCAATACGCGATGCATCGATTACCGACATTGAAAACGCAGGGCTTCTCGGCTACTACACGCTTCACAATCACGGTGTATTTCCGAGCGACCCGAATGGCGTGCCGTTTACCGCTGCCTATATTCAATGTACAGGTGATCCCATAACGGACATAACCGAAGATCTTGCTGCCGAACAAAAGGCACGTACGACATACGAACACCTTATGAACCTCACTGACTGTGAACAGTATCTTGCCCCCCTCCGTTTTCTCAGGGAAAGAGAAATTGTTCACTACCAGCGTTTCGGCGAATGTCTTAATATTCTCAATCGAATGTTCCCCGACGGCGACCAAAACCGTATTCGCAATTAAATGACACTGATGACCTTCTCTCCGCTGTGTTGGTGCGGAGAGAGGGCAATACATACGCTGTGGAATCTTTATTTTTTCAAAAAAAACTGTTGACAAATACCTAACAACGTGGTATAATCCACTACGTTGTTTGCGGACGGGTTCCCGAGCGGCCAAAGGGAGCGGACTGTAAATCCGTTGTCACAGACTACGATGGTTCGAATCCATCCCCGTCCACCATTGCGGAGCAGGTTTCTGCTCCGTTTTTTCTTTGCAGCAAAATCGGGACACAGAATGCCCCGATTTATTCTATACATACCTTGTTTTCAATAAATCAATAGCTCATTGCATCTTCAAGCTCAATTTCCGCACTATACGATCGAGAATTTTCCTGACAGCGGTATTAAAAGATACAGAGCAGCCAAGAGTATCGATAATAATCGGACCGATCACATAGTAGAACCTGACAAAAGCACGACCGAGCATCGAATTCATCAACACTTCGTCACGGTATCTCCTCAGAACAGAAAGTTCTGCACAATCAGCCGTGCCGTAAGCACGGGAAGCAACATAGCAGCCGCTCTTTTTAAATGCCTCACGATTCAAAGCGGATATTGCTTTTTTGCTTTCACTATCGAGCTTTTCCTCGCACTTAGCAAATGAAGCCTTGCTGAGTTTAATTCCGTCAACAGATCTGAAAACGATACTCTTTAGTTTATTTTCGCGAAATGCATTCTCTCCGATCTCGATATTGCCGGGAAAAGTCACTTTTTCAAGACCGGATGCGGAAAAAGCATAGTTGCCTATTTTACCCAAAGTATCAGGAAAATCAATACTTTCAACCTTGATGCGTGAAAAGGCAAAGCTTCCGAGTTCCTTCAATGTTTCCGGCAGCCGGAGCGTTTTGAGTGCAAAGCAGCAGCTGAATGCATTATCCTTGATATATTCAACACCATCCTCAATCACAACAGATTCAAGATGATAGCAGTCTGCAAATGCATTTTTGCCGATTTGTTTTGCCGTTTTTGGAATGCGTATTGACTTAAGGTTTGTGCAGCCCTTAAATGCCCCTTCCGGAATACCGAGAATGCCATCCGGGAAAGCATAGTCAGGGTTCGACAAAAAATACTTATCTTTAAGTTTTTTCGGGAGTTGAACTAAATCCTCATAGCGTTCACCGGCGGCAATAAATTTTTCGTAGACAGCTTTATCCGATTCGTTTTCAGCATCGCCGACAGCCTTGTTTACTGCCGCTGCCTGAGATACCGCTTTCTTCGTCTGTCCATCAATCGGCATTTTTTCAACAACTTCGCCGTTATTATAAATCAGCTTTTCCTTTCGTCCATCCTGCCTTGTGACAATAAATTCTCCGTGGCGATTGCCGTTGACCCATGTACCTTCATATTTTAATCCATCAGGGTAACTCTCGACGCCCTTTCCGTGACGTTTGTCGTTCGCCCACATGCCCTTATAGCACGTTCCATCCTTCCAACGATAGGTACCTTTGCCGTGGAATTTGTCGTTTTTAAAATTGCCCTCGTATTCGTTTCCGCCGACCAGCTTTTGATAACCCTTGCCGTTCTTTACATAGTGCTTTTGGGTGCTACTTCCATAATATGACGCCGCTTCGCCCGGGTGATACGCCCTGAACCTTCGCTCAGACTCCTCTCTTTCACGCCTGTAACGAGCTTCTTTATCTTTCTTTGCTTGCTCGTCATAATATGACTTCATGCGTTTTTCGTTTTCAAGACGCTGTCTCTGCTGCATCTCCTTGAATAACTTATCATTCATGCCCATAAAACTGCTTCATCCCTTCCGCTTTTTTATACCATCTCAAAAAGCCTCGTGGCTATTGTATCATATTTCCGCTCTGCTCTCAAGTACAAATACAGGCTGTGCCATAAAAACTGCACAGCCCGTTTAAATCACATCAAAGAGGAATGTCCTCCGTCAAGTCCTCAACGTAAATTGTCTGGACATCCCGTTCGGTTTCGTTTTCGGGAGTTTCTTCCTTTAATACTGTCCCATCATGCCTGTTCTCAAAGAATTTCATCGCAACCTGCGGAAAAAGTGCGTAGCTGAGCACATCTTCTTCCTGCTCTGCCATTGCCCCAAGCTCTTTCCTGTAGCCCTCAAGTTCTGGAGCAATCAAATCGGCCGGACGGCAGGTAATAACTTTTTCATCGCCTATCGCCTTCCTGCGAACCTCTTCATTGACTTTTCCCGGCAGACTTCCGTACTCACCGCGGAGAACGGCCTTCGACTCTTTGGTGAACATCTTGTATCTTTCACCCGTAAGAACGTTCAGCACTGCCTGTGAACCGACTATCTGACTTGTCGGCGTAACAAGTGGTGGAAAGCCAAAATCCTCTCGTACTCTCGGCACTTCAGCAAGCACATCATAGTATTTATCTTCTGCATTAGCCTGTTTCAGCTGAGAAATCAAGTTGGAAAGCATTCCTCCCGGAACCTGATAGAGGAGCGTATTTGTATCTACCTTGAGTACCTTTGGATCAAGGAATCCGTCCGCTGTCAGTCTGTCTGCAACAGGTCTGAACAGCTTTGCCGCTTCACTTAATTTTTCAAGGTCAAGTCCGGTATCATATTCCGTACCCTTCAGCGTTGCAACAAGGCTCTCGGTTGCAGGCTGACTCGTTCCGTTTCCAAGCGGTGAAAGTGCCGTATCGACAATATCAACACCTGCGAAAGCCGCCATGAGCAGGGTCATTTCACCCGTGCCTGTTGTGTTATGCGTATGAAGATGAATGGGAACACTCACTTCCGCCTTGAGTCTCTTTACAAGATTGTATGCAGGTATCGGGAGCAGCAGATTCGCCATATCCTTGATACAAATCGAATCAGCACCCATTTGAACGAGTTCCTTTGCAAGCTTGACAAAGTAATCCTCGTTATGAACGGGGCTTATCGTATAGCATAGAGAAGGCTGGCAGTGACCACCGTATTTTTTAGTAAACTTAATTGATGATTCAAGATTGCGAACATCATTCAACGCATCAAAAATACGGATGACGTCAATGCCGTTCTCGATAGATTTCCTGCAAAATTGCTCTACTACGTCATCTGCATAGTGCTTATAACCGAGAATATTCTGGCCCCTGAAAAGCATTTGCAATTTTGTCTTCGGCATTGCTTTTTTCAGAGTTCTGAGCCTCTGCCACGGATCCTCGTTCAAGAACCTCAGGCATGCATCAAAAGTTGCACCGCCCCAGCATTCTATGGACCAATATCCCATATTGTCAAGCAGCTCACATGCGGGGAGCATTTCATCCGTACGCATTCGCGTTGCCGCCTGCGACTGATGAGCATCCCTCAAAATTGTATCAGTAATAAACAGTTTACCCATTTTCTACCCCTTATCCTATCAATATCAACCAAACAGAGCAAGGAAAATGCCTGCGGCAATTGCCGAGCCTACAACACCCGCCACGTTCGGGCCCATTGCGTGCATGAGCAGGAAATTGCCCGGATTTTCTTCCTGTCCGACAGTCTGAGAAACCCTTGCCGCCATGGGAACGGCGGAAACGCCGGCCGAACCGATGAGCGGATTAATTTTACCGCCGGAGATAAAGTTCATAAGCTTTGCAAGCAGCAGTCCGCCGACAGTGCCGAAGATGAACGCACCGATGCCCATTGCAAGTATACCAAGCGTCTCGACATTGAGCAGGGAACTCGCCGTTGCCGTTGCCCCGACACTGACACCGAGGAAAATCGTGACTATGTTGCACAGTTCATTCTGAACCGTCTTTGAAAGCCTCTCGGTCACTCCGCATTCACGAAGAAGATTGCCGAGCATGAGCATGCCGACCAATCCTGCCGCCGACGGAACGAGCAGTGCAACGAACACCGTTATAACTATCGGGAACAGAATTCGCTCCGTTTTGCTGACCGTCCTCAGCTGTTCCATCACGATGGCACGCTCTTTTTTCGTTGTCAACAACTTCATGCAGGGTCTTTGTATGACCGGTATCAATGCCATATAAGAATACGCCGCTATTGCAATCGGTCCAAGCTTTGAGGGAGCAAGCCTCGAAGCAGTAAATATTGCCGTGGGTCCGTCGGCACCGCCGATTATTCCTATCGAAGCGGCAAGACCGTCATCAAAATTGAACAGCCATTTTGCACCCAGGAAGGCGACAAAGATGCCGAGCTGAGCGGCAGCACCGAGCAAAAAGCTCTTCGGATTGGCGATGAGCGGACCAAAATCTGTCATCGCCCCAACACCTAGGAAAATCAGTGAGGGATAGATACCGAGTTTGACTCCAAGATACAGATAATCTATCAGCCCGCCGTTCTGCGTCAGCTGTGCCCAATTAACCTTTCCTCCCACAAACAGCTCCTCGTGAAAAAGTCCTGCTCCGGGCAAGTTCGTAAGAAGCATGCCGAATGCGATCGGAAGGAGAAGCAACGGCTCGAATTTTTTTACTATCGCAAGGTAAATCAGGAAACAGGCAATGCCTATCATAACAAGGTATTTCCATGCTCCCGGCTCTGTTATAAAAGCCGCAAATCCTGTACCTTCAACAAAGGATTTGAGTGTATCGATAATCGCTTGCATTTTTATTCCATCAAACCTTATTTGTAACTAATCAGGACATCTCCCGCATTGACCTGCGAACCCTTCTGGACATTCACTGACGCAACCGTACCGCCCTGGGGAGCCATAATTTCATTCTCCATCTTCATTGCTTCAAGTACGAGAAGTACCTGTCCCTTTTTGAAGCTGTCTCCGGGTTTGACATTAACTGAAATTATACTTCCGGGCATGGGTGCCTTGATGCTTTCGCTGCCCTTGACACTTGCCGCTTTCGGAGCTGCTGCCGCAGGCTCCTTTACCTTTTTTGTCGTTTTTTGTACGGCAGAACTGCTTTCACTGCCCGTGATTTCCTCAACCTCGACCTCATAAACTGTTCCATTTACATTAACATTGAACTTACGCATAAAAAACCTCCTCGCAACTATGTGCTGTTAAATTATTTTTTCCTTATTGATACGATTCTGAAGCTTTCCGAACTCATACCGCCCGCCACCGCAATAGCTGCACTCATTGCGGCGATTTTTTCCCCGCGGCCAGAGTCTTCCGACTCAAAACTTTCGGCACTTTCGTTGCCGATACGTTTGATGGACCTTATCCGCATTGACTTCAGGCTCAAATCCGTTGCAGCACTTATTGCAGCGGAAATTACCGCAATAAGTTTTTGCCGTTCATCACCGGAAATTGAGCCTTTATTTTCTGTCGTAATAGTTTCATTTTTCTCGGAATCAGAATCTTGAGACTCGTCTCGCCCAAGGTGACTTCTGCAAAGCAGGCTTATCAGATAGATAATCATTACAATGCATATTATTCCAAGAAAAATGACTGTCATACCGACGATTGACACTATTAATGGATTCATTTTTTTCGACCAATCCTCTCCTTTTTAACGAAAGAATGAATATCCTCATCCCCCGCCGTATTATCTATATTCTGCATTTATCCCTGCAAATCCTTCAAAAAAAGTACCCAATACTGCATATATTGTGATAGTGATAACATTATAATCAGCGTATTGTTGTTTTGTTTGTTTCAAAAAAACACCTCCGAGGCAACCGGACCTCAGAGGTGCTTTTCCGCAATGTAATCACGAGAGCAGTCTGTCAAGTTCTCTCTCGTCAATGAAACGCCATTGACCCGGAGCAAGCCCGTCAATGGTAAGTTTACCGATCTTGACCCTTATAAGTCTCAGCGTGTCGTGACCAAGTGCAGAGAGCATACGTCTGACCTGCCTGTTCTTCCCCTCGTGTATGGTTAAAAGCAATTCGGTATTCCCGTCGCTCCTCTCCGCCAGCACTTTAAGGCTCGCAGGCGAAGTCACGCCGTCGTCAAGCTCGACACCGCTTCTGAGTGCATGGCAATCATCTTCTGTCAGTCTGCCTGTGCAAAGAACCTTGTATGTCTTGCTCGTGCCATACCTGGGGTGCATCAGTCGATTTGCAATATCACCGTCATTTGTAACGATGATCAAACCCTCGGAATCAAAATCCAGCCTGCCGACGGTATAGAGCCTGTACGGCAGCTGTCTGAAAAAATCCGAAACCTTTCTTCTGTCCTCATCATCTGCATTTGAACAAATAACATTTTTAGGTTTATAAAATGCGATGACGACCTTCTCCTCGGCGTCTTTAACAGCTTTACCGTCAAAAAACACTTTGTCGCCTGGTTCGACGGTCATGCCAATGACAGCCGTCTTTCCGTTTACGGTGACACGTCCCTGCAAAATCAGCTCCTCGCATTTACGCCTTGAAGCAATGCCCGCATCTGCTAAATATTTCTGAAGTCTCATAAGCTATCTCCCCGAACAGTTTTCGCACCGGGGACCGTCAATCAACTCAGCATTGCTTTGAACAATAGATTAAGGTAGAAAGCCAGATCTCTTGCTGCTATGCTTTCATCTGCAATCAGCTCCGTCTCACCGATCAGTTCTCCCGATGAATAAAACCTTGCAGTACCCATGCAGTCTCCGGCAATTATAGGAGCAGAAACGCCCCTGTTCAAGTCAACACGAACCTCAATACTCATTTCGGTTCCCTTAAGTACAGGGATTATTATATCGCTTTTGGCAGTCAATGCCAAGATACTTTTTTGCCCGTCCGGAACAAAACAGCGTGCAATTCTATTTCCCTTTTGCACGACCGTACACATTGCATAGTTTGCAAATCCATAGTCAAGCATCTGCTCTGCAGCTTCAAACATCGGCTTGCAATTCAGCACCGCTCCAACCAGCAGCAGCCCGTTGCGTTCGGCCGCGAAGAGAAGGCATCTTCCCGCTGCCATGGTGTACCCCGTCTTTATCCCGACAGCTCCCTCGTAGTTCCATAGCAATGAATTTTTATTCTTCATTGTTCGCTCGACGGTTCCCGTTGTTGTACTGTGGTATTTTGTCGATACAATTTCGCGGAACACTTCGTTCTTCATCGCCTCGGCTCCGATTTTTGCAAGTTCATATGCCGTTGTATAATGATTTTGGTCGTGCAAACCGTTTGGGGTAACAAAATGCGTATCGGCAAGTCCCATGCTTTCCGCACGAGCGTTCATCATTGCAACAAATCTCTCGACGTTGCCGCCGACATGAATGGCAAGTGCAACCGCCGCATCATTGCCGGAGCAGAGCATAAGCCCGTAGAGAAGGTCACGCACTGAAATCTGTTCTCCGTGCTTCAGGTACATGCTTGAGCCTTCAACGCCGACTGCCTCATCTGAAACGGTGACAACTGTATCCAGCTCACAATTTTCAATGACAACCAATGCCGTCATTGTTTTTGTCGTGCTTGCCATGGGCAGTCTCGAATCCATGTTGTTCTTCTTTATGACCAGTCCGCTGTTTGCTTCGATCAATGCATATGCACTCGCATAGTTCAGGTACTGCTCGGCCCTTGCCCCTCGTACCGGAAGAAGAAAGAAGCAAAATGCCACTGCGAGCATCAGCGATAAGATTCGTTTTTTATTCACCGTTTTTTTTGGCATACACGCCTCCTGTTTAATTCTTATTCACATCCCTGTGACTGATAATTCTCCGTTTGATTCTCCGTATCAACGGTGTATTCGGATGTTTTCCCGTTTTCCGTTCCATCGTCACAATTCTTTTCACCGCAGCTGCACTTGTTTTTAAGGCAATCCATGCCGGATTTTATGACTTTTTCCATGCATTTCATTGCCTGCGGAACAACGTCCATAAGTCTGTCGGTAATACAGCTCTGCTCCGCCGGAAGAACCCTGACATTGCCCTCTTCAACCGTTACAAATGCCAACGGTGTAATGCTCATACCAACTGCCGATGCACCTGCAAACGGGAATCTCGTTTCACTCTCTTCATCGCAGCGGCAGGCGGCTTTCCTTGCGGATGCCATCTTTCCGTATTCACCGCCGCCGACAAGAAAGCCAAGGCTGACCTTTGATACGGGCAGTATCATTGTCTTGTTTTCCGTTGATACGGGACTCCCGACAACGGTATTCACGTCCACCATCCTCTTAATTTGTTCTATCGAGGTCTGCATGATGTTTTCGATAGGATGCATAGTTTTTTCTCCTTACACCTGTATTTTTTATTCAACCCAAATCCGGGTTAGAACCTTTTCCTGCGGCTCCGTTTAAAATAAGCTTCGCCGTACCGTAAATTAGTTTTAGCTGATTAATCTTTGCTATCCCTTCCAGATTAAGGT
This sequence comes from uncultured Clostridia bacterium, assembly GCA_934633695.1. Lineage (GTDB taxonomy): Bacteria > Bacillota > Clostridia > Christensenellales > CAG-138 > PeH17. Next base: position 2,011 of record CAKTYT010000024.1, on the reverse strand, counting down.
TCAAAGCAGTTCTTCCCATTGATGGAAACACATTTACGTGTTGCTCATATTGTTTTCCTTTGTTCATCTTTATATCTATCAGAACAGAAAAAAAGTTCTCCATAATTATCGAAGCTGCACCTGCCGCCATCACGGAATAAAAGGCATCACCTGCAAACCCAACCTCACCTGCAAGGTCAATTTTTTCAACTGTTACGCATTTCAACAGCAAGCTTTGGAGCTCCTTTGTAAATTTCTTCTTTTTCTTTTCTCTTTCTCCGATTCTGCTTTTCAACTTGTATTCTCCCCCGCCCCTGCGAAGACTGACCTTTAGTCCGCCCAGGGGTTCATATTCGATTTTAACTTCGGTCTTAATTTTAATCAGACCAAATAAAAATTTTATTGCAACACAAAAATAAGCGTACCTCGCCCTCAACATTATAATAAAATCAGTTTTTGTCATTGTAAGTACGATCACTGCCGCAACACCCACGATTGCTGCAATGCAAATTCCCATTGGTTTAAGTACAAATTCAAGCAGAATCTTCATCCGCTCACCTCCAACATCGAATTTAGCATTGGCTTTTATGGAAAAAATATGCGTTAAACGCCGGTTGTCGTTCATTTCGTAGTGTTGTTCACGGTTTGTTAACAAATTATTATATTCTCAAGCTACAGGTTTAAAGTATTGACAAATTTTGGATAGGGGTTTATACTGTATACATACTCGATGGTGTAGACAATTTAATCCTAAATCTGTTAACTCACCTTGAGAATAATTCTAAGGAGGTAAAACCTTTATGAAGAAACTTCTCCCCATCATCCTCGCGGCAGTAATGCTCCTTGCTGCACTGACCGCCTGCTCAGAACCCAACAACATTGATGCCACCGAAATTCCGTCCTCCAACACAACAGCAGCTCCCATGGATGCAGTAAAAAGCACTCCCGAACCGGGAATAAAGACCACTGCCGAACCCACCGAAAAACCCACCAAGGATCCCACCGTATCCACAGTGCACTATAACAAAAAGGAGTGCGATGCTCTCCGCAAGTTTTTCGATGCTCCAAGCGGAGTTGAGGGACTGTCGAACGGCAAGCTCTTAAATCCCGACTATGTCTCAGAGGACCCTTCAACCTGGTGCAACTCTGAAGAGGGCAGGGCGGGCAATGCCATTAGTATTGAGTGGACAGATGATGGTCATGTTTCTCGTCTTGCAATTGGTGTGTTTTTTCCGAATCCAATAAGATTTCCCTTGGCGGTGAATTAGAAATTATAGGCTTTGAAAGACTTCGTTTTTTCTATATAAGCAATGCCTACCTGGAGAAAGTCACATTAAGGGATTGTCCCGATTTTTGGAATTCTGATTTTGCCACCAGCTACATCTCCCAGATCGACGTTTCATTAACAGATTTTAGTTGCCCCGTTTCCGGTGACGGTTCAAAGATGATTCGCTGGGCATGTTCTCTCGATGAGAATTTTAAATATATGTATCCCGATTTTGAAAATATATATCACGATTTTGAAATCATCCTTACCGCAGAAGACGATGGTTCAAAGGGGCTGGTTCGTCTTGATGGATATGGTGAAGATTGGGATTATCTTTACTGTACGGCAGTCCCTCTCGAGGGCTACAGGTTTGTTGGTTGGTACGATGAAAAGGGACACCTCGTCAGCACCGACCTGAGATATGATTTTCCTTACGATGAAAATTACTCATTCCGCGGAACGTTCAACTTCACCGCAAGATTTACTGAAGAATAAGCTATGGAGGTAAACTCATATGAAGAAACTTCTCCCCATCATCCTCGCAGCAGTAATGCTCCTTGCCGCACTGACCGCCTGCTCAGAACCCAACAACATTGATGCCACCGAAATTCCGTCTCAGGAACCGTCTGCACAGGTAACTCAGGATGCTCAGCAGACCGAAGCTCCAACGGAAGAGCCTGTTTCACCGTACAACGAGTACGAGTGTGATGTGCTTCGCAGGTTCTTTGACGAAGAAAGCGGTGCAAAAAACTATTCCAACGGTAA
>CAKTYT010000023.1 GCA_934633695.1 uncultured Clostridia bacterium | reverse complement strand
AAATATGGCCGTTCTCGCAAAGTACGGTCCAATACCCAATTCGGGTGATGCGAATGCCGATGGAGATGTCACGGCAACTGATGCATTGCTTGTTATGAGGTATGTGATCGGAGTTTCTGATGCGGTGATGTCTCCCGAACAGCTGGCCGCTGCCGACTTCAATAATGATGGATTTGTCAATACAGTTGACGCAATCCTTGTAATGAGGAGGGTGATTGGAATCAGTTCCGGAATGTAAACAGTTGGGCAAAACAAAAGGGTCATGCGGAGAAAACGGTCTTCGCATGACTCAAAGACAAACAAAACCAGGAGGTAAAAATGAAGAAAATATTTGCTGTTTTGCTGAGCATTGTACTCATGATGAGTGCTATGAATGTGGCTGCGTATGCCGCAATTGAAAAGAGTGAAAACCCGGTGAGCTTTGCCGTTGGCACGGTCGAGGCAGAACCCGGTTCCGAAGCTCACGTCGAGCTGACGATTGACGGAGAGTATTCCGCAAGCACACTGACAGTTTTTGTCCATTGGGACAGCACGAAGCTGACCTATGCATCCGATAAGCTGACAAAGGGCGAAGTGTGGATGGAAATGCTCGATAAGGAAGGTACAGTTCTAACGAATGTCGCAAATCCCGGTAAGGTTGGGTTTATCTGCATTATGCCGACAGAAGATTTCAACGGCAGCGGTGTACTTTTCGGAATGGATTTTCTTGTAAATGAAAACATTGACGAGAATGAGAGTATCGAATTGACTGTGGAAGTAACTGAGTTCAACAGCGTTCCCATAGGTGACGAGGCCGGAACCCCAATTGGTTTTACGACCGCAAACGGTTCGATCAATGTTACCGTACCGGAGGTTATTCCCGTTGAGTTTGCCGTGAGCTCTGTCGAGGCAATTCCGGGCGAGGATGTGACCGTTGCTTTTACGGTCAGCGGCGAATTTAACGCACATGCCTTGACGACACATGTGTATTATGATGAAACGCTGATAACGCCCGTCGGCGAAAATCCGATTATGGGCGAAGTGTGGCAGGCTATGCTTGAAAAAGGCGGAACGATCGTTGCGGAGGATTCCATTGTGGGAAACATTGCATTTATGTGCATTATGCCCAGCGAAACTTTTTCCGAAAACGGCACTATCTTCACAATGAAATTTCATGTGGATGATACTGCTGCTCCGGGAACGAATATAAGTCTGAGACTCGAGGTGAAGGAATTTAATTCCCTGCCCATCGGTGAAATGACGGCAAAGCCGATACCTTTCAATGCGACTGACGGAAGTATAACGGTGGTCGAGCCTCCTGTTATCTATACAGTGCAATTTATCAGTTGGGATGGAACGGTTCTAGCAGCACAGGAGGTTGAAGAAGGCTCAGCTGCAACTGCACCGGAAGCTCCCGAACGCATCGGATATACATTTGTCGGTTGGGACGAGGACTTTACAAACGTGACTTCCAATCTCGTTGTAATGGCACAGTATTCGCAGAACGAGTACACCATTACTTACAACGTAAACGGTGAGTTCTACGCAACGCAGACCTACCATTACGGTGATGTAGTAACAGCACCTGAGTACAGCGTACCCACCGGCTACACTTTCAGCGGTTGGGACATACCTGCCACAATGCCTGCTGAGAACCTTGTTCTCAATGCGACACTGACACAGAACGATTACACCATCACCTACAACGTAAACGGTGAGTTCTACGCAATGCAGACCTACCATTACGGTGATGTAGTAACAGCACCTGAGTACAGCGTACCCACGGGTTACACCTTCAGCGGCTGGGAGGTACCTGCTACAATGCCTGCTGAGAACCTTGTTCTCAATGCAACACTGACACAGAACGACTACACCATTACTTACAACGTAAACGGTGAGTTCTACGCAACGCAGACCTACCATTACGGTGATGTAGTAACAGCACCTGAGTACAGCGTACCCACCGGCTACACTTTCAGCGGTTGGGACATACCTGCCACAATGCCTGCTGAGAACCTTGTTCTCAATGCAACATTGACACAGAATGATTACACCATTACCTACAACGTAAACGGCGAGTTCTACGCAACACAAACTTATCACTACGGTGATGTAGTAACAGCACCCGCCTATGAAGTACCCACCGGCTACACCTTTAGCGGATGGGATGTACCTGCCACAATGCCTGCGGAGAACCTTGTTGTAAATGCAACATTGACGCAGAATGATTACACCATTACCTACAACGTAAATGGCGAGTTCTACGCAACGCAGACCTATCATTATGGTGATGTAGTAACAGCACCCGAGTACAGCGTACCCACCGGCTATACGTTCAGCGGTTGGGACATACCCGCCACAATGCCTGCGGAGAACCTTGTTCTCAATGCGACATTGACGCAGAATGATTACACCATTACCTACAACGTAAACGGCGAGTTCTACGCAACACAAACTTATCACTACGGTGATGTAGTAACAGCACCCGCCTATGAAGTACCCACCGGCTACACCTTTAGCGGATGGGATGTACCTGCCACAATGCCTGCGGAGAACCTTGTTGTAAATGCAACATTGACACGAAACGATTACACCATTACCTACAACGTAAATGGTGAGTTCTACGCAACGCAGACCTATCATTATGGTGATGTAGTAACAGCACCTGAGTACAGCGTACCCACCGGCTACACTTTCAGCGGTTGGGACATACCTGCCACAATGCCCGCGGAGAACCTCGTTCTCAATGCAACATTGACAATAAACACCTACACGGTAACATTTGTTGATTGGGATGGAGAGCTTCTCAGCACTCAGACTGTTGAGCATGGCAGCGGTGCGGTTGCTCCTGACGCTCCCGTGAGAGATAACTATTACTTTAGCGGTTGGGATGTTGATTTCAGCGTAATAACCTGTGATTTGACCGTAACCGCACTTTATGGACTCAGGGGGGACGTTGACGGCGATGGCACTGTTACGGCAGCCGATGCAATAACGATAATGCGTATGGGTCTCGGTCTTATCGGCGGACAGAATGCCGCTGCCGACGTCAATGGCGACGGTGCCGTGAACTCGACAGATGCACTGATTGCAATTCGTATCGCACTCGGTATCTTGGGCTGAGCTATTAATTGAACACAAGACTGCTGCAATGCACTTAAGCTGCTTGCGGCAGTCTTTTGATTTACTTTGAATTAATGCGGATTTCTGAAGTGGGTGGAGCCGTTTCTGCGGAGCAGGGGAGTAGGTCTGCATCGAAAAATCGACCCGAACATGCGAGACAAATGAGGTGCACATTCGGGTCAAAAGAGTTTTATGGGTCTATTAAATCAGTCCTTAATAGAGTTGAAGTGTTTTTTTGCTTCTTTGACATCATCGGCTGTAACTTCGCTGTTAAGGTTATATCTTGCCTTCCTGTATGTATCGGAGAGAGCGGTGATGTCATCCTGCCTGTTGTAGGTTACGGCTTTCGCACTCGATTCAACGTCGGAGCATGTGTCGGAAGGGACGACTTGTCCGCCGCGGCGTTTGATGTACGCCATGAACTCTGAGTAAATATAACGAATACGGAGCCTCGGCTCACGCATGCGGCGGGAAAGAGGTTTTTCTTTCGGCTTTTGCTCAATTTCGCCGATATCCTCGCTCGTTTCATTGGGATAACCCATGTCTTTTCCCCTGTCGCCCTGCTTGAGAAGCTTGGTAAGAATGATAAAGAGCACGAACGCCACTGCGATGCCCAATATGATGTACATAAGCGTTTCTATCATATTTTCAGAATTGTCGACTACTTGCCCGGGTGTCAGCGTCGCTGAAGGTGTGAGTTCGGGAAGCGGCGTAATCTCTTTTGTAGGGTAAGGCGTGGGGTTGACAGGAGACGGAGAGGAAGTGACCTGATTGCGGTTCACAAGAGCCTCCTCAATCTTGCCAAGCAAATCGCTTATGCGCATAAGCAACGGAATAATTACATCAGCAAAGAGAAATTTCGCAAGCAACTCGATGCCCTTGAGCAGGCGTGTCCCCCAGACGATGACGCACGCACCGAAGAAAATCAGGGTATCTCTAAGCTGACGGCGGTTAAATTCCTTTTCGTTTACGACAGCAGAAGACGCTCGAAGACCTCTGAGCAGGAGTATGCCCATTGCAAGCGTAATAACAAGGAACGGGATTGAGTTGGCAATTGCAAGCTTAACAACATTACCGTCAAAAAGGTTATATCCAGTTTCACCGCTGAAAAGAGCAAATACGCTGTACACTACCGCAAACACGACAAGGGAGAAACTAAATTTCGATACGAAGTCCCGATGAATCGTATTGTATCTGAGAATGAATACAAGCGAAAAGCTTAACACCGTCATGAGTAAATTACAGATGAGGTGTGAAACAGGGTAGGAGAGCAATAAAAGGCTGCCGAGAACGGCGGCGGCTATGCCGCATATCCGGAGTGGTACACGCCTGCTTTCAAGTGATGGGATAATCATGTTCAGCATGAACAGCAGCGTGCCGATATATATTGCAATATAACACCAGATGGGATAGGCATAGCCCGTTATGCTTTGAATAAGCAGCGAAAGAATGGTGCCTGTAAAGCCCGTTATAAAGGAGATACGAAGAAATTTATTCATATTTCTCTCCTTTCTCACCTATGTCGGGAACGAAGGCGTCAATATCGCAGTCCTCAGCAAAAACTTCAACAACATCAGTTCCCATACTGCGTTTGAGCCTTGAAAGAGCTGAATTGACTTCGGCATTGCGGCGTGTAGCGATAAAAATAACTGTTTTTTCACGCAGACTGCCCGTGCAGGTGCTTGAAATCAATTCGCCGACGGAGCAGGTTTCACCATTTTTTGCACTGCCCAAACCGTACAGAATTTTTCGATAAGCGGGACCTTTGCCGCCCGGACTGTAAAAGGAAGAAATTCCATCCGAGATAATGGCATTTGTAACCAATCGGTATTCAAGTCCCCTCTCTTCGAGTGCCTCGCAGACGGTGCGTGCGGCACTGAAACAGAACTCCTGGCGTCTTACATGAAAGTCGTATTTGCCGTGATATTGCGTGTCCAAAATAATAGTTACCGATTCCTGCCATGTCGGGTCGTATTCCTTGGCAATGAGCCTGTTTCGGACAGCAGACTGTTTAAAGCTTATTGCACGCATGGGCTCGCGTCCCGTATAATCGCGATAGCCGCGAACGGAAATAGGGTCTTCAAGCAGCCGCCTTCTCATTGCAATACTGTCGAAAGTATCGGTGAATGTTTTAAGAAAATCCGCATTTTCAATCAAATGAGGATAAATAACAATAAATTCCCTGTTGTCCTTAAAATAATCGACTTCATTGAAACCGAGGAAATCTCCCGCATGGAATTCTGCAAAGGAAAAACAATACTCGCCGCGTCTGCCTATCGATGCAGTAAGGTATCGCTTGACACGCTGCCTGCCCCTTATTGTTGCCGTGCTGACGAATATGCGGTGATCGCCGCTGACCTTGACGTTAAAATCGTGGGAGCTTGCAATATTGAGCTGCTTTGGAAAGCGTTCTTCGATACGAAGCACGGGGGAAGGGCGTACGGAGAGATTTGTTATCGTACTGAAAACAGTGAACTCCTCATCCGGTTCGCAGCCGGGGACGCTTGGCTTGCAGGAATATAAAATATTGTCTTTTTTTGCAGCGTTTCGCAGTGAGATCCTTTGAAGCACGATTGCAACGACTGCAACAATTACAAAAAATATTACCATATTTAAAAACGGGATGCATCAGGCTCTGCCGCCCAAAACCTCCTTGGGAACGGGAATTTCTCCGAGCATTTCTGCGAACAGGGCACACGCCTCATCCGTAGTGACGGAGTTCTTGAAGTGGAGTCTGTGGACGAGTACATACGGTGCAAGGAATTTGATGTCTTCGGGAATGACGAAATCCCTGCCGTTGAAGGCGGCGTAAATCTTTGATGCTTTAACCATTGCAATCGTGCCGCGAGGTGAAGCACCAATGCTGAGCCTTGAGTCATTCCTAGTCTTTTCAATAATGTCCATGAGATAATCCGCAACGGGTTCACTCATTTCGATGCCGGAGATTTTTCCGCGAAGGTCGAGCGTTTCACTCTGACTGACGATGCAATCAATTGAATCAATGATGTAGGCTGTATCACGGCGTACTGCAACGCCGATCTCATCACGTCTGTTCATGTAGCCGAGCTTCAGCCGCATCATAAATCGATCCATCTGTGCTTCGGGGAGAGGGAATGTGCCGTACGATTCTATTGGGTTCTGCGTTGCGGCTACCATGAATGGTTCAGGAAGATTTTCCGTCATGCCGTCAATTGAAACCTGGGCTTCCGCCATTGCTTCAAGAAGGCTTGATTGCGTCCTGGGCGTTGCACGATTTATTTCGTCAGCAAGAACCATGTTGGCAAAAACGGGGCCACGTCTTAGCTCAAAATCGCCTGTCTTCATGTTGTAAAAATTAATGCCGGTTATATCGCTGGGCATAACATCGGGAGTGAACTGAATACGGCTGAATGAACCTCCGGTTGCTTTGGAGAATGCACGAAAGAGCATTGTTTTGCCCGTCCCGGGCACGTCCTCAAGCAAAAGATGTCCGCCGCAGAGGTAACAGACTGCTGCAAGGGTAATTTCATCCTTCTTTCCGACGATTGCCTTTGAACACGCTTCGGTTATACGCTGCCTGTATGAAACAAAATTATTGATATCCATATTATTTACCATCCTGTTTGTCAGTGCAATGGGAGAAAAGGTTTTCCGTCCACCGCTTCCACAGGATTATAGCACAAAAAAAATGAATTGAAAAGTAAATGCTTACCGAGAGTGGGGGTTAATGCAGCTCATAGCGGATTTAATCCGACCAAAATAAAAACAAACCGGACATCCCGTGAGGATCGCCCGGTTTTCGATTTTAATATCGATCAGTTCAGAATCTCGATACTGTCAACGGAAGAATGGCAAGCATCAATCTCTTCATCGGTGAATGAGTATGTGAGGGAAATGGTTTTGCCTTCGTTGGTATTTATGACCCATACAATCTGGCGGCAATTTACACCCATAAGTTCGAGCGTGAACTCAAAGCGAAGTCCCTCGTAATTATCGCCGTTGAGGTGCTCAAATTCGACGGGGTCGATCTTGGCTTCAATTCCCATCTGCTCGTAAACAGAAAGCTGGAGTTGGGTAAACTGATCTTCGGTAATCGAGGCATAGCCACCCTCTTCAACATCTTCGTCATAAACCATGACGATTAAATTGCTTGCAAATCCATCGGGGGCATTATCCATGCCGAAGCTGATGTAGACGTCATATCCCGTATCGCCGGTGTCATCAGTTGCAAGGCTGTAGCCTTCGGGGATAGTGAAGCTGATAAATTCATCCGCATACATGCCCGATTCAGAATCGAAAGTGTAGGCGATAGGTTCGGGAGTGGGTTCCTCCGTGGGAGTGGGAGCTGCAGTCGGCTCTGCGGTCGGTTCTTCAGTCGGGGCAACGGTCGCAGTGGGTTCGGGAGTGGGGGTAGCCTGGGGCTTGCCGCTGTTGCAACCTGCAAGGGCGAAAAGGAACACTGTAGCGAGTATAAGAACAAGAACTTTTTTCACGATAAAATATCTCCTTGTTATGTTTTTAATTTCAATTAGGGATTGAGCCTGTCGGGGCTGCGGAAGAGGAACATCGCTTCTTTTATGTTCAAACCGAGCAGAAGCATTGTAAGCCTGTCAACACCGAGACCGAACCCTCCGTGGGGAGGACAGCCGTACTTAAAGAACTCAAGGTAGAACTTGACGTCTTCGCCGAGTCCCTTTTCATCGGCCTGTTTTTTGAGCTGCTCATATCTGTGCTCACGCTGTGCACCGGTAGTGATCTCAACACCGCGCCAAATAAGGTCGTAACCTTGGGGAATGCCGTCTTCATCACGCATATGGTAGAATGCACGCTTTTCCGCAGAGTAATCGGTAATGAAGAGGAATTCGTGATTGTAATGCTTCTTTACCCAATCAAAGCTGAGCTTTTCGGCCTCGGTGGTAAGGTCACCACGTTCGTCTTCGCCGGGGACATAGCCGTATTCTTTTTCGAGAGCTTCATAAAGGTCGTTGAGCTTAATGACGGGGAACGGAAGGGTAGGAACGATAAGCTCAATGCCGAAGGTTGCCTTTATCTGCTCACCGAATTTCTTGTTTACGACATCGAGTGCGTAGGCAAGAATTTCAGCTTCGATCTGCATGACGTCACGATAGGACTCGATGTAGCTGAACTCAAGGTCGAAACCGGTGAACTCGGTCGTGTGCTTGCTGGTAAAGGACTTTTCTGCACGGAAAACGGGGCCGACTTCAAAAATACGTTCGAATCCGCTTGCCATTGCCATCTGCTTATAGAACTGCGGACTCTGGGCAAGGTATGCCTTCCGGTCAAAATACTGAACCTCGAAAACGTCTGCACCGCTTTCACTTGCAGCACCGATGAGCTTGGGGGTGTGAATCTCAGTGAAATCATGATCGAGCAGGTATTGTCTCATTGCATTGACAAGACAGGACTGGATCCTGAACAGCAGCTGGTTTTCATCAGTACGCAGGTCGATCCAACGATAGTTGAGCCTCTGGTCGATGGCGGAGCGTTCAACGGCCTGTTTTTTCTTCGTTGCAGGAATGTCCTTGCGAACTATGGGCAATGCATCGGAGATTGATTCAATGTAAAGTTCGGTGGGAAGCAGTTCAACACCGCCCATCTTGACATATTCATTTTCAAGCACGGAACCGACAACGGTAATGACGGAGTCGGGAGTTATCTTTGCAACGGTATCAACAAGATGCGGAACTTTTTCTTTTTCAATGGTGACCTGAAGCTTACCGGTAATGTCTTTAATGACAATGAAAGCCATGGATTTGCCGTCGCGAATGTTTTCAACAAAACCCTGGACCTTGGCAGTTTCACCGGCTTTGGTCATAATGTTTTTAATGAGAGTTCTTTCCAAAATTATAGTCCTTTCCCGGGGTATACATCAGGTCATTAAGGTCAGTCGCCCAAACTGAACCGCATACGACCGTCCCGATAAATTATGGGTAATATTATACGCAGATTTACGATAAAATCAAGTCTCGAAAACAAATTTCCGGCAGCCGAAAATCTGTGTGCAGTGCTTCTGATAGGAAGGGGTCTGAGGCATAATTTTTCCTTGACTGAAATTGGGATGTAATGTATAATGAACAATCATAACTTATTTTCGGAAGGAAGAGAACATGAAACGAACATTAACTATCACTGCAGTCATTGCCATCCTTGCACTGGCATTTACGGCTGTATTCGCCGATACGGACCTCGATGCCGCACTTAACGTTGAGGGCGGCAGCTTGACTTTCGGCACGACCCAGCAATATCCTTGGCAGGTTTGCGAAATTGACGGCAGATTATGTGCAAGGAGCGGTAATGATGGAATCAGCAATTCGTCATCATCTGTTTCGATAGGGGCTTACCTCGGAGAGGGGCAGTCTCTGGTTTTTGACTGGAATGTGGATTCTGAAGCTACGCAGAGCGTAATTGCAATGTGGGACTACATTGCTTTCAAAGTCAATGGTGAGTACATTGATTATATCCACAGCGTTGAAGAAAACACTCCTCTCGGCTGGCAGCATTATGAATGGCAGGTACAGGAAGCAGGAAATTACACCTTTGAATGGGTGTACGTGAAGGATGCGTCAAATGACCAGGGTGCTGATTGCGGTTATCTTGACAATGTTGAAGTTGTGGGTGAGATAATTCTCCCGCCGACACCTACTCCGGAGCCGCAGCCAGGTGAAGAGTTTGTTATTCTTGAAGAAAACTTTGACATAAGTCCCGAAGATTGGTGGAATGATGATTTTGACGGTGATGGAAGGTTTTGGGAGTACGATACGACTGTCGGTCACAATGCGGCTGGTGCGATTTGCTCCTATTCTTATGCAAACTGGGGAGGACCTTTGACACCCGATAATCAGGCCTGTACCCCGGAATTCGACATTCCGGAAGACATAAGCGAGTGCAGTCTTTCATTCTGGCTCTATTCACTTGATGATGAATTCTATGCCGAACACATTGATGTTTGGATCGTAGCGATCGAAGATAATTTCTACGGTGGATATGACCTCATTATGATCGACCAGCTCGATTCAATAACCATGGCCGATGGTGATGGATGGCACGAGTACACCTATGATCTCACCGAATACGCAGGCTATGAGCAAATCAACATTGCTTTCATACACAACGAATCGACCGACCAATACGGCATTGCCCTTGACGATGTGGTGATTTCGGCAACGATGGGCGGGGCTTATACTGCGACGGGAGACGTTGATGGAGACGGCAGAGTATCCGTAACCGATGCCGTGCTTGCAATGCGTTACAGCATGGGACTTATCACTTTGACGGATGTTCAGCAGTCCGCAGGCGATATCGATGGGGACGGCAGAGTAACTGTTGCCGATGCTCTCAAAATTATGCGTATTTCAATGAACCTTGATTCCTGATTCGGGAAATTATACTCAATGCTTTAACCGGGGCGGTTTTGCCCCGGTTTTTGTTTTTGAATAGCATTGACAACGGGGCAAAAGTATGGTAGAATGAGAATAAATTGGAGCTAAGTTTAAATTTTCAATTAATTTACGCTCCAAGGAGGAAACATGGCAAGAAAATACGATAGTTCGGAAGTTAGACGAAGGACGATTGCAGCAGGGATAAAGCTTTTTATCGAAAAAGGTTATTCCCGTACGACGACGTCTGATATATGCAGAGTCGCAGGGGTTTCAAACGGTTCTTTTTTCAATGTTTTTCATTCCAAGGACGGGCTTTTGATGGAACTTGTCAGGAATATGTTCAGCGGTCAATTTGATACTGCAAAGGCACTCCTGCGAGAGGATGATCCGCCGGTGATGCTCTATGCGGTCGAAACGGCAATTCAGCTTGCGATAACTGAGTTGAATGAAAATCTGAGGGAGATTTACGTCGAGGCATATACCAACAACGAAACGCTTGAATTTATTTACGATAGGACGACCGTTGAACTGTGTGCCATGTTCAGTGAGTTCAACCCTGCATGGGATGAAAGCAGGTTTTTTGAGGTGGAGATTGGAACGGCAAGCCTAATGTGCGGTTACATGAGATACCCATGCGACAGGTATTTCACCTTTGAACACAAAATCAGGAGATTTCTCGAAAGCTCACTGAAAACGTTCAATGTTCCAACAGATGTGGCGGAAAATATCATTGAAAAAGCTGTCAGGATGGATATGCTGAAGGTTGCTGTCGGAGTTATCAGACAGCTTGCGGAATCAGTTGAATCCGAATACGAGCTTATAATCGGAGACAGCAGGGTCTGATATGGTATCAATGCTGTTCACACGAACAGCTTGATATAAATAATTTTGGGAGGAAATGTATGAAAGGAACAAAATTCAGAAGAATACTCGGTATTCTGCTTGCGGTGCTGTTTTGCGTCGGGATGATGCCCGTCAGTGCAGTTGCAGACGGCTACGCTGCCGCAAACGAACTGCGGGTCATGCAAACGACCAGGCAGGAAATTGACAGTGAATTGCTTGAACTCGAAGGACAGCTTCGTTCTGGCAATAAAACCGTTGTCGAAACGGTTGACAGGCTCTTTGGGTCACTCAAGGATGACTCAAGAATAGAAAAACTAGACAGGCAGAGCGATACTGCATTCAGCTATACGCTCAAATCCGGCATGACTGTCGTGTATGATTACAATATCGTTCACGGCATAAGAGAAGGTGTTGAACCCGTTGAGCTTGACCTCAAGCAGGAAGAAACACGTCAAATTGTGGGAGACAATGCCGTAACGTCGAGCAGCAGCAATGTCGTTGTCTACTCCCCGTATTTCGGAATTGATGAAGGCTTCGCCAACTACTATCCAGAGCAGATTGCTCCGGTAATAAGCGAATATACGGGAGGAACCTTGACTGTTTATGCAGGCAATGATTGCGACGTCAACTCGCTTCGCGACATTGTCAACTACGGTATTGTCTTTTTTGACTCCCATGGTTTGGAGCATAATGGCCTCAGTTACGTCTGCATCTACAATGAATCCGGAATAACGGCCGATGACTTTAACAGCGAGAATGCAGTAGGCATTGTCGGCGGCGGTGCAGGTTTGAACCACAACTTCTTCAGGCAGATCCTGTCTGGAAGAATGCCCGGAAGCTATATGCACTTTGCAACCTGCAGCGGCGGCAGCGACGGACAGCTGTTTGAGTACTTCCTCAGCATCGGAGCTTCCGTAACATACGGCTATGATAACACCGTAACCGTGGCGTATGACCTATATTTGATGCAGGATTTCATGAACTCAATGAGGGGTGCCGCAGATGGCATCGATGAAGTCTACAATATCGGTCAGGCATTGGCATACGGCAAATCCAGACGCGGAAACTATGACCCGTATTTTTACAACAGTGATGGTGAGTACACCTATCCGGTTTTGAAGGGCAACTCTAACTGGTATTTGCCCCCCCTTTATACAGTTGATTTCGTTTCGGGTGCAGCGGGAATCACTCTTGAGAGCATTCGCGTTACAAAGGACACTGTGCTCAACGTCAGTGATTTTCCGATCCCTCCGACGCTGGGGTACGGAGAGTTCTTGTATTGGGAAGGCCCGACCGGTACGATTTCGGAAAGTATTGTTGTAACAGGTAATATGACGATAACGGCTGTTTACAATGTACAGAAGTGTACGGTGCAATGGGTGGACTCAGTGACGGATCAGACTATTGCAAGCATTGAAGTGAACAAGGGTGAAACTGTTATGAGAGAGAGTTTCCCCGAGCCGAATGAAAACGAGGGTTACGTTTTTGTATGCTGGTATTTGAATGGCAGCGAATTCTCCGACAGTAGCTGGCTCATTCTTGAAAATACGACATTCGAAGCTATTTACGTTGCCAATCCGTATACGTTTTGGTTTGTTAACGGACTCACCGGCGAGCAGTGCGGTTACATGGGTGTCTTTTACGGCGATGAGATTTCCGTTTCGTCCTTCCCCATACCAAATTATCTTGAGGGCTACGCATTTGTAGGCTGGCAGGATGAGCAGGGCAACTTTGTTGAAGGAACGGTCAATGTTACCGGCAATGCAACCTTTACTGCGATTTTCGAGATTGCACGGCATACCGTTGCTTTCGAAGACGGACAGGGTAATACGATCACGACGGTGACTGTTTCCCATGGATCCAGCATAACCATTGACATGTTCCCGACTCCGCCGGAATGGGAAAATCATACCTTCAGTCATTGGCGTGTTGTTTCGCCCGATCCGTATGATGTTGAGTTCGGTATAGCGATATGGTCCGATATGGTGGTACGTGCGATTTATAATGCCGATTTCTATACTGTGACTTTTGTTGACGGTTACACAAACGAAGCTATTTCGTCTATTGATGCAGCTGACGGTGCGGTGATAAACGTAAGTGATTTCCCGACCGTTCCGATGCACGATGGCATGAGCTTTGTCGGCTGGTTCATCAATGATCAGCAGGTAGAGACGGAAACCGTGACGATTGAAGCAGATGTATCCATCGTAGCCGTTTATGAAGAAATACCGGTCGTTCCCGGAGATATAAACGGCGACGGAGAGATAGAAGCAGAGGATGCCCTTATTGTTATGCGTCACGCAATGGTGCTTACGGAGCTGACTGAAGAGGAGGCCGAACGGGCAGATGTAAACAGGGATGGTGTTGTCAATACAATTGATGCTCTGTTAACGCTGAGGATGGCACTCGGCATTATTGAACCGCTCGGGATTCAGTCAATTAACACATTCGAGGCACTCGACAGATAACTTATAAAATTTTATTTGCGGGTAAAATAAAATCGGGGCTGTTGCAAAATCAAGTCATATTTGCAGCAGCACCTTTCTTTTTTAAGGAGGGCAATCCGGGGAGTGCCGAAC
>CAKTYT010000022.1 GCA_934633695.1 uncultured Clostridia bacterium | reverse complement strand
CAGCACTCGGCCTCAACTAATCACTGATTAGCAAACAGCCAAATCATGGGAAATCGCTTCGGCGGTTTCCCTTTTTTGTACCCATTCTTTCAATCGACAGTTGTTTTTGAGGAATTTGTATGGTATACTGTATTCAACAGGAATGCAGATTGCACGATTGGAACAGAAAACGAAAGGAAGAATTATTATGCGTAAGAAACTTGTTGCTTTTTTCTCTGCAAGCGGTGTGACCCGTGCGGTTGCAAAAAGGCTTGCTGACGGGATTCATGCGGATATCGTCGAGATACAGCCCACTGAGCTTTACTCCAAGGCCGACCTCGACTGGACAAACGCTTCATCCCGCAGTTCGATCGAAATGAAGGACCCTGCTTCACGTCCGACATTCGCACCCGTAAAAATTGACACGGATGACTATGATACCGTATTTATCGGTTTTCCCATATGGTGGTATGTTGCTCCGCACATCATAAACAGCTTCCTTGAAGCATACGACATGAGCGGAAAAACCGTTGTGCCGTTTGCAACCTCCGGCGGAAGCGGTATGGGCAAGACGAACGAAGCCCTTTGCCCGAGCTGCAATGGAGCGAACCTCGCCCAGGGCAGGGTTTTCCCCTCCGGTGTGAGTGAAGATCAGCTCGCCGACTGGGCAAAGGGCTTTTGCCGCTGACATTGCTCCCGCAATCGTTGAGGAAAACGGTATGTTTGACCAAATGCGGCGGTTTAAGCAGCAGTTGAGTGCGGACGAGTGCATTCAATTGCTTAAGAATGAGCCGAGGGGCGTTCTCTCACTCATTGGGAGCAACGGCTATCCCTACGGCTTGCCGGTTGACCATTTTTACTGCGAAGAGGATGGTCGTCTCTATTTTCACGGGGCAAAAGTAGGGAGCAAAATTGAAGCAATTTCACGCTGCGACAAAGCCTCCTATTGTGTGATGGACAGCGGCTTCCGCAGGGACGGCGAGTGGGCCCTGAACATCAAAAGCGTCATCGTATTTGGCAGGATAAAGCCTGTTGCCGATGCTGAAAAAACAAGGTGGATTTGCGAACAGTTGGCAAGAAAATTTACAGACGATGAGAGCTATATCGAGCATGAGCTTGAACATTCGCTGCCGAAAGTGCTTTGCCTTGAGCTTGTTCCGGAACATATGAGCGGTAAGCTCGTCAACGAATCATAAAATTGACCCGTGCCAATATCGGCACGGGCTTTCTTATGTTCAGAATGCAGTTGATTAATTGTCTGCCAAAATTTCCTGTCCGTCAATAAAGACCTTGACGACGTTAATGCTGCTGTCAATCAGAACGAGGTCAGCGTTTTCACCCGTGCAGATCCGTCCTGCCGCAATGCCGATACTCTTTGCGGGGGCAGTCGAAGCTGCATACACCGCCTGCTCAAGCGGAATACCAAAGCTGACCGCCCTCCGCACAGCTTCCATCAGGTGAATTGAAGACCCTGCGAGCGTCTGCGTACCACTGAGGGTCGCCCGTCCGTTTGACATCGTTATCGGCTGACCGCCGAGGGTGTACTCCCCATCGGGCATACCCGTACAGCGGAGAGAGTCGGAAATCAGCACCATGTTCCTGCCAAACAGCTTGAAGCATGCACGCACGACCGAAGGGTGAATATGCAAACCATCGCAGATGATTTCAACCGAGACCGGAGCAGCATCAGAGAGCCTGTTTGCATCGAAGGCCGCACCGATAATACCCGGTTCGCGGTGGGCAAACGGAGACATTCCGTTAAAAATATGCGTCACATGGTTCGCACCGCTCGCAAATGCTTTCATGGACGTTTCATAATCTGCAATGCTGTGACCAAGTGACACATTGCTTTTTTTTGAAACGGCACTTATGAATTCCATTGCACCGTTTTTCTCGCAGGCTACTGACACGAGCTTGATTTTTCCGTTTGCGGCAGTAAAAAAATTATCAAACAGGCGTATATCCGGAAGTCTGAGATTCTCCGCCGCCTGAGCCCCCCTCTTTTCATAACAGAGGAACGGACCCTCAAGGTTGATGCCGGCGAGCCTTGCTCCGTCAGCCGGTCGTACAAAGTGATTAACCGCATCAATAGAACTGAGAATTTCGGCTTCGGGAACGGTCATGGTTGTCGGACACCACGAAGTAACACCGCCCTTTGCATAAAAGCGAGACATTGCCTCAAGACCCTTTACGCTTCCGTCGCCTGCATCCTCCCCCACCGCCCCGTGACTGTGGATATCGACCAGACCCGGTATGAGGAAAAGACCCTCGGCGTCGAAACCTGCACCTGCGGACGCTGCTTCACCGATATGCGTTACGATTCTGTCGAACGTTACATCAGTCTTAACGAATTTTCCGTCAAGAAACACCTTCGCATTGCGGATGATCATGCTATTTCCTCCGTTCGGGAAGGCTTGCCGCCGCTGCGGATTGACCAAGCCTGCGGAATTTCTCATTTGGGAGCGTCAATGTCATTTTTTCAGCGTATTGCGGATATTCATCCGCAAGCACACGCTCAGCCTCCTCGAGGATCAAATCCCCACCCCTGCCCGACATCACTCTGCCAAGGAGTAAGACGGAAGTACAGCCATAGAGGTCGTAATAGTATGGCAGTGTGTGACCGAGGTAGGAGCCGATTGTTTTATAAATCAATCCGGTCTTCTCGTCGCCCCGCTCCATGAGCAGCTGCACAAATTTCAGCTTTTCGGCAAGTGAGATTTCGGACGGGAGCTCGATTCCGGCACGTGGAGCAAGCTTAATGACCGCATCCTGCGAAAAATACTTGACACCGCATCCGAAATCACCGCTCCACTCGTCACGCATCGCACCAAAAAAGGCGTCCACGGGAACAAATGCCAATTCATTCAGCCACCCGGTAATTTTACCATCTGTATTGACAAAGCCTGCCGCCTCGCTCGTCCCCATTGAAATACCCAAAACGTTGTTTTCACCGAGACTCATGCTGCCGGCCAAGGCCGAAACATCACCATCGTTGACAACGGAAAACGGCACATCCCCAAAGCAATTCCTTACGGCGGTTCCGTAAATTGTACGCACCGTTTCATCGAATGCCTGCTTAGGCACTTTCAGGAAGAGAGAGGCACTGACAGTCTTGTTGTCAATATAAATCCCTGCCGAAGAGATCCCTACCGCATCGACCCTCGGCATATGCGAGGCAGCCGTTTTGAATGCCTCAACAATGTTATCATAATGGTATTTCGGGTCGGCATTCAGCTTCGGAAACCAGACGACTTCTTCATCATAAACGCACGTGCCGTCAACAACGGCAGAAACCTTTCTGTCGCTTGCACCTGCATCAAACCCGATTCGGCAGCCGTCAAGATGTCCGCCGATGGACAATGCACTGCCTTCGTTTTCATTCGGTACACTGTCAGTATACACCACCTCAAACGGTGCGGAATAGACATTTTCGAAATAATTACTATCAAATGCCTGACAGCCGTTCGGCGAGAAGTCTTCCTTTAACCATTCGTATGCTTCAATACTGCCATTAACGTATACTTTGTATCCGCCACGCATCCAAAGGATCGTTTTTACCAGACGATTCAGAAAAAACCTGTCCGCAGGCCGCATTTTTTCCGTGCCATGGATGAAGGTTTTATGAACGTGAACCTGCCCTGCCGACCGCTCAACGGCTATGGTCACGGGGACCTTCTCTGAATTGTTAATGACCGAATCGGTAAATGCCCTGTTGAATTGCCAAAGCGGAATGAATTCCGCATCGAGCGGCGGGACATTTACCAACCTGACATCGAGTCCGTGAATCATTTTTCATCTCCTTGTTTTTTGAGTATGGTAACACGAACCCGATGAAGAAACAAGTCCCGCTGCCTTTTTTCAGAATCATTTTTTTCTGCTCGAAAAATCCTGCTCAATACGCTTTTTCCAGTTGGCGTCTACCTTTTTTGAGCAGCGAACGCTTGCGACGGCATCATTAAGCACGGCATAATTGAGGGCCGTACCCTTGCTGTCGCAGATGAAGTTCACGGAACGATCCTCACTTATCCCAAACTGCTTTGCAGTGCCGACTGCATCGATATTCGCTCCGAGAAAGAGGAACTCCCAACCGCATTCCTTCTTTTTCTCAATGAGCTTCCTCAGTCTTTCCGCAGTGAACTCTTTGCTGGCATTTTCCATACCGTCAGTTGTAATGACGAACAGCGTGCTGTCCGGCACATCCTCCGCTCTTGCATACTTGTGAATGCTTTCGATATGGCAGATTGCCTTGCCAATTGCATCGAGCAGAGCAGTACAGCCGCCGACGCGGTAATCCTTTTCAGTTAGAAACGGAACATTGTCAATATCCATGCGGTCATGTACGATACTGCTTTCGCTGCTGAACATAATCGTGGTCACAAGGGCCCTTCCCTGCTCGGTCTTCTGCTTCTGCTGCTTGAGCATTGAGTTGAATCCGCCTATTGTATCTGCCTCAAGCCCGCACATTGAACCGCTCTTGTCGAGAATAAAAACGCATTCAGTAATATTGTTTTTCATAGATTTAATCCTGCCTTTCTCTTTTCAGCTTCGGTCATCCCTCAGCCGCTGTCCGTATTATAGCCGTTTCATTCCACAGTAAGGTCGCATTGCAGGCGACAAATGAACTTGACATACGGCAAAAAAACTATTATAATCAGCTCATGTTCATGAAAAACTGGACAAGAGATCAGCGTAACGGAGGTTTTTTTGTGACCAATGCAGACTTTGTAATTGAGACTGAGCGTCTGCTCCTTCGTCAAATGACGGCTGAAGATTTTAATGATTTGTACGCCGTACTTGCATATTCGGATATGTCGAAGCACTATCCATACACTTTCGATGAGGGACGTGTCAGAAACTGGATAAATGTAAATATTGAACGCTACAACACCTATGGTTTCGGGCTATTTGCAGTGATACTAAAGGAAACCGGCGAATTCATCGGTGACTGCGGACTTTCAATGCAGGTCATCAACGGCGTCATCAGACCGGAAATCGGTTATCACATACTGAAGCGTCTGTGGCGAAACGGCTTTGGAAGCGAAGCTGCGATCGCCTGCCGCAACTGGGCCTTTGAAAACACACCGTTCAACAAGCTTTATTCTTATATGAAGGCTGAAAATATCGCTTCGCGTTCCTGTGCGGCAGCAAGCGGAATGGAACAGGTTGATGAATTTACCGATGCAGAAGGCGAAGTTTCCGTCGCCTATGCAATCACAAGGGAAAAATGGCGTTCGCTCCGCTCTCAGGCGGACAATACGCAGGACACACACGAATAAAATATTTTCCTGCGGAAAAAAGTTGACATTTATTTCTCCAAGTGCTAAACTTGCTCAGTCCCATATGGGATTGAATCAGTACGGAGGAATGAAATGGACTTCAAAACACAACGAATACTGTGCGACACAAACCGTTCAGTCATACAATACCGCGGCACATACGCAAGGTGGTGTGCAATGAACGGTATCGGCTACAACGAAATGCTCGTGCTTTACACCATACGCGAGTGCGGCTTCTGTACACAGAAGCTCATCTGCGGCAACTACCTGCTTCCGCGGCAGACCATTCACAACGTTATCACTGCAATGCGTGAAAAGGATCTCATCCGTCTTTCAAGGGAATACAGCTGCGGAAAGGAAAAGGCCTTTGTGCTGACAGAAGCAGGGAAAGCCGTTTATCAGCCGCTCATGGACTCGCTCGCCATTGCAGAGGAAGCGGCATTGCAGTCGTTCGGCAGTGAAAAGCTGGAGGAGGTCAATCAACTGCTTGCCGAATACACTCTTGCCCTCGGAAAATTCATGGAAGAAGGTCGAAGTGAGCTATGAACGATTCGACTGAAAACGTTTTCGGCACGGGCAGCATAGGCAAGCTCCTGCTCAAGGTTGCTCCGCCCGTCATGCTCGCCCAGCTCATACAGGCACTCTACAACATTGTTGACAGCTTTTTGTCGGCAAATACTCAAACGATGCCCTCACCGCCGTCACAGTCATTTACCCTATCCAGCTCATCATTGTCGCACTTGCCGTTGGCACAGGTGTAGGCGTCAATACATATATGGCAAGGAAATTTGCCCTCGGCGAAAATGCGAAAGCGAAAGCGGCGGCAGGAGTCTGCTGCTGTCGCTGACGAGACAAATTTTTCTGCTTATACCGCTTTTTCGCTTGTTTTCTGAGCTCGGCGTCAACTATGTTTGGCTCGCCTTCCCCATTTCGGAGGCAATTGCCGGACTTATCGGACTCCTCCTCTACCGAAGGCAGCTGCGGCTGTGGAAAATGGAGGCAAAATAAAAAAAACGAAGGGAGGTCGGCAATGCCGACTCTCCCTTCATTTTTACCTTTAAAGCAGCTGCCGGGCTTTCACCTTCAGGGTCTGATAACGGCATAACACGTTTTTCTGAGAATAACGGTGGAATTTTCGCACATTTTTCCGACTTTTCAGGTGAAGCTCCGCACATTCTTCCAAGGCATGGTTAAATGTGCATGGTCATAAATTCTGTGAGCGGCGGAATATCCTCTGCCTTCCAGTATTTACTGCAATCCGGCGTACGATTGATAAGGTGCAGGTTATAAAGCTCACGGCGGATCGTTGCAGGGTCATCAAATACTGTGGCATCGTTGATTATCCTGTTTACTTCTGATTCAGTGTAATCCACACCGTGTTCAAATTTCTTTGAGAGGTAGTAAAAAAAGTACAAACGCTTTTTGAACCTTGCGGGTAGGGCAGTCAGCTGCCCAAATTCGTTCATGAAGGGGCTCAGCTCTTTAAGAACGATTTCCATTTCCTGTCTTTTAGTCATTTTTTCTCCTCAGTAACTGTTAATTTCAGTACAGTGTCCGTTTCATCCGGCAGGCGGTAAGTAAAAACCGGATTATTGCCGAAGGATACAAATGCCGTTTCCGGATAGAGAACGCTGTTCCATGCCTCGCCGCGTCGGAGTTCCGCTCCTGTCGAAAGCAGTCTTGCCGACTCAAGCTCACCGGCGGCAATGCCGTAGAGCGGGAGTGAACCCAGCGGAGCTTCGTAGACATGGGCAAATATCTCATTGCCCTTTTGAGTGTACCTTCCCCATTCGGGCTTTGGTATGCGGCACGGACCGCAACCGTAGATGCTCTCGCCGTTCTTTTTCATCCACCTGCCGACCTCCTCCAGCACGGAAACGGCCTCCTTCGGGAAATTGCCCCTTGCATCCGGTCCGACGTTCAGAATCATGTTTCCGCCCTTACTGACGCATTCGACGAGCTTTTTGATAACCATTTCGGGGGTTTTATAGTTATGGTCATATCCGCAGTAGCCCCAATGCTCGTTGAGCGTTGCACACAGCTCCCACGGAATACGCTCCATGCATTCATCGAAAATGCCCATCGGCGGAATTATCTGCTCGGGACTGACAAAGTCGCCGCTGTACGGCAGGGGATTTGCCGTTGCGATGCTGCCGTATTTTTCGCCTGAACCCTCAAGGCGGTTGTCGATGACAACATCCGGCTGATATTTTCTGACCATTTCAATGAGTTCAGAGGCCTTCCACTTTTCACCGAACATGTCGTCGTATGAAAAATCAAACCAGAGTATGTCAAGTTTGCCGTAGCCGGTGACAAGTTCACGTACCTGCTCGTGCATAAAGGCAAGGTAGTTATCAAAGTCGATCTTCTCGTTGCGATAGCTCTCATTACCGCACATCGGGTGGTGGCGATCGCCGAACTTGGGAAAATCCCCGTGTCTCCAGTCGATTACGGAGAAATACAGCCCGACTCTTATCCCTTCGGCACGGAATGCTTCGAGAAACTCACGCACGAGGTCGCGTCCGCACCTTGTATTTGTCGATTTAAAATCAGTCTGTTTTGTATCGAACAAGCAGAAGCCATCGTGGTGCTTTGCGGTAAGCACTGCGTATTTCATTCCCGCAGCCTTGGCAGTCTGTGCCCATGCCGCAGGGTCAAAATCGACGGGATCAAACTCACGGAAATATTTTTCGTATTCCTCCGCTGTCATTTTTTCATTAGACATGACCCATTCACCGCGTGCCGGAATTGCATACAGCCCCCAATGGATGAACATCCCGAATCTTGCCTGCATGAACCAGTGCGTCCGCTCCCTTATAGTGCTGTTCATACGCCGCCATCCTTATCAATAATGTAGTCGGCCGGGTCAAATTCGAACTCAGTATCGAGTGGATAGATCGGGCGGACGAGGTGTTTATATTGAAGTGTTGTAAGGTCCTCATTAGTGCTGCCCTTTGACAGAGCCATAATGCTCCGCTTTGCATACGCCGCCTGCTGAGCGGTGAGGTAGCCGAGCTTGCAGACGACAATCTCCGCATCCTTCGGGTTGCGGCCCAGGTCAATGAAAATTTCGGGCAGACCGTAGCCTATGTGGTTTTCGGAAAGAACAATGTCAACCCCACAGGAACGGAAGAGTGCGACGTCGCCCGTTCCATGGAACTTGTTCCATCCCTCAATGTATGCAATGACCTCGCCCGTTGCAGTGATCGGAGCAGAGGATTTCTTGTCAAACTTTGCACCGAAGGTAAGCGTCAAGGTCTTGCCGACATTTCCGCGGCAGGCGAGAGTTGCTTCTTTATCAAATATTCCGCCGAAAACTACCGGACTTTTCAACCCATCAGTCCGTTTATCTTCCATGATCAGCTTTAGGAAGCCCGTACAATCGGAGGTTGACCCCGCCGTTGGATTGTCTCCCGAATCGGAGAGATAGATCGGGAACGGACCCCCGCTCTTCGCCGCCTCAAAGGCAACGGAGAGTGCCTCCGGTTCGGTGTAAGTCTCCGTTTGAAAGGTAAACTCGCTCCTCCTTGACCAAAGCAGGTTTGCGAGCCTGACGGCCTCGTTTTTTGCAAGCTCACCGTCCTCCGCAACAACATACACCGCTGCGGAGCTGTCTGCATTGTCGCACCATGGAAAGCCCATCATGTATGACGCCGCCATGATGCCCGGTTTTTGCTCCGTCCGCCTCGTCTCCTCAGCGAGACTCTTCATTGGCTCGACTGTCGAAGAAGACTTTTCGCCTGCAACAAGGAACGGAAGCCTTATCCAGACGGACTTTGCCTTCACGTTTCGCTCCAATGCGGCAAGCGTCATCTCTGCGGCATGAACACCTGTTTCAAAACGATCCGTATGCGGTGCACACTTAAAGCACACAAATCCATCACAATTATTGTGCATCCGTTTCGTCATCGTCGTGTGCGTATCGAGTGAAGCAAAGAACGGAATATTCGGAAGGCACTGCCTCAATTCCTCAAGCAAATGCCCCTCGGCATCGCCCAGACCGTGAATATACATAGAGCCATGCAATGCAAGCGTCACGGCATCGAGAGGAGCCTTTGCATTCGCTGCTGCGGCTGCGTCGATAATCTCTTGTTTAATTTTATTGTAAAAATCCAAATCGACTTCGCCGTTCGGCACGGCACTCGTAAACACACCCGGCACGACCTCGCAGCCTGCACCGAGCAGGGTTTCGATTATACCGCTCGCTGCATCGTTCGGCTTAAGCCTGCTGAATATTTCAGCACCCCTTACAACGGAAAAATCCGCTTCACCTGCGATGATGGGGTTGAAGGAATTGGATTCATGGTGCATGGAAGCAACAAAAACTCTTTTCATTCGCTTTCTCACTTTCAAATTAATCGGTCAAAGTATATGTGTACCCATCTCCACGCAGGAAGACCCTTCCGCCGACGCAGGCACAGGAAAGCTCGAAGAAACGCTCAGTCGTTTCGATCCTCACCTCAAACGGAGGACAAAGCCCCAGCTCCGACAGGTCGCTCGTGAACCTTGAATTTGCCGCATAATAGCGGTACTCGGCGTAGTAGACCTCGCGGAGGACGAGTTTCTTCGCTTCATCGTCGGGCAATTCGTATTCCTCATCGCCGTCTGCAAAGAAAACAAACGACCAGAATTCGGGGCAATGAATATCTATAAGCCCCGTCGGTGCCCACACCCAGTTGTCCTCTGGCAGTGGGCTGCCGTCACAGTCCTTACGCTTCACAAACCTGCCGTTCAGCCGATCGACCGTCCACTGCACGCGTGAAAAGTTCATTCGCCAGACCTCGCCCGCCCTCGGTGCGGTCCTGCACTGATAACAGCGTTCGAGCTCCGGAGGATTCTCTTCCTTTGAGTAAGTTTCCATTATGCCTTTAAACGGAATTTTGATTTCAACCGACCAGAACCTGTTATCGGCATCGGCAGCATTGACCTCACCGCACACGTGCACTGCCGTTTCGACACCCGCCATGTTCCAGCCCGTGACCGACCTTCCGCCGTCACGATACGGATGAGTGAGCATCAGATCCCACTGCGTGTTAAGGGCATTCATTTCAAGCTCCATATAGTTGTGCGTTGAGGAACTGGGGTCGATGAACACTTCAAAGTCATTGTCATAGTACATAACGCTGTCACGCTCGGTGATGTTCGCCCAAATCTCATCGCCTTCAAGCAGGGCGGCAATATAGAGGTTCTCATCATCCCAGCAGAGCTTTGCACGGGTCCTGAACCTCGGAGCAGGAAAATCCCTTCCGGAAATGTCGCAAAAATCTTCCGTAAAGGGTATTCCCTCCCAAAACGGCTTGTCCAGCCGTCCGTCAAGCGTCAGCCTTCCCTTCGCCCTTCGGCAGGTATAATGCGGCGGGGCGATGGGAATTCTTGGAGTTGCAACAGAGAAAGTTTTCATAGTAACCTCGTGGAATCAGCTTACACGTCAGCCCAGGCTCTTATTCAATACTGTGCTCTCTCACCGCCGATGAGCTTCGGGCGGGTACGAGCCATTGTTATATTCGCATCACCGATTTTGGTATTGACGTTGTGCACGGGAACGCAGACGGGCCGCATATGCATACCGATGAAGGTTCCGCCGATATCGATACCGGCTCTCGCTCGTGAACGAATATCCTCTACAACGACGGGATCGGCAAAATCCACCATGGCTTGGACGCTCCACGCACCGCCCGCATGAAGCACGGGGCGAACGCTGACCTGAGTAAAGTCGTATTTCTCCATACAGGCACGCTCGACAACGACCGAGCGATTGAGATGTTCACAGCACTGGCAGGCTAGGAACAGCCCATGCTCCCTAACATAGGGCAGAACGACGCTCATTATTGCCGCCGCCGCATCCTGACTGGAATCGGAACCCATGCTTTGCCCGCGTACCTTGCTCGTGCTGCAACCGATAACGAGAATATCACCCTTATTCAGCTTGTAGCAGCCTTCACTGCACGCAGCCATAAGCTCATCCATGACCTGCTTTGTCTGTATTTTTATGTTTTCAATCAAATTTTCCATGTCAGTCTCCTTGCGTTAATTCATTTTCAGGTGAATATTATAGCATATTGTCCCGTGATTTTCAATCGAACCGTGATGCTTGAGGCTGAAGCTAATGCAGATTTACGAATAAAAAAAGCAGCCACGTTAAGTGACCGCTTTTTAACCGAAGGAGGGTAGGTTTTTTGGGGATATCGCCCCGAGTTTTAAGCCTCAATCACGAATTACAAATGAGTATCAGCATGAATCATGCTTAAATTCCCATAACTGCTCTGAGGAGGAGTATAGCGTCGTTAATGCCGACAGAGCCATCGCAATTGATGTCGCTCATTGCGACGTCCCTCGTTTCGACAAGCCCCATTGCCTCACGCATGAGCTGGAGGGCATCCACAACATTGAGACTGCCGTCATCGTTGACATCGCCTGCAAAGGCAGCGATATAGCTGCCGCCCTCTGTTATATGGAGTATTGAAGAAGCTGTGATGAACTCGCCGTCCTTGAACCAACCGACAAGGCTCTGCGGGCCGTTCGATCTGCTCTTGAGCGTGGTGTTCGCCGAATCTGTATTTTCAAAATCAGCACCGATATAGCCCTTTCCGAGAGCGGAAACGTTGACCTGAGAGTCAAAATTATCCAAGCCCAATGCCATTCGGCTAACTCCGCACTCCAGTTTCACCCAACCATCTTGAATGCTTGCATTTACAGCTGATACAGAATGGCATGTTTCAGAAAAATTGATCCGAAGTGAGGTGAGCGTCTCACAATTATCCAGGTTGACACTGCTTATATGCCCTCCTGTCAGTGAAACTTCACCTATAGTCGTACCGGAGAGGTCAAGGTCGCCGTAGAAATCAACGTACCGCAGGTCCCATCCGCCCCACAGGAACCAATCTTGTATCAATAAAATTGTATTGTAGTAAGCACTGTTGTCTTCGTTGCCTACGGTGTACCATAACACGGTATTCATCCCAATAGGGTAGGTAAGACTCGTCGAATAGTATCCATCAACCTTTTCACCGTTTTTCACACCATCAGGATCTTCCTGCCCGAAAAAGTCGATGAGCTTTTCAAGATCATTCAGTTGATAATATTGAGCCGGCTGCTCAGGTACGACAGGAGGAAAAGGATTAATCCACTCATTGCTGCTTTCTGCAATAATATTGTTGCCGGTTGCGGCAACGAAAAGGAGAAGAACGCTGCAAAAGATAGCAGCAAGGTTCGTAAGTTTTTTCATGGTAATACCTCCAATTTTAGTCGTTTTGATTTGTTACGTGATTTGAGAAACATTCTATAGTCAATGTTTCGTTAAGTGAAACTGTAATTGGGGAGTACAAGTACTTCTCAACTGCGGTCATTACACCATCCAAGGGTGCAACGATGCTCCGAAGCTTCATTCGTTTACCCATATTTTCCTCCTGCGGTACAAAAATTTCCTGCAAGTCAAAGGTTTTCCTGCAAGCAATACCGTTACTGTACTCATTTTACCATAAGAGTAATATGCTGTCAACGGAATTTTAATGATTTTTTTGGTTTTTTATACTGTTTTCGACAGAATCATCGGGTTTTGGCTATTGCTGAGTCGGAACTTAGAACTTGAGCTGAGGCGTAATCAACCTTTTCCTGGGAGCTTTTCCAATCACCCTTCCCCCGCCATTCTGCATACATTGGTACAAACGGCGGAATCCGACAAGGAAAATCCAATCCGCCGAAGAGAGGAGTAAAAAATGGCTTCTTTTACCAACATTGCAACACTTTCATACAATGGCAATCAAGTGAACTCGAACGTTGTTTCGGGTGAAATTCTTGAGGTGCTGGCAGTGAACAAGACGGCGATCCCCACAACATATACCCAGGGAGACACCGTCACATACGTTATCAACTTGATTAATTCAAGCGGCACAGCGTTGACTGACCTTACATTGTCGGACAACCTCGGCGGCTACACCTTTGAAACGGGCACCGTTTATCCGCTCCAGTACGTTGAAGGCTCAGCAAGGTATTTTGCAGACGGTGCCGTACAGACTGCACCGACAGTTACGGCAGGACCGCCCCTTGTTTTTACCGGGATCAACGTACCTGCAAACGGCACGGCCTCCATTGTGTACCAGGCGATCGTCACAAACTATGCATCCCCTGCCGAGGACGGGGCTGTCAACAACACTGTCACCGTCACGGGCAGCGGACTGACTGCGGCACAAACCGCAACTGCACAGCTCACCGCCGAACAGACCGCACGGCTTGACATCACAAAGTCGCTCTCGCCTGCTGTCGTGGCGGAGAACGGACAGCTGACTTACACCTTCACAATCCGCAACTTCGGACCGACGGCACTTGAGACCTCCGATAACGCATCTGTGACGGATACCTTCAATCCCCTGCTCAGAGATATAAGCGTGAGCTATAACGGTGCTGCATGGCAAGCTCCCGCTGACTACACCTATGACACTGCAACGGGAGTTTTCAGTACCGTACCCGGACGCATCACTGTACCCGCCGCGACCTATACCCGAAATATTGACGGCACGTGGAACATTACACCCGGTACCGCAGTGATTACCGTCACAGGAACGATTTGACAGATCGACCTCAGAGCTTAGAAACGGGTTCCGAGCCTGCATATTCGGTTAAAAAGCGGTCACCTAACGTGGCTGCTTTTTTATGTGTAATTTATAATGCATGATCCTGACCCATTGCCT
>CAKTYT010000021.1 GCA_934633695.1 uncultured Clostridia bacterium | reverse complement strand
ATTACCGCCTACAAAAACCAGCTATCCGCTTTACAGCGCAGCCGCGACAGCTTGGAGCGGGATATTGACCGCATTGCCCCGGATGACAAGTATGCAGAGCGCCGCCGCGCAGATATGACGCGCCGCCTGAATGACCTCTATGACCAGATTTATAAGGCGGAGGATCTGCTGCAAGAGAGCCTGATGAAAAAGGCAACTCTGGAAAGTGAGCAGATGTCTGTGCAATCCATGATCGGAATCCTCTCGTCTTTTGATTCAATCTATGATAGAATGAATGCAGCAGAACGGCGTGATCTAGTGAAATACCTGATTTCTGAGGTTGAGTTGTTCCCGCGTGAGGAACAAAAGACACAGAAACGCTTTGTAAAGGCGATTGCGTACAAGTTTCCCATTGAGCAAAAGGTGCTCACACAATTTGACGAATGCGGGGCATCTGTCGAGACGGTTGTCCTTCTTTCCAAGGGAGAAATCGACTCGAAAAAGGTACGGGTAGAGTTCTCATTGGAGAGTATGGATATGTCCGGATTCCAGAAAGGCACAACATATCCGCAGATCAAGGAGTATGTGCAGGAGCATAGCGGCTTAAAGGTATCTTCCCTGTATATTTCTCAGGTGAAGCGGAAATGTGGGCTGGATGTTGGGCGAAACTATAATCTGTACAAGAAAGAGGACGCCAAGCAGCCACAATGCCCACCGGAGAAAGAAAAAGCAATCAAAGAAGCATTGCAGCACTTTGGAATGATATAAAAAGCAAAAAGCAGCAAGCCTATCGGAGCAATTCGACGGGCTTGCTGCTTTTTATTCCTTCGATTTTTTATAATCAAGTCCCCATGTTCCATTGACTTAATGATCGGACGCATGGATTCGCCAAGCTCGGACAGAGCATATTTCACCTTCGGCGGCACTTCGGAATTGAAAGTATGATTAATGATACAATCGTTCTCTGTCAATCAATCTTTATCCTCCGCATTTGCTTTCTCTGCCTCATGTTCGATCACACTCTGCACAAGACCGTCAATTTGAATGTTGCGGAGCAAACTGCTCATTTTTTCAGGGGAATCTGTCATGCCGCGCCCGACCCATTCGTTCAGTACGCCGAATACGTAGCCAGACAGGCAGGATTTCTGATACGCCAAAAGCTCGGAGTCTCCCTCCTTTGGGCCAAGCATGTCACTGACATTCTGAAACAGCAGGTGCATCAGCCCATGTTGATAGAGAAGCAGCGCAATATTCCTGACCGTCATACAGTGTGCAAACAGAGCCTCCACATAATCGTGGTGTCCATCCGCCTGAAAGGTATCCCACCACTGCGCTGCCGCTTCGTTCAGTGCGGAAACTAGGACATCTTCTTTGCCGGAATAATTGCGGTAAAAGGTCACGCGGCCGACGCCTGCCTTTTGCACGATCTCCGTAATGTTGATCTGTGCAAAGGGCTTTTGTTTCATCAAAATCAGAAGTGCCTCCGTTATGCTCTCTCGGATAATCACATTCGTCACATTTTTCCGTCTCATAAAAAGATACACATCCCCCGATCTGTTTCAGTTAC
This sequence comes from uncultured Clostridia bacterium, assembly GCA_934633695.1. Lineage (GTDB taxonomy): Bacteria > Bacillota > Clostridia > Christensenellales > CAG-138 > PeH17. The sequence continues at coordinate 20,222 of CAKTYT010000021.1, read as the reverse complement.
CGTGCTATGCAAGGAGAACCCTTGATTTATTCGACACACTCGGCTATAATTATGATACATCTGTTTCTTAATGGTGTCAAGGAGGATTTTATAATGCCGGAATACACAGCATGGATCACAGAGCAGATCCGGAAAGTCTGTGAGACATATAAAAAGCGGACGGCAGGGTCGGCGAGCGTGCGCAGTGCGATGCGCTATATGGCCGGGCAGCTGCAGGCTTGGAGTGATTCTGTTAAGGAGACCTCATTCACATTCCATCCTCATGCCTTTATTGCGAGCATGGGCGTGCACGTGTTCTGCGATATTTGCGCAACGTTCTGCTTTGTGCTGTCTGTTTTGCTGCCGTCACGGCTGTTAGCGTTTGCCAGCCCGCTGTTTTTCATGACGGCACTGTTGGCCGCTGTTTTTCAGTACATACTATATGATCGGCTCTTTGATCCGCTTTACCCAAAACGCGAGGGGATCAACATACTTGCTGTCCGAAAGGCAAAAAAGACTGCAAAACAGCGCATTATTTTTTGCGGTCATGCAGATGCCGCATTTGAAATGCCGGTATTTCTCCGTCCCAAAATGGCTTGGGCAGTTTATTTACTGACGCTGCTTGCAAACATTGGTTTGCTCATGGGGCTTACCACAGGTGTGTTGAATTTGCTGATTACAATATCAGCACAGACGCTGAAAAGCCTTGCGATAGCAGAAGTCTGCTTTCTGCCGTTTTACATCCCGTTTTTCTTCTTCGTTCGTTGGAATGTAGTGGCTGACGGAGCAAATGATAACCTGACAGGCTGTTATTTGAGCATGAGCATTTTAAAAAAGATGGCGGATGAGGACATCCGACTGGATCATACTGATGTCTGCTGCCTCATTACCGACGGCGAAGAGAGCGGACTTCGCGGGGCAATGGCGTATGCCGAAACCAACAAAGACGAATTGCTGGATACAAACTCGATCATTATTGCGGTTGACACAATTCGAGAGACGGATCAGCTTGCTGTCTATCATCGGGGTATCAATTTTACGCAGAAAAATGATCCTGCTGTTTGCGAACTCCTGCATAGGGCAGGACTTGCTTGCGGGATAGACCTGCCTTATGCAAAGTTTTATCCGGGCGCAAGTGATGCCGAAGCTTTTTCGCGCAACGGCATCCCTGCCGCGGCCATTTGTGCAGTGCGTCATTCAACGGTCAGTTACTATCATACCCGCAAAGATTCGTGGGACAATCTGGATACAGATTGCATCGAAGCGACACAGCAAATTTTGTGGAACGCCGCCGAACTTTTAGACAAGGAAACGGAGACGGGTATATGAATGAAATTCTAACCGAACGATACCATCTGTTTGAGCCAAACTCCTATATCGTTTTTACCGCTGAATTGAGCGGTGATCCGGACGGAAGCGCTCTTTTGTCGGCGGTGCGGAAAGCTTATGCCGCAAACGAGGCGACAACCTCACGCATTGTCATCCGGGATGACGGGAGAGCTTTCTATGAGCCAATGGCACAAACGGGCTGTACTGTTTGTGTTGCACAGGGCGAATGGCAAGAAATCGTTCAGGAGAACGAGAAGAAGCCTTTTGAATTGCAAGCCGGAGAATTGATGCGGTGCTTCATAATTCCCGGTACGGAGAAAACTCGTCTGCTTCTGATAGCACATCATCTTGTCGGGGACGGGCTGTCCATCGTTTGCTTCCTGAAGGATGTGATGCACGCGCTGGCTGGAGAAGAGCTTGTCTACACGCCTATGTCCTTGGTCACAAAAGACTCGATGCCATGCGGCGAAAGACTGCCGTTCATTGTAAAGCTGTATGCCGAATTGTGCAACCGGAAATGGGCGAAGCTTGGACTGCACTATGACTGGCAGGATTACGAATCCGTGCATTATAAATATTGGGGTAGTCACTCATCTGAGATGCTTTTCAGGACGCTGGATCGGGAGCATACAGAGCAGATCACCGTCCGTGCAAAACAAGCAGGTGTTTCTGTAAACAGTTACTTGGTAACAGCGCTCCTCATGAGCGATCGACACAATTACCGGATCGGTATTCCCGTCAGTGTCCGTGCCGAAAATAATAAAACCATGGCCAACTTGGTGTCCGGGGTTCAAATATTCCATCATTATAAGCGCAAAGAATCCTTCGCGGAAAACGCGCGAGACATACACCGAAAGGTATCACGCGCCCGCTGTAAGAGTTTGTGGTTTTATCTTTTGCTCCGGACGGTATTTACCCCCGCCATGATCGACGGCGCGCTGATGGCAGCGCACGGCTGCTGCACGGTTCCGTTTTTGAAGCGATTTGCGTTTGTCATGAACTATGAAAGAAACAAGTCGCTGGATATCGGGCTTTCCAATCTGACGGTTGCTGACATTCCGTACGCGACGGGTGCGTATACGCTGGATAATCTGGTATTTATCCCTCCGATGGTTTCCTATGCAAACTACATTTTTGGTGCAGTGACGCAAAACGGGAAACTCACGCTTTCTTGCCGCCGGGTAATGCCGGACGGCAAGAGTGCGCAGAGCTTATTCGACAGTTGGATATCGGCGCTTCTCCACGGAGGTGTTGACTGAAATGGTTTGGATATTGACCTTTGCCGGACTGCTATTATTGCTGCTTACCGCTGCATATATATGCTACCGCCTTGCTTTTTCCGTGCCAAAGCAAAGCATTGACGATATGCTTACGCTGCCAGATGACGAGCAGTATACGCCTTACGCAGCGCAGGCAAGCCAGATGATCCGCCATGCGCTGGCAATTCCCTATGAAACAGTCAGCGTCACTTCCTACGATGGGTTGACGCTTCGCGGGAAGTACTATCCTGCCTCTCCGGAAGCGCCCTGGCTTATCATGTTTCATGGGTACCGCAGTGGGGCGGAGCGCGATTTCTGCGGAGGGCTGCCATTCGGTATTGAATCCGGCTTCAACGTTCTGCTTGTTGACCAGCGTGCCCACGGGAAAAGCGATGGTCGGTGTCTCACATTCGGTATTAAAGAGCGGCGTGATTGCCTTTCGTGGATCGAATATGTCTGTTCACGGACGAACAACACTGCCAAAATTGTGCTGTACGGAATGTCCATGGGCGCAGCGACGGTGCTGATGGCAACTGCATTGGGGCTGCCCGAAAACGTGATCGGCATTGTGGCGGACTGCGGATACACCTCTCCGTCTGCAATTATCCAAAAGGTTCTGCGGGATAGACACCTTCCCATGTTTCCGACCTATGCGTTGCTGCGGCTGGGAGGTATGCTTTACGGCGGCTTTGATCTCGAAGCAGCCTCGGCTGTGTCTGCCATGGATCAATGCGATATTCCGATTCTGTTCATTCACGGAGAAGATGACCGCTTTGTTCCTTGTGACATGGGGCGTGAAAATTACTCCCATTGTCATTCACTGAAAAAAGAGCTGCTGACAATTCCCAACGCCGGGCATGGAATGAGTTATATGGTCGATAAGACCAAGTATTTGGATGCCGTCTCATCTTTCCTCGGAAAGGTTCTGCATAAATGAAAGAATCAGCAAATATCCGTTCTAGCAGATGACAACCAAGAACCCAGACGCTACCTACGCCGGTATCAACTAAGGTCAGGCGGTTTGCCTGCGAGAACTCGAACGGCGATCCGTCTGCGTCAATGCAGATATCGGACAGGTTTTGCAGAGCTTGTACGATACTGCAAATCAATAAAAGAAAGAAGTGTCACCTTACATATTGTATGGTGGCATTGCTTTCTTTGGCATTTTCTGAGTGGACATTGCAAGCCGCATTTTTTATCATAACATTTTGTCACGGGGGTCGGTGCTTTTAACCTATGGGATAGAGATTTTCCTAGATTTATGCTATAATACATTGAAGTAAGTTTGGTATCGGCACTGCAATAAGTGCTTTGGATACAAATACAAAATAGAAAGGGTGGTTTTTTATGAAGATGAATCGTGTATGGAGGGTTCACGCTTCCTAACCCTCCGAATAAGTTTTTGGAGGAAACAAAATGGAAAATAAAATTACCATCCGTGAAGCAGTCACGGAAAATGATGTCGCTGTCTTTTGGAAACAGCTTAACACCTACTACAGAAGAGATATCTTCGAGGGTTTCTCTGGTGAGAATCCGGAATGTCTCATGAACTCAGAGCATCACGATCGTGTGATGAAGATCAATAACAGGCTGCGGAATGGCTGCTCCTTCGTGTTTTTTCATCGGAACGGACGGGACATTGGCTTTGCTGTACCCATGATTTTTACAAAGGAGGACAGCAGGTGCTTCATCATGGAATTTTGTGTCTACCCGGAGTTCCGGGGCATCGGAATCGGTAAAGAATGTGCCGGGGTGCTCTTGGAGTGGGCAAAGGAACGCGGTGCACTGTATGCAGAGCTTAACGATGGAGATAGGGATCGCCGTCTCAGATTTTGGAAAAGCGTGGGCTTTACCGAGAACGGGGCAGACGAATGTGGTAGACCGTTGATGATTTTGCCGCCAAATGATGAAGAACATTTCAGCGTGGAGGTATTGGACGATCCGAACTACAGACAGCTTTTGAAATTGGAAAATGGCTTCAAAAAAGACATCGGTGAGGAGCCACTTACAGAGGAAAAGAAGCAACAGCTTCAGCAAGCAATCAAAGATGGTAAAATCACATTCTTTGTCGCGAAGCGTGGCTGCCGTGCTGTCGGCATGTGCAGCGTTGAGAAATGCTTTTCCACCTTTGCCTGTGCCGACACAGGTGTATTTGATGATTTCTACATCGAACCCGTATTCCGTAAAAAGGGCATTGCCAGGATGCTGGTACAGACGGCACAGAATTGGTGCAAGGACAACGGTTTTACCAGTCTGACCGTTACCTGTGCATCCTGTGATAAGGGGATGTATCAGGCATTTGGCTTTGATGTCCACTTAGGGACGACATTCGCACATGTGTTGTAACAGTCACAACGGCGGCGATCCGGTTTGCCGGGTCGCCGCTTGAATCTAAAGACAGAAAACAATTACGAAACAAGCAGATTACCACTTAATTGTGACATTTTTGTATGATATGAGGGAGGTGGTTCGGTATGTACAACCCACAACTTGAGACCTTTCTTCGTGTGGCAGATGCCGGCAGCTTCAGCAGGGCCGCTGAAGAAAGCTATATTACACCCACGGCGGTTATAAAGCAGATTAATTCTTTGGAGGAATCTCTGGGGGTGAAGCTTTTTGAACGCAGCCATAGGGGCTTGCGTTTGACGAAAGCGGGACGTTCCATGTACCAGGATGCTAAATACATTATCCAATATTGTCGAGACTCTGTGACACGTGCCAAAAATGCCATGCAGGAGAATGAAAATATTATCCGTATCGGCTCGTCTCCAATGACCCCCGCACAGCTTTTGATGGGGCTTTGGTCGAGAGTACAGATACTGAATCCGAATGTCAAATTCCAGATAGTCCCATTTGAGAATACTCCGGAAAACGCACGGGAGATTCTTGCAAATCTTGGAAAGAACATTGATGTTGTAGGCGGCATTTTTGACGAGACGATGCTGCATCTTCGAGGGTGTGACGGATTGGAACTGACAAGAGGGCGTTTCTGCTGTGCAGTTTCCATCCATCACAGACTGGCAGAAAAAGATCGTCTGGAGATTTGCGACCTGTACGGAGAAAATTTGCTGCTGATGCATCGAGGCTGGAGCCACTACGTGGATCAGCTGCGGGACGATTTGTGGCAGCACCATCCGCAGATTCATATTGTTGATTTTGATTTTTATGGAATGGATGTATTTAACCGCTGCGAGAGTACGGACGATGTTCTGCTGGCGATTTCCGGATGGGCCAATGTGCACCCACTTTTGAAAGTGATCCCCGTCGAATGGGAGCATAGCATTCCATATGGTATTCTCCACTCACCTGAGCCGACGCCTACGGTGCAGCGATTTCTGGATGTGGTCAAAAAAGTCAGCACAGAATTGTACGGTTGATTATAACCCGAAGGTATATACTGATGAACGAAGCGAAACTTCCCCGAAGGTCTCACTTTTTCTATAATAAGGACGAAGAACGAAAGAACGAAACACGAGGGATATAACATGAAGAAGATTTTGCTTTTGACGGCTTCACCCACCGCAGACGGAAACGGGGATGCATTGATGCAGGCGGCCGCAAGGACAGCAGAAGAAAGCGGTGCTGAGATTCGGCGTATTGATGTGCGAAAGCTGAGTATACACCCTTGCCGTGGCTGCTATGCTTGTGCCGAGACAGGCAAATGCATTCAAAAAGATGATATGGAGTTTGTATTGGCGGCACTGCATGAATGCGAGGGGTTGATCGCCGAGGCACCGATCTACTACAACTGCATGGCGGCACAGGCACTCTTGGTGATTGACCGTTTGTGCTGCACATTCGCTTGCAAAAACTATCAGATAGGACCAAAGAAAAAGATCGGATTATTCCTGACCTGCACCGGCTCTGATGCAGAAGAGATGAAGCACCATGTGCAGCTTATTGTGGATTTGCCCAGCATCTGCCGTTCCGTTGAAGCGGAGCGTACAGAGGTGTTTACGGGCTGCAGGAGTCATGACACCTGCCAAAACTCTATGGTTTATCTTCAACGGGCATGTGATATTGCCCGCTGGGTCTGTGAATGATTGAGAATGGGAAAGGATGAACTTTATGAACAACTTTATTTATGAAAACAAGACCAAGGTGTACTTTGGAAAGGGCGGTGTGAAGGAGTATCTGGGCTGTCTGCTGAGAAGATACGGTGAAACCGTCATGCTGGCCTATGGAGGCGGCTCCATCAAGCACAACGGCGTATATGATGAAATTGTGGGAATTTTGAATGCAGAAGGCAAGCATGTGGTGGAGTTTTCCGGAATCATGCCAAATCCGACTTATGCGAAAGTACAGGATGGTGCAAGGCTGGCGAAGGAAAAGAATGTCGATCTGGTTCTTGCCGTTGGCGGCGGCAGCGTATCTGATTGCTGCAAGGTCATTTCTGCACAAGCTATGCTGGACGAGGACATCTGGGATATGCAGAACGTGAAGCATACCTTTCCGACGAAGTTCATTCCTCTCGGCACTATCGTTACCGTATTCGGTACAGGCAGCGAAATGAACAACGGTGCTGTCATCACCAATGAAGAAAAGAAAATTAAGGGTGCGCTTAGGGGGGCACAGGCTGAGTTTGCTTTCCTTGACCCTACTTATGCGATGTCTGTTCCCATGAAGCAGGTTATATCCGGTGCATTCGACACGCTGAGTCATGCAATGGAAACCTATTTTGGCAAGCCCGGCGAGAACAACCTTTCAGATGATATCAACGAGGCTGTCATGCGCAGTGCTATCCGCAATATCCGCATACTGCTTACAGATAAGGATAATTATGAAGCCAGAAGCGAACTGGCATGGGCCTCTGCCATGGCAGAGAATGGTATTCTTAAAATTGGCAAAGTCACGGATTTTCAGTGTCATATGATTGAACACCAGTTGGGTGCTTACACTAATTGCAACCACGGAGAGGGTTTAGCGGTTATCCATCCCGTTCTGTACCGCCATATTTACAGATCCTGTGCGGCCCGCTTCTCCCGCTGGGCACAGAATGTCTGGAATATTGCACCGAAGAACAGCGATGAGGAGACTGCGGCTGCCGGTATTGAAGCGTTGGCTGCATTTATAAAAGAAATCGGTTTGCCGACCGACTTTGCTGAGCTTGGCATTCCTGCCGATACCGATTTGCGTTCTATCGCAGATTCGACCAATATCACCGCAGGCTGCTGCAAAAAACTGACACATGATGAAATTTACAATATTTTAAAGGTGTGTGAATGATAATGAAGAAAATTACAGCTGGCAGAGATGTTTTAGGCGAATTTGCATCGAAGTTCGCACAGCTCAATGACGATGTACTCTTTGGAGAGGTGTGGAGCCGCGAGGATAAGCTGTCTGCTCGTGACCGCTCTCTCATCACTGTAACTGCACTGATGGCACAAGGACTGACTGATACTTCATTTGCTCATCATCTGACGATGGCAAAGGAAAATGGTATTACACGCAGCGAGATTGCGGAGATTTTGGCTCATGCCGCATTCTATGTCGGCTGGCCGAAGGCATGGGCGGCATTCCGCATGGCGAAAGAAATATGGACGGAGAAAGAAATTGACGATGCAAAGCAGGCTCATCAGAACAGCATGATTTTTCCAATTGGTGTTCCCAATGACGGTTTTGCAAAGTATTTTATCGGGCAGAGCTATCTTGCACCGGTTTCCACAGAGCAGGTAAAGATATTTAACGTGACTTTTGAACCTGGATGCCGCAACAATTGGCATATTCACGAGGCCGATAATGGAGGCGGACAGATTCTTGTTTGTGTGGCAGGACGCGGCTATTATCAGGAATGGGGCAAGGATCCGCAGGAGCTGCATATCGGTGATACAGTCAATATTGCACCCGGTGTAAAGCACTGGCACGGTGCTGCACCGAATAGCTGGTTCTCACATTTGGCGGCAGAGGTTCCCGGAGAAAACTGCCGCTGCAATTGGTGTGAACCGGTCAGCGAAGAAGAATACAAAAAACTGAAATAAGGGGCACGATCATGAGCATTTTATTTATCAACGGCAGTCCAAACAGGAACGGCAGCACCGCTGCATTGGCGGCAGAGCTGCTGAAAAGTCACGACTACAAAACTTTGAACCTTACTGACCATATCATCGGTGCCTATGGTCAAAAACTTCCCGGCGATGAGCTGGATACTGTTGTCAATGAGATGAAGCATGCGGAAATTATCGTCATTGGCTCTCCCCTGTACTGGCACAACATCTGCGGCAGTGTTCGCAATGTACTGGACCGGTTCTATGGCAGGGTAGAAAACGGCGAGCTTTCCGGTCGAAAGCTGTACTTTGTCTTTCAGGGAGCAGCTCCGGAAAAGTGGATGCTGGAAGCAGGTGAATACACAATGAAACGCTTCGCCGCTCTCTACGGTATGACTTATGGCGGAATGGCGACCAACAAAAACGAAGCAGAAAAAATGAGTAAAACGATTTAAGGAGGAATCTTTTATGGAATACGCAACTCTCAATAACGGTGTGAAAATGCCTATGGCTGGTATCGGTACGTTCCTGTTGACTCCGGACGAAGCGGAAAGTTCAGTTCTTTACAGTTTGCAAAATGGCAACCGCCTTATCGATACTGCCAATGCCTATGTGAACGAGAAGGCTGTTGGCCGTGCCATGAAGAGGTCAGGCTTGCGTCGGGAAGAGATTTTTCTTGAAACCAAGTTGTGGCCATGCTTTTATGAACGGCCAGATGCAGTGGAAAAGACACTTGCTCGGTTGGATACGGAATATATTGATCTTTTACTGATCCACCAGCCCGCCGGCAACTACAGGGCCGGATACCGTATGATGGAAAAGGCATGCAGAGAGGGTAAAGTACGTGCTATTGGTTTGTCCAACTTCAACAAGGAGCAAACCATGGAAATTCTCACCGCCTGTGAGGTAAAGCCGACTGTTTTGCAGACTGAGCTGCATCCGTATCATCAAGATCACAAGCTGAAAGCATTCCTTAAAGAGAACGATATTGTGCCGCAGGCATGGTATCCGTTGGGTCATGGTGATAAGGCTCTGCTTCAGGAACCGTTGTTCGCAGAACTCGGCAAGAAGTACGGCAAGACAGGACCGCAAATTATTCTCCGTTGGCATATCCAAAACGGCAATATTGTCATTCCCGGTTCCAAAAATCCGGAGCATATCAGATCAAATCTTGATTTGTTCGACTTCACTCTGATGGACGATGATATGATGAGAATTGAGGCACTCGACAAGAATGTACGCTACTACACAAGCACTCCGGAAATGTTGAAGAAATACGCTGAAATGGTCCCGCCGGTGGACAAACAGAAGTAAGGAGAATAACTCCATGAAACTGCTTCGTAAGGTTCTGAATTCCATAAAGTCGCTCCTCTTTTGGTTTTTTTTCATTGTATCATGTCCTGAGGAAAGAATGCAAGGAAAAACAAGATGGCTGTGTGAGAACTTACAATGTACGCCAACAAATCATTTTAACTGAAGATACAGTGAAGCCAACGCCTTGAGAAACGTTGGCTTCATAATCATTTTTCCATTGTCCTGGCTGTCATTCCAATTATTGATTCGGTTCGAAACAGTAAATCAATGCGGTAACTCTTATCCGATTAAATCAAGCTCTTTTACGCACGGGGACCCAGATACCGCATTCGTAATCTTCCGACGAGGGATTGCCGCTGTAGACTTCGATGGTCGTGTCACCGTTAGGGTCGTACTGCTGACCTTCGCCGGGGTACCATTGATTCCAGACGTATTTGTTAAGGTCTTGCAATGAGTTGGGGAGAGGTCCCTTGTTGGAAAAGACTGCATAGTCGCTCCCTGCGACTTCAAATAGGTGCATTCCTTCGGGAACGATACCACCCTTGTACAAACCTGCGATCATGTAGGTGAAGCTCTTTTCACCATGCATTATGCAAAGTGCGAAAGTGCCGATTTCGTTATCAAGAATTGCCTGCTCTTCGTCTGTCTCGGGCTTGCCGGTTGACCAAACCTTTGAAAATTTCGTTTTAAATGCGTAGTCCCAGAATTCGGGACACTTTATATAACCTTCAGCATTCAGTATTTCTGTTGAGAAACCAATAAAAGTCATGGCATCCTTGTGTTCATAGCAAAGATTCATAAAAAAACTCCCTTCAGGGTGATGTAGACTGTTTGCCGGCACCGTTCAATAGGTAACGGTTGTTACGTGATTCTATTATACACATTTTATTCTGTATGTCAAGCTATTTAAAAATAGGCTGCCTTTGTATGCAAAAAAACTTGCCGCATGCGACACGGCAGATGCACCGCAGCGGAGTGAGTCATCGGTCGTTTCGACAATCTCGCCTCTTTTCAGGAAACGACAGACAAATTAAATTTTAATAAGAAAGTAGCTCCTGTCGGTTGCACCCCAATTATTTGGCCATTTTCATAAAAACGGGGTGACGAAAGGAATTGCATGGGCAAATATACTTGCGAAAATGTTTGTGCCGGCTGTATAATGAATTGTTTGTTGCGGAGTCTAATTGCAGAATCTGAGCGATTATGGCAGCCGTGATTTCATCGAAAGGCGATTCTGAAATGATAAGTATCGAGGACGTTAAATATTCGTATTACAGCTCTGAAAAGCAAGTTTTGCGCGGCGTCAGCTTGACAATCAATGACGGAGAATTTGTTGCGATTGTCGGTCACAACGGAAGCGGAAAGTCAACGCTTGCGAAGATGCTGAATGCACTGCTGCTGCCGGATTCCGGCAGAGTGACAGTGTTTGGCATGGATACGTCAGATGACAGCAAAACCCTTGATATACGCAAAAAAGTCGGTATAGTATTTCAGAACCCTGATAACCAGATTGTGACGACCGTTGTTGAGGAGGATGTTGGGTTCGGTCCGGAAAACCTCGGAGTTCCGACTGAAGAGATAATTAAGCGAGTGCATGATGCATTGAGTGCCGTGGACATGCTCGAGTATGCAAGATCTGCTCCGCATATGCTTTCGGGAGGACAAAAACAACGTATAGCAGTCGCGGGGGTGCTTGCAATAAGACCCGATGTTTTGATTCTTGATGAGGCGACAGCAATGCTTGATCCTCTCGGAAGAAAAAAAATTCTCGACATTGCGGACAGACTTCATCGAGAAAAGGGAATAACAGTCATTATGATAACGCAGTACATGGAAGAGGCAGTCATTGCAGACAGAGTGGTCGTTATGAATGACGGATTAATAGAGTTTCAAGGTACGCCTGCCGAAGTTTTTGCAAGGCATGACGAGTTGGTCAATATAGGTCTTGATGTGCCAATGATGGTCGAATTAAGGGATAAACTGGTCGAAGACGGCGTCTTGACCTCGTCAACGGCATTGACGGTGGAGGAGTTGGCAGAGGAAATATGCCCATTATTGTTGAAAAACTAAATTACACATACATGGAAAAAACAGCCAATGCTCACCATGCACTTTATGACGTCAGCTTCAATGTTGAGGATGGTGAATTCGTTGGGCTTATAGGACATACCGGGAGCGGAAAATCAACTTTGATACAACAGCTTAATGGTCTTATGCAGCCTACGAGCGGGTCGGTATTCGTTGATGGCTTCAATATGAACGATAAAAAGCAAAGAGCAAAGGGCAGAGCACTCATCGGAATGGTTTTCCAGTATCCGGATTATCAGCTGTTTGACAGCACAGTGTTGAGCGATATTTCGTTCGGTCCAAAAAATCTTGGGCTTGATGAACAAACAGTGAAGGCGAGGGCTTTTGAAGCCATGGAGCTTGTCGGATTGGATCCTGCTGTTTTTGCCGAGAAATCTCCGTTTGAGCTGTCGGGTGGAGAAAAGAGGCGTGCTGCATTGGCAGGGATCATTGCAATGCGTCCCAAATATCTCGTACTCGATGAACCAATGGCAGGTTTGGATCCGTCGGGCAGGAGAGATGTTCTGAATACGATTGCGAAACTGAGAAGAGAGCTCAATTGTGCCGTTATCATGGTCAGTCACTCGATGGAAGATATTGCAAGTTCAGCTGAACGCATTATTGTCCTGAATGATGGCATGGTTTATGCAATTGGTACACCCAGGGAAATCTTTTCACGGTCTGAGGAGCTCGAAAGGATAGGTCTTGATGCTCCGAAGCCTTCGAAGCTCGCCTCCTTGCTGAGAAAAAAGGGTTGTGCCGTTCCCGAAGGAATTTATACCAACGAACAGTTTTTATCATGGCTTGAGGGGGAACTTAAGAAGTAGTATGCTTAATGATATTACCTTGGGTCAATATTTACCGGGCAATTCTCCCGTACATAGGCTTGACCCCCGGACAAAGATAATACTTATGATAGCGTATATCGTTGCCGTATTTATTGTTGAAAAAATTGCGGCGTTTATTCCGGTTATAATTTTTATCGCTGCGGCGGCAATGCTCTCAGGTATAAAGGCTAATTACCTTGTCAAATCCCTTAAACCAATGAGGTTCATTCTTCCGCTGATGTTTTTTATCAATCTTTTTTTGGTGAAGAAGGGTGAATTACTTGTCGACTGGTGGATTATCAAAATATATGACGAAGGCGTTTACAACGCATTTTTCGTTGTTATGCGATTGGCGACACTTGTTGTAGGAACAAGTCTGCTTACTCTCACAACAACCCCCATTGCGCTTACGGACGGTCTTGAGAAGCTCCTTTCACCGTTGAAGGTTATCAAGGTCTCGGCTCACGAGCTTGCGATGATGATGACGATTGCATTAAGATTTATTCCGACACTCATAGATGAGGCGGATAAAATTCGCAAGGCGCAGCTTGCGAGGGGGGCGGATTTTGAAAGCGGAAACATAGTAAAGCGTGCGGTTGCGATGCTGCCGATTCTGATTCCTTTGATGGTCAATGCATTCAGACATGCGACCGAACTTGCAATGGCAATGGAGAGCCGCTGCTACCACGGCGGTGAAGGCAGGACGCGTATGCGCGTGCTTAAGTTCGGTTATAATGACCTTGCTTCGGTCGGAGTGATGGCCGTCTTGATTGCAGTTGTTGCAGTCGTGCAGAAATTTATTTAACGGAGACGAAATGCCCGGATCAAAAAAAAGCAGAAATAATTATGCCATGGGCAGAAGTGAGAACGCGGAGCGAAAGGATTCGCTTATGCGTCTGCTTCTTTTGATTGCGGCCGGGTTATTGACCGTCGCCATGGTGTGGAGTATTGTGTTGAACAGCAGCTCTTTTACAAGAAAAATTGAGGCTCAGCTCAGCAGACACGGCATTGAAGTCGTCATGGATGATTTCATACAGCAGTCTTATGAAAAAAAAACATCAATACGAGAGATGATGGATGGTATCGATCTTGACGACATAATTGACGTGTCCGAGGCTGTGGGCCTGAGTGCGGATGTCGACAGAATCGGAGAGGTGTATTTGCTACTTGCGGAAGTAGGTGATGGCAGCGTATTGAGCGTTTTCGTTGTCGATGAGACAGTCGAGCTTGCCTTTGTTCAAAAACCGGGCGAAGGAAAGGTGTTTCCCGCAAATTCAACGAAAAAATAAATATATTTAGTGAAAACGCCGATTTTCTGTTGACAAAAACGGCAGTCGTGACTATAATAACAATGTTCAAGCAGAAGCCGCCCGCTTCTCACTCTCCGCAGGTATTTATGCAGGATGAGTTTCGGCAACAGAGTATTTTTGTTTGTGTGCGGTGCGGATGCATCCGCATTTTTTGTTTGAATAAATATTTACAAGGTGGTGGACCCCATAGCAGCTCAGGAATTGATGATTAACGAGGCGATTCGTGATAAAGAAGTTCGTCTCATCGGTGAAGACGGTGAACAGCTTGGCGTTGTTAGAATTGACCATGCCATGCGTATTGCCGAGGAAAAGAATCTTGATCTTGTCAAGATAGTGCCCAATGCCGTTCCTCCTGTTTGCAAAATAATGGATTACGGCAAGTATCGTTTCGAGCAGTCCAAGCGTGAAAAGGAACAGCGGAAGAATCAGACTGTTATCGAGACAAAAGAAGTTCGCCTTTCCGCAACCATCGACAAGCACGATATCGAAGTCAAGGCCAAAGCGTGCAACCAATTCCTCTTGAGCGGCAGCAAAGTCAAGGTCTCCATCCGCTTCAGGGGCAGGCAGGCGACACACGGCGATGTCGGTATCGATGTCATGGATGCGTTCTACGAACTCGTGAAGGAAAATGGCGTTATTGAACGCCCGGCAAAGCAAGAGGGCAGGAATATGTTTATGCTCCTTGGGCCGAAGACAACGAAAAAGTAATCCTCTCTGCGTTAAGTCGCTCTGAGAATTGCGAACAAAAATTTTTTACAGGAGGAACTCCCAATGCCGAAAATTAAAACCCATAGGGGTGCCGCAAAGCGTTTCAGCTTCACCAAGAGCGGCAAGATCAAAAGGGGTAAGGCTTACAAGAGCCACATCCTTACCAAGAAAACCACCAAGCGTACTCGTAACCTTCGCAAGATCGGTTACATCGCCGAGGAAGAACAGTCTAAGATCAGCAAGCTGATCCCCTACAAGAGATAAGGAGGACTAAACAATGGCAAGGATTAAAAGAGCAGTCAACGCAGTTAAGAAGCGTCGCAAAGTTTTTAAGCTCTCCAAGGGTTATTACGGAGCAAAGAGCAAGCTGTATCGTGCAGCTAGCCAGCAGGTCATGAAGTCAATGGCTTACGCCTACGTCGGCCGTAAGCTCAAGAAGAGGGAATATCGCAAGCTCTGGATTGCACGTATCAATGCAGGTGCAAGAATTTGCGGAACCAACTATTCCAACCTCATCCACGGTCTTAAGCTCGCAGGTGTCGATGTAAACCGCAAGGTTTTGGCTGACCTCGCAGTCACCGATATGAATGCTTTCAACCAGCTCGTTCAGACCGCAAATAAGGCTCTCAATAAGTAATCAAAATTGAATGCATAGTGGACCGTCCGTTGGGCGGTTCATTTTTTTAAAAGAAAAAGACCCAATGACGTGCATTAAGTCTCTTTCTTTGCGGGAGGAAACCAAACTACCCTCTCCGCAGTCTGTTGGAGGAGCTCGATATAAGTCTATGGAGCTTTCACAACATTTATGCAGATAGTGCATTAAAATATATTTCGACAACTCATTCGAATCGATACCATATGCATTGACATTCAGCAAAAAGAACAGTACAATAAATTTAAGATGCAGGAAAATGCTGGTGATTGGCAGTTCCATTTCTATAATCCTGTATGCGAGCGGTAGGGCGTTCATTTATGTACGGAGTTGTGGAATTTGACCCGTGTTTTGTGCCTGTTTTATACTGCATTGCAAAGATCAGCAGATTTTTACCTTGTATCGTTTGGTTGACGTTGTGCCGACACTTACCCTTTATTTTACCGTTTACTCCGTCTTTGTTGAGGCGAAATAAAACAAATAGGAGAATAATTTATGAAACGCTTGCTCTCTTTAGCTATGGCTCTGCTTATGGCAATATCGGTTTTTTCCGGTTTGCTGCCATTTGATCATGTACACGCTGATGACGGAACAGACCCGTCTCCTGCAATGACCTTAAATGAGGCATTGAATGTCGAAGGCGGAACAATTGAGTTCACTAATTCCGGCGACTATATCGATTCCGAAAACGGCAACTATATTTGGAGAGTGGAGGATGACCACATTGTCTCACCGGAGAAGGGATTGTACCAGAAAAAGGCTATAATTACTGCTGAAGTCACTGCGAATGAGGGTGATATAGTCTCGTTTGATTTTATTTGCGACGTGTTGGACTATACTTATGTAAGCGGCGGTCTGCTTTTCAGCATTGATGACCGCTCCCCGGAGAGCGGCAGAGGCTTTGGCTATGCCGGCTACAAGGATTGGACGCATAAGGAATACGCTCTTACCGCCGGCACACATACGCTCAAATGGGTTTTTCAATTATATACGAATGCAACATCGGGCAGTGCAAAGCTTGACAATGTATGTGTCGGCGAGCCGGTTCATCCCTCGGAAATCGTTTTACAGGATACTGCCGAAGTCGGCGTCAATTGCCGCACGCAATTGGCCTGCGAGGTGCTTCCCGCCGAAGCGTTCAACAAGAGCGTTGCATTCTCTTCATCGGACGAAAACGTTGCCGCCGTGCTCGACGACGGAACCGTTGTCGGTATAAGCGCGGGCAGGGCTGTGATAACGGCGTCCACGGTTGACGGTGGGCATACCGACACCTGCGAGGTCAACGTTATTGATACCGGAAAAATTTCTTCCGAGCTTTTTATTTACAACGAAACATATGTATATGACAAGAGATTCTATCACACTTCATTGCATAAATTCACAAGCAGCCTGCCGGAGTTTACAGAGCTGGTTGCAGATCTGTCGGACGATGAACTAAATGGATATACCATAACTGCCTGCGAATACGTCGGCGGAAAAATCTATGGTTATATGACAACCAACTATTATAATTACAGATACATCATTATCGATGCTGAGTCGCAAACCGTTGATTATTGGGGGCGCACAAATCTGTTAAATCCGCAAGCAATTAGGTACGATTATACAACAAATACGTTGTACGCAATTGCCTATCCTGAAACTTCGAGTGCAAAAAAAGCATTGTATACCGTTGATATCGACACCGGCGAATTAACAAAGATTGCTGGGTTCTCGAATAGTAATTTGACGGAAATGGTAATCTCCCGCGACGGAAGAATGTTTGGTTTTATTTACAGTACCGTCTATGAGATAAACAAAGCGACGGGTGAATTAACAAGATTATTTGCATTTGATGCACCCGATGGCTACACAAAATTGCCGTGGAACGCCGTCTGCGATTTTGACACGGGGCTGATATATGTACTGTATGAATCCCGAACGAACTCGAAGTGGAACATCAATCAGAACCTGTATGAGATCAATATCGATGAAATGACCGCCGAATCCTGTGGTTATATTACCCTCCTCCGTCCAGGATCGATGTTCATGAAAAAAGGTATTGAGCTGCCCGAAAGGGAAAAGACGACATTCACAGTAACTTTTGTTGACAGCATTGACGGCGCCGTGATCGGAACCAAGCAATACGAAGTCGGAACCACTCTCGATGAAGCAACTTTCCCTGCACCGCCCGAGCATGACGGCTATGCATTTACCTGTTGGGAATATGACGAAAACTATGACGGTGAATATCTGCTTTACGATGTAACCGCAACAGCGTATTATCACGAGGCGGAAGCCCCCGCAACGATCATCGTCAACAACAATTACGACAGCATTGGTCCGTACTATTATTGGACAACCCGGGGTTGTCAGATGCTGATTGATGCGGATGCAAATACCTATGGGGATATTATCCCGGAGCAGAGGGTATGGCTGCAAACCGTAATCAGCGATCCCGAAACCTTCTATGATAATTTTGAATATCGGCTGCCCGAAGGGGCGAGCGCCGAGTTTTCGCCGTACTCATCCATGTATCATAAAAAGCAGCTTATCAATATCCCGGCGGGCACATACGATTGGTGCTTTATTGCACCAACGGCAAACGGAAATGATATAAAGTATTATTTCATGAGCGATGACGGAAATATTGCCGCTTGCTTTAACGACTATAAATTTGAAGCCGGCTATACCTATGAGTTCAACGTGACTCATATCCTTGCTGGTTCATCGGAGAGAAACACGCATGTTGATTTAACGGTGACAAGGGGAAACACGGAGCCCGTGTATGCCGAGAGAGTCGAAATCGATCTTGAACATATTGTTGTGTACAGCGGTTACGGCGCTGAATTTAAGGTTACAGTCTACCCAGAGGATGCCTTCGACAAGCAGGTGCTCTTTACCTCTTCTGACCCTTCCGTCGGCGGCTGCACCGTGGATGTGAACCAGACGAATCCCTCGGCGACCGATTTTCAGAATTTCTCGTCAGACGCAGGTTTATCGGGACGTTCCCCGGGGAACATCACCATCACAGCCACTCCGATGGATTCCCATGCGGAAGCGGTGACGCTGAGCGCCTCCGTAAGGGAAGAAATTCCGGCGGTCGACTATATCGGATACGTATCAGATTGTGCAGGTTATGCTTTAAAAGATTACGGAACAGCTCAGGCATGGTTTAAATTCAACACTATGAAGAATATGATTCGGAATCATGCGCAGGTATCGGACGATAAGTATGATGACTCTTGGAACTTCCCGTACAATGTTGCTGCTGCCGAATATGTCGGCGGAAAAATCTACGGATACCAAAGTGCGAGGAATTACGGGAAAGTACGGGCGGATTTTTTCATTATCGACTACAACAAAGATCCGAACAAGCTTGAGGATGTTTTGACCGGAGTGAATGCGGGTTTGGAGGTTGTCGACATGGCGTACAATTATTCAAACAACATTATGTACGCCATTGCATATAACCAGGAGTGCGGCGATGCAATGTCACTTTATACCGTTGATCTTGCATTGGGCACGCTGCACGAAATTGCCCCGCTGCACGGCACGGACGATGAGGGTTGCAAACTCAAAGTTGCCTGCTTCACAATTGATGAAAACGGCAAGGCTTATGCCCTCAACGAATTTGACAAGGTTATAGACGCGATGTGCAGTAAGGATTATTTGCTGAATATCGATTTGAACACAGGGGAAGTAACCGTTCAAAATGAAATTCGTAGTGCCAACGAAAACTGTTCATCGAGGACTTCCCGATCACATAGAACCGCATGTGTTGTGTATGACTTTGAAAACCATATACTAAGAGTCAACGAACCGCACGAAGATACTGCCGCCATTTTCCCTGAGACCGGCGAATTTGTTTACGGGCACGGCGGAAGCGGTGTGGCTCTTACTGCAATGATTATACCGAATGACTTCCCGGTTCCGGAGCCCGTTATGCCGAATTTTACGGTAACCTTTGTTGACGGGTTTGACGGTTCTGTAATCGAAACCCGCACGATGGCGGGCGGATGTGTGCTTGACGAAGCAACATTTCCGAATGCGGCTGAGCATGACGGCGTTGTTTTCCGCGGCTGGGACTATTTCGGAAAGGTGCTTTCGTCCGACATTACAATACGCGTGCTGTATTCACTGCCCGATTATTCAACGGCGGTTGTAAAGCTGAACGTTATTGAAGGCGGCTTCCGAAATATGAGTTGGGAGAGTTGGGAGTTACCGCCCGAAAACGGCAACGGCTATCAAATGATAATGGATGCGGATGCGGACACAGCGGACGAGGATACAATGGTCGCTTATGGCTGGCATACCGGAGTGGGCGATAGCGGAAGGCAATGGATGGACGAGCTGTACAGCCAATATGAATACAGCATTCCGCGAAACGCCAGCGGTTCGGAAAAAGACGCCGAAACCGTTTTGAACGAAACAAAGTCCGTACGCATTCCGGCGGGAACCTATGATTGGCTCATTCTGTACGATGCTGGGCAGTGTAATCGTCCGTTCGCCGACTCATTTGGAAACATTGGCGGCAGGTTCGATGACTTTGAGTTCCTGCCCGGCTTTGTGTACGAATTCAAAGTCTATTGGATGGGAAGATGTCACGCCATTGACCTTGAAGTCACACCCATTGTTCCTGATGAGAATCCCGATGCAGGCGTATGCGTGATTCTCGGTGAGATAACGGGCGAGCCGGGTGAGGAAATTGAAACAGAAGTCGTTATAGAGGGTGACTACGAGGCAAACAGCTTTGATATGACCCTTGAGTACGATGCAAGTGACATAGAAGTTCTTGAAATAACACCGGGCGA
>CAKTYT010000020.1 GCA_934633695.1 uncultured Clostridia bacterium | reverse complement strand
TTCCGTGGATGTTACGCACTCGAACGGACATTTTTTTAAAGAGAATGGCAAACCGCATCTATTGAACATTTTAGCGTGTACACGCACTTTGTCCAACAGTGCGGCAGTGCAGACAAGCGATACATCACCATCTGTTTCCCAAAATCAATACTTTTCCGATTTTGGGAAATAGAATCGCAGAAGCAAAACGGGAGCGACCCGAAAGCCGCTCCCGCCGCAAACTCCCTCGTCCGTAAAATGGACGATGTTTGTGAAGCCTTTTTTGAGTGCACAGTCTTCCAAAATACGTTTTTGATTCTCTATTGACACGCTCTCCCCGGCTCTCTCGTCGTCGTGGGAAAGTTTCTCGTACAAAGTGGTAATTTTTGCTTTAGAAATTGGCGGCTTTTACATCGTCACGCATCAGCCGCTTCACCTTGTCCTCCAACGTGTCCTTGCTCTCCTTGCTGAAATGAATACCGACAATATAGGTCGTGTTGCTCACTCGCATATTGAATGAGCCTGCCGGGGTTCAGATCAAGACGCTGAGCCGTTTTATTTTGGTATTCTTATTTGACGAATTTTAGGTCAACCCTTTCCCACGGGAAGTCAACATCCGTACGTCCGAAGTGGCCGTAGGCAGCTGTCGCACGGTAAATCGGGCTGCGAAGTCCAAGCTTTTCAATCAGAGCGGCGGGGCGGAAATCGAAGCTCCTTTCAACCATTGACTCAATTTCTGAATCACTCATTATACCCGTTCCGAAAGTATCCACTCGAATTGAGACGGGTTTCGCAACGCCGATAGCATATGCAAGCTGAATCTCGCAACGTTTCGCATAGCCCTGTGCAACGAGGTTCTTTGCAACGTACCTCGCGGCATATGCAGCAGATCTGTCAACCTTGGTGGGATCCTTACCCGAAAAACTTCCGCCGCCGTGACGACCGCATCCGCCATAAGTATCGACAATTATTTTTCTTCCGGTAAGTCCTGAATCACCCTGCGGTCCGCCGATAACGAATCTTCCTGTGGGATTGACAAAGAATCTGGTGTTTTCGTCAATGAGTTCAACGGGAATAACCTGCTTTATCACCTTTTCAATAATATCCTGACGAAGGATCTCCATATCGACATCGGGGTCGTGCTGGGTTGAAACAACAACCGTGTCTACCCTCAACGGGCGGTTATCCTCGTCATATTCAATGGTCACCTGGCTCTTTCCGTCGGGACGCAGATAGTTCAGCAGCTTATCCTTGCGAACAGCCGTAAGTCGACGCGTCAGCCTGTGGGCAAGGCTGATTGTGAGCGGCATACATTCGGGCGTTTCATCGCAGGCAAAGCCGAACATCATGCCTTGATCGCCTGCACCGATATCGTATGGATCAGTATCGCCGGATTTTGCTTCGAAGCTCTTATCCACACCCATTGCAATATCCGGAGATTGACCGTTGATTGCACTGATAACAGCAAGGGTATGGCCATCGAACCCATATTCCGGCTTATCGTACCCAATTTCAAGTACAACATCCCTAACAAGCTTCGGAATGTCGATATAGCAGTTTGTTGTCACCTCTCCCATAACCATGACCATACCGGTCGTTGCACAGCATTCGCATGCAACTCTGGACTTTGGATCGTTCTTCAGCATTGCATCGAGCACTGCATCGGCAATATTGTCGCAAACCTTGTCGGGATGTCCCTCCGTAACCGACTCGGAGGTGAATAATTTTTTCTGTCTTTTCATAGTATATTTCCTTCCTGCCTTAAGAAAAATGGTGCCCGAACGACGGAGCACCACATAAATTGAAAATCCCGTGCTCTATCTCCCAATGAAAACAAAAGCTTCCATCGTCGGAATTGGCACCTTGCCTGAACTGAATTCATTCCGGCAGGTTGCCGTGGCTTCACAGGGCCGTTCCCTCTGCCACTCTTGATAAGGCATATTTTGTTGAGTGTATTGTACCACAGAAACTGCATGATTGCAACTTTTTTTTGCTGTTTTATTGCCTTTGCGAGCATCTGCTGATATAATTGCGATTGCCGTAAGCATAAAAGCCGATAGGAAAGAGCAGGTTAAATTTATGGACAAAAATATGAAAATGGAAAAGTTTATTTCAAAGGAAAAGCTGAGCAAGAAAGCAAGGCAGGAGATGAACAATGCCCAACGCAAGACATGGCTCATTGCTCCAATCACAAGAAAGGTGGAGAGCAAAAAGCGTTATAAAAGGAACAAGGCTGCCGTAAGGGACAGTATTCGAGAAGACTTTTAAAGAAAACCCGAGCCGCTTATTCCAGGAGGTGTGAACAACAGCTCGGTATTTTTCTATCTGGAATTATGCAGTACAGCTAGTTGCCATTATAGATCTTTGGACGACGAAAAAATTTAAATTCTGTTCCGCATGTTGAAGCAACGACTTTGTCCTGTGTGTCCGAGCAATGAGCAACGACCGGGCTTCCGTCTTGAAGGAAACCAATGACAATGCCGATATGGTTTCCCCCCTTCCCGGGGTAACTGTTGACAAAGGCAAAGTCACCTACCATCACCTCTCCTTCTCCTACATCTTCAGAGTTGGTCCACTGAAACCACGTTCCTTCTCCGATTTTATCCAATGCCGCACTCCTACCGTACGCTTGAATAAAGCACCACAATACATAACCCGAGCAATCGAGCCCATATGGAGCAGTTGTTCCCGTTGTCTCATGACCAATACTGGTGACCTTCCGCATTTCACCCCATGCGGGGTCAAACCCATTTGTGTAGCTCTTTCCTCCCCAGAAATACGGCACTTTTCCGATGAGTGAAACGGCCGAATCGGCAATTACCTGAATTTCCGGAGTAGCATAGCTGTTTGCCGCCATAATGTCTTCGATATTCGTTATTTGAAGATAAATAAGTTCATCAGCAGGAATTTTCTGTGTATTTTCCGGCAGTTCCGTAATCGAGATGGGCTGACCGGAATAATGCACCAATTTTTGAGTATGAAGTGTTTCTGCTCCCGCTTCCGATGTCGAAACAGTTGCTGAACAGCCCGCAATAATTAATGACAACACAAACAGCAGAAATGTCACTGCGATATTTCCAAGCTCACTCCTTGATTTCTTCATTAGTCAAGACCCCTTGTTATCACTTTAGTTCATATTCACATGATAACAGAGAGTTTTTTCCTGTGAGTTTCCCGCATGTTAAAAAAAATTTAACCCGACTGCTTTTTAGAGCAATCGGGCAAAAATTCTTATTCAATTAAACGGTAATGCCCTTGCGTATTATTATCGGATAACTGCTATGACCCGACAAATTCCTACCATTGAGTACGGCAACACCCTTATCCACCACTACATTTGATAGACTGCTGTTTGCACCGATGAATACCGCCTGCATGATGATTGAATCTCTGATTTTGCAGCCCTTCGCAACGTGAACGCCCCTGAAGAGTATCGAGTTTTCGACTTCTCCTTCAATAATGCAGCCATCTGCAATCATTGAGTTTTTTACACTGCCGTCTCCCATGTACTTTGCCGGAACTTCATCCTTTACTTTAGTGTAAATTGGGCTTTGGGCATTAAACATATCCTGCCGAACTTCCGGCCTGAGCAGAGCCATATTGTGCTTATAAAAAGTGTTGACCGAATTCAGTCTTGCAACGTAGCCATTATATTTCCAACCGTAGAAACTGTATTTGCCCACATTCTTGACCAGAATATCCTGCATGAAATCGAATTCGCCGTGTGCAGCTGCATCCTCAACAAGGTATTCGAGCAATGTCTTTTCCATTATATATGCATCACAGCCGGTGAAAGGCGTATCAGGCATGTACGGATTGAGGGCAAGGTCGGTTATCCTTCCCGCCTCATCCATTGTAAGCCTGAGATCATCGAACTGCTCGCCGCGATCAAACTCGTGTTCCTCATTATACATAATAGTTATGTCTGCTCCGGTTTCGATATGCTGCTTCATCATTTCATCGAAAGTCGTGTTGTACAGCGTATGACTTCCGGAAAGGATGACGTACTGCTGGCTGCTGCGTCTCACATAACCCAGTACTGAACGTATTGCATCGACTGTACCTCGATAAACCCCGACATTATCCTTCGTTAGAAACGGAGGAAGGACAAACAGACCGTCGCGTTTGCGGTTTAAATCCCATTCCTTGCCCGTTCCCAAGTGATCCATAAGCGAATGATAGTTTTTCTGAGTTATCAGTCCAACGTTTGAAACGCCCGTATTGACGATATCTGAAAGGATGAAGTCAATCGCCCGGTATCTCCCGCCAAACGGAACGGCGGCAACGGAGCGTGAAAAGGTCAGCTCACGCAGCCTTGCGTTTGCCTCGCCCGTATAAATAAGTCCAAATGCATTATTAACCATGTTATACCTCTCAGAATTCAGTGTCAACGTACATAACCTTTCCCTTGGGAACGCGTATATTTTGCTCGATTTTTACGGAATTTGCGATAAGAGTTATGTCACCGGTGAGCTTTGTATCATACGGAGCATCGGAATCGAGCTTTTGGCAGCCGATTTGTGCGTTCTTGCCTATAACGGCACCTTCTCCGATAATTGCCTTGCTGACAATGGAACCTTCTTCTATAGCGGCATTTGGCATGACAATTGAGTCGGTTATCACTGCCCCGTGACCGACGTGTACACCTGCAAACAATATGCTGTGATTTACGCTGCCGTGGACAACACAGCCCTCCGTCACCATTGCGTCATTAATTTCGGCATCGGGACCTGCATAATGCGGTGGAGCAATTGGGCTTTTTGAATAAATTCTCCATTGCTTATCATAGAGATTAAATTTCGGATCTGAACCAAGCAGATCCATGTTTGCCTCAAGAAGGCTCGAAATCGTTCCGACGTCCTTCCAATAGCCATCAAAATCCCACGCAAACATTCTTTTGCAGTCAGAAATCATTGCCGGAATGATATTTTTACCAAAGTCATTATCCGAATCGGGATTTTCCGTGTCTGCAATAAGATACTGCTTCAATACCTGCCAATTAAAGATGTATATGCCCATGGAAGCTTTGTTGCTCTTCGGCTGCGTCGGCTTCTCTTCAAACTCAACGATTGCACAATCCTTATCGGTATTCATTATGCCGAACCTTGAAGCTTCTTCGAGCGGGACGGTCAATACGGCAATGGTTGCATCTGCATCCTTTTCAACGTGAAAGGCAAGCATACGGGAATAATCCATTTTATAAATATGGTCGCCTGATAGAATGAGGACATATTCCGGATCATATTGGTCAATAAAGGGAATATTTTGATAAATTGCATTTGCCGTACCGGAATACCAGCGTTCACTTGAGCTGCTGACATATGGCGGCAAAACGAAAACTCCGCCGTTATTCCTGTCCAGATCCCATGCCTGACCGGTGCCGAGATAAGCATTCAGTGCAAGCGGCTCATACTGAGTGAGTACACCCACCGTATCGATCCCGGAGTTGACGCAATTCGACAGTGGGAAATCAATTATTCGGTACTTGCCGCCGAACGGAACAGCCGGTTTTGCCATGGATTTGGTCAATTCACCGAGCCTGCTCCCCTGTCCGCCTGCAAGCAACATTGCTACAATCTTTTTCTTAGGCATTCCATACCTCCTGTCTTTCGCCGCAAGCCGTCTTCATATACTTGCGGTAGCTATATTTTACCATATTTTCTGCACATTTCAAGTGCATTAATGCAAATTATGCCTTTAAGGAACAAAATCAGTCTCGAAACGAAAGCAAAATATTGGGACAAAAGAAAAGGAGTCTGCACTTTGAACAGACTCCTTATTATTATTTAACGATTAAACCGCATCATCCACGGTACCAACCGAAATTTCGGGCTCAACTGCTTTGGGCTTCTTCTCAACCTCAACATTGCGATAACGCTTCATGCCGACGCCGGCGGGGATGAGCTTACCGATAATGACATTTTCTTTAAGACCAACGAGGGGGTCAACCTTACCCTTGATAGCAGCTTCGGTGAGGACGCGGGTCGTCTCTTGGAAGCTTGCTGCGGAAAGGAAGGAATCAGTTGCAAGAGAAGCCTTAGTAATACCGAGCAGCTTACGCTTTGCACTTGCAGGCGTAAGGCCCATTGCAAGTGCCTGAGTATTTGTTTCTTCGTACTTGAAGATATCGACCAGTTCGCCTGGGAGCAAATCGGTATCACCTGAATCCTCAATCTGCACCTTTCGGAGCATCTGACGAATGATGACCTCAATATGCTTGTCGGAGATCTCAACGCCCTGGCTGCGGTAAACAGATTGAACTTCGCGGAGCATGTATGCCTGAACACCCTTCGGACCGTTTATCTTCAGAATATCGTGAGGGTTAATTGAACCTTCGGTCAGCGTATCACCTGCCTCAACGTAATCGCCGTCATCGACCTTACGCTTAGAACCAAAGGGAATGAGGTACTTTTCGACTTCGCCGTCGCCGTTGCTGATAACAGCTTCCGTCTTCTTCCCGTCAACAACATACTTGACGGTACCTGCAATTTCGGTTATAACAGCGAGACCTTTTGGCTTGCGTGCCTCAAAAATTTCTTCAACGCGGGGAAGACCCTGTGTAATATCGTCTGCCGTTGCAACACCGCCGGTATGGAACGTACGCATGGTCAGCTGAGTACCGGGTTCACCGATTGCCTGTGCGGCGATGATGCCGACTGCTTCGCCGATATTGACCTCTTCGCCCGTTGCACAGTTCTTGCCATAGCACTTTGCACAGACACCGTGCTCACTGCGGCAGGTAAAGACTGTGCGGCACTTTACACCAGTGATGCCTGAATTGACGATCCTATCGCGAATCTCGTAAGTAATCATCTGATTGCAGCCGATAATAAGCTCTCCCGTGCCGGGATCAACAACATCTTCTGCGGTGAATCTGCCCAGAATACGATCGCCGAGGGGTTCGAGGGGTCGGTTGCCGTCTCCGATTGCTTCGATAAGCATTCCGTCAATTGCCATTCCGCGTTCTGCAAAGCAATCCTCTTCGCGTACAATTACGTTATGAGAAACGTCAACAAGACGCCTCGTGAGGTAACCTGAGTCCGCAGTACGCAGTGCCGTATCCGCAAGACCCTTGCGTGCACCGTGCGAACTGATGAAGAACTCAAGAACGTTAAGACCTTCACGGAAGTTTGCACGAATAGGAACTTCGATGATCTGACCGCTGGGGTCAGCCATCAGACCACGCATACCTGCAAGCTGGCGAATCTGGTTGGTGGAACCGCGAGCACCGGAGTTTGCCATCATGAAGATGGGGTTGATGGGGCTGAGCTTGGACATAAGAGCCTCGGTAACATGGGTCTCGGTATCCTTCCAAACGGCAATGACCTTATTGCGTCTGTCTTCCCTAGAGAGAAGACCCATGCGGTAAAGACCGTCAATCCTGCCACACTCGGCATCAGCCTTGGCGAGGTAATCCTTCTTTTCTTCCGGAACGGTGATGTCCCTGAAGCCTACAGTCACGCCGCCCCTTGTTGAATACTTATAACCGAGTGCCTTTATTCTGTCAGCAACGTCACTGGTCATCGTCGGACCGTGCTTGCGGTAGCAGTGATCAATAATATTGCCCAAATCCTTCTTGACGACGAGTTTATCCACTTCGAGCTTGAACATGTCGTCAAGAGTTTCACGCTTTACATAGCCGAGATCCTGCGGGATCGCATGGTTGAATATGAGCCTGCCGAGGGAGGTCCCGATAACCTTGCGGTAAACCTTGCCCTCAAACTCGCGTTCAACACGAATTTTCGCCATTGCGTGGAGTGAGAGTGAACCCGTCTGATAAGCCATAAGAGCCTCATCTTCACTTGCGAATGCCTTATGTTCGCCGTTGAACATGCGAACGAGACGGGAATCATTGAAATACTCGCGAAGCCTGTCTTCGTCCACATCGGAACTTACATACTTTGCAGCCTCGATGAAATCTTCAATTTCATTTATGTTGCGTTTTGCATAGATCCTGAAAATCGTTTCGTCGGTCAGCCTATCGTCAACGAATGCATCGTTTCTAACAATGGTTTTGACGGTCTTGCGGATTTCGGAATCATACAGCTCATCGGTACGCATGGTAATGTAGTAGCAGCCCATGACCATATCCTGTGAGGGGCTGACAACCGGCTTACCATCCTGCGGCTTAAGGATATTGTTTGCGGCAAGCATGAGGAAACGTGCTTCCGCCTGTGCCTCAACCGAAAGGGGAACGTGAACCGCCATCTGGTCGCCGTCGAAGTCTGCATTGTATGCAGTACATACGAGAGGATGAAGCTTGATTGCTCTGCCCTCGACAAGAACCGGCTCGAATGCCTGAATACCGAGTCTGTGAAGTGTGGGAGCACGGTTGAGCAAAACGGGATGATCCTTAATAACATCCTCAAGAACGTCCCAAACTTCGGGACGCACACGCTCTACCATGCGTTTTGCCGATTTAATGTTGTGTGCATAGCCGAGTTCGCCGAGCTTTTTCATCACAAACGGCTTGAAAAGCTCAAGTGCCATTTCTTTCGGCAGACCGCACTGATACATTTTGAGTTCAGGGCCGACAACGATAACGGAGCGACCGGAATAGTCAACACGCTTACCGAGCAGGTTCTGACGGAAACGACCCTGCTTACCCCTCAGCATATCGGAGAGGGACTTCAGTGCACGATTGCCGGGACCCGTAACGGGCCTTCCGCGTCTGCCGTTGTCGATAAGAGCATCGACAGCCTCCTGAAGCATACGCTTTTCGTTCCTGATGATAATATCGGGAGCACGAAGCTCAAGCAGCCTCTTGAGGCGGTTATTTCTGTTGATGACCCTGCGGTAGAGGTCGTTTAGATCGCTGGTTGCGAACCTGCCGCCTTCAAGCTGAACCATTGGGCGGATATCAGGAGGGATAACGGGGATAACATCCATAATTATCCACTCGGGACGATTTCCGCTCTTTATGAAAGCTTCGATAACCTCAAGACGCTTGATCGCATTGGTACGCTTCTGACCGGAGGCCGCCTTTATTTCCTCACGCAGCTCCGCTTCGGTTGCATCAAGGTCGAGCTGAGTGAGCAGTTCTTTGATCGCTTCCGCACCCATACCAGCCTTAAAGCTCTTTGCACCGTAATCACGCTGAGCATCACGATATTCTTTATCGGTGAGGATCTGCTTGTAAGCAAGCGGAGTATCACCCGGATCCGTAACGACGAAGGCCACAAAGTAGAGAACCTTTTCAAGGTTGCGGGGGGACATATCGAGCAGCATCTTCATGCGGCAGGGAATGCCCTTGAAGTACCAGATGTGCGAAACGGGAGCGGCAAGCTCTATATGACCCATGCGTTCACGGCGAACCTTGGATTTTGTGACTTCAACACCGCATTTTTCGCAGACAACGCCTTTATATCTTACACGCTTGTATCTGCCGCAGTGGCACTCCCAGTCCTTGATCGGTCCAAAAATGCGTTCGCAGTACAAACCATCCCTTTCGGGTTTGAGAGTTCTGTAATTTATAGTCTCGGGCTTTTTGACCTCGCCGTGAGACCATTCACGGATTTTTTCGGGTGACGCAAGACCTATCTGTATTGCATCGAAATTAGTCAGTTCAAACACTTTCTTTTCTCCCTTCCGCTGTTATTCGTCCATGCCGCTATCATAGCCATCGTCTTCGTCCTCATCTTCATCCTCGTCCTCGAAGACAAAGTTGCCGAAAACATTGTCGTTATCGTCCTCTTCGTAGAAGTCATCGTCTTCATCGATATCGTAATCAATGGACTCCCTGTTATTTCCGGAACCGCCGCGTTGTTCGGGCATATCCTCATAACCGCTGATATTGACATCGGGACCGGTGCTTTCATCGTCATCAATCATTTCGCCAATCTTGATCTCCTGCTTATCCTCAGAGAGAACCTTGACGTCGAGGCAAAGTGACTGAAGTTCTTTAATAAGAACCTTGAAGCTCTCGGGAACACCGGGTTCGGGAACATTGTCACCGTTGACAATAGCTTCGTAAGTCTTCACCCTGCCGACAACATCATCGCTCTTGACGGTAAGAATCTCCTGAAGGGTATTCGCTGCACCATATGCCTCCAGTGCCCAAACTTCCATCTCACCGAAACGCTGACCGCCGAACTGTGCCTTACCGCCGAGGGGCTGCTGAGTGACGAGGGAGTACGGACCGGTGCTCCTTGCGTGAATCTTATCGTCAACAAGGTGATGGAGCTTGAGGTAGTACATGTATCCGACCGAAACTCTATTTTCGAAGGGTTCTCCGCTCCTGCCGTCGTAAAGAACGGTTTTACCGTCTTCATTCTTGTACGCATCACGGAACTTTTCGCAGAGTTCCGGATCCTCATTCGCACGCTTGATGAGCTCAACGACATCGCCGGCGGTCATCTTCATAAGATCCTGCATCTGAGTATTTTCCTTGTTGGCCATTGCAAGGAGCATCTTGATATCGTCTTCGCCCGCACCATCGAGAACGGGAGTGGCGAGATTCATTTTGAGGTTGACAGCGGCCTTGCCGAGGTGGAGCTCAAGTATCTGCCCGATGTTCATACGAGAGGGAACGCCCAAGGGATTGAGGACAATCTGGAGCGGTGTGCCGTCGGGAAGGAAGGGCATATCCTCTTCGGGAAGAATTCTTGAAATAACACCCTTATTGCCGTGGCGGCCCGCCATCTTATCTCCGACGGAGATCTTACGCTTCTGAGCGATGTAAACCCTGACGAGCTTGTGAACTCCGGGAGAGAGCTCATCCTTGTTTTCACGAGTGAAAACACGAACTTCGACAACTATACCGCCTTCACCGTGGGGAACTCGGAGAGAGGTATCGCGGACCTCGCGTGCCTTTTCGCCGAAAATGGCACGAAGCAGGCGTTCTTCGGAGCTGAGTTCCGTTTCACCCTTTGGAGTGACCTTGCCGACGAGAATGTCGCCCGAGCGGACTTCTGCACCGATCCTTATGATACCCCTTTCGTCAAGATCCTTGAGTGCATCTTCGCCGACATTGGGAATGTCTCGGGTAATTTCTTCATCACCGAGCTTTGTATCTCGTGCTTCAGTCTCATGTTCCTCAATGTGGAGAGAAGTGTAAACGTCGTCACGTACGAGCTGCTCACTGATGAGAACCGCATCCTCATAGTTGTAGCCTTCCCATGTCATGAAGCCTATGAGAATATTTTTGCCGAGTGCAATTTCGCCGTTCTTGGTGGAGGCACCATCGGCGATCATATCGCCCTTTTCAAGGTGTTCGCCGATACTGACGACCGGACGCTGGTTGATACAGGTACCCTGATTGGAGCGTTTAAATTTAATAAGTTTATATTCTTTAATGTTATGAGTAGCATCGGACTCGACTCTGACCTTGTCGGCGGAGACGTAAACAACGGTGCCTGCCTCTTCATTCAGCACGAGAACGCCGCTGTCGTATGCAGCCTTGTATTCCATACCGGTACCGACTGCGGGTTCTTGGGTAACGAGAAGGGGAACAGCCTGACGCTGCATGTTCGAACCCATGAGTGCACGGTTAGCGTCATCGTTTTCAAGGAACGGGATCATCGCCGTTGCAACGGAAACAAGCTGCTTTGCCGAAACATCCATGTAGTCAATATCGGTTGCACGAACCTCAATAATCTGGTCGAGCTGACGGGCTACGACACGCTCTTTTGCGAACCATACGTTGCCGTTTTCATCGGTAACGGTGGGCTCGTTCGCCTGTGCAACGATAAGACCGTTTTCCTTCGTTGCAGTGAGATAGACTATTTCATCAAGAATGCGATGGTTGACCTTATCGACCTTGCGGTAGGGAGCTTCGATAAAGCCGTACTCATTGATCCTTGCGTAAGTTGCAAGGGAATTGATAAGACCGATGTTGGGACCTTCGGGAGTCTCAATAGGACACATTCTGCCGTAATGGGAATAGTGAACATCGCGGACTTCGAAGGTTGCACGGTCGCGGTTCAAACCGCCGGGACCGAGAGCAGAGAGCCTGCGTTTATGGGTCAGTTCCGCGAGAGGATTCGTCTGATCCATGAACTGGGAGAGCTGGGATGAGCCAAAGAACTCTTTAATTGCTGCCGTTACCGGACGGATGTTTATAAGGTTGCTGGGCATAACCGCGTCGGAATCCTGAATGGACATACGCTCACGGACTACTCTCTCAAGCCTCGTAAGTCCGACTCTAAGCTGATTTTGAAGCAGTTCGCCGACGGAACGGATACGGCGGTTGCCGAGATGATCTATGTCATCACAGGTGCCGATGCCGTAGGGAAGACCGATGAGGTAGCTGATCGACGCTACGATATCAGAAGGGATAATATGCCTTGGGCTAAGTTCAAGTGCATTTGCACTGAGGAGGGCACGGAACTCGTCCTCGCTCATTTCATCCTTCCTTGAGAGGAACTCCTTGAGTGTGGGATAGTAGACGTGTTCGTTTATGCCGACTTCCTCGGGGTCGAAATCAAGGTATTTCGCAGCATCGACAAACTGGTTGCCGACTACACGCACACGTTTATCGGCAGCGTTGACATAAACCGCAAGGACGCCTGCATTTTCAATTTCGAGAGCTTTTTCTTCGGAAATGGTTTCGCCCACTTCAACGAGAATTTCTCCCGTGTTGGGGTCGATGACATTCTCCGCCGCCTCAAGGCCCTTGAGCCTTGAGCTCAAGCCAAGTTTATAGTTAATTTTATATCTGCCGACTCTGGCGAGATCATAACGCCTATCAAAGAACAGCGAAGTAAGCAAACTCCTTGCACTTTCTTCGGTGGGAGGTTCGCCGGGACGCTGGCGCTTATAAATTTCGATAAGACCTTCAACCGTGTCGGTCGTCTGATCTTTTTCGAGCGTATTCTGAAGTCTCTCATCCTCACCGAACATTTCGATTATCTGAGCGTTTGAGCTGTAGCCCAGTGCACGCATGAGAGTAGTGATGTGGATCTTACGCTGACGGTCAATCTTCGTGTAAAGAATCTCGTTGCTGTCGGTTTCATATTCAAGCCAAGCACCTCTGTTGGGAATGACCTGCGAACTGAAGAGCCTGTGACCGACTTTATCGACCGATTCAGTATAGTAAGCACCGGGTGAACGAACGAGCTGACTGACGATGACCCTCTCCGCACCATTGATAATGAACGTTCCCTGTTCGGTCATGAGCGGGAAATCACCCATGAAAACTTCCTGGCTCTTTATTTCGCCCGTTTCCTTATTGATAAGGCGTACGTTGACCATCAGTTTCGCAGAATAATTGACGTCACGATCCTTGCTCTCCGCAACGCTGTACTTGGGATGCTCTTTATCGATTTTGTAGCCGACAAATTCCAGCACCAATCGCTCGGAAAAATCCTTTATGGGAGAGATATCTGCAAGGACTTCGCCAAAACCCTTTTCAATAAATTGACGATACGAATTCTTCTGAACTTCGATAAGATCAGGCATATCGAGAATTTCATTGATACGGGAGAAGCTCCAGCGAGTTTTTCTTCCCACGTTGACACTATGTAACATCGTTTCACCCCTAACCTCCGCAGCTGAATGCGGAAAACTTTTTTGTGCTTAAGTGACCCCGAAGGTGCTGCTGCACCACAGTTTCACAGTTTTGTACCCACTACCTCCGCAGTTAAGTGAAAAAACTGCAAAAAATAACGGTTTTTTATGTAAACATTAGCTTTTTCAACTGCGAATTTGCCGAATCGCGATAATCCTGCACTTTATCACATACTAATGCAGTAAATCATTGTAAATCACGGGTGTCAAAAAGTCAAGTCCCCAATCCCCGAACGTCCAAAATATATTTGTGACGGAATCTTTCGTTGCAAAAATTCTCTATCTGACAACTCCGCAAACAAAAAGACCCGCTACAAACGGGTCCTCAGAGAGTCATGTCCTTATGAATTCTTGAAATTGCCTACGGTCTCCTTGACGCTCGTCAGGTACGCAAAAGTACCTGGGTAACGCTGAAGAATGTTTTGGAGCTTAATTATCTGATGCTTGTCTATAACGCAGATAAGCAGAGTCTTGTCATTTTTAGTAAAGCCCCCGACTGCTGACAGACGCGTAACGCCCCTGTCGAGTTCCTGCATGAGTGCCTCAGACAGCTCCTCCGGTTTGTCGGTTATAATTTCAAACTTGACTGCCTCCTTAACGCCTCGGATAATCGCATCACCGACCTTGCTCGAAGTGAAACAGTAGAGAAGGCACAGTATGACCGGTTCAAGCTGATAATCATAGACAAAGTACGAGACAGCCGCAACTGCCGCATTGATCGAAAAGATTATCCATAGCATATTGTATTCAGGCTTAAAGCGGTGTACCAATGCTCCGATCAGATCCGTGCCGCCCGTACAGGCGTTGCAGCGGAGGACCATACCGTAGCAAAAGCCCGAAATCACGCCGCCTGCCAGCGGAGCCAGTATCGTACTTGTCCCGTTTGCGGTATGATAAACAAATCTTTCTAGCGGAAGCTTTTCAAAAACTGCGAGACTAATGACATAAACCGCCGTAGCCACGAGTGATTTAAGCGAGAACTGGCGGTTAATGAGCAAGAACGAGGCAATGAGCAACGGAATGTTTGCTATCATAGTCACTGTACTGACCTGAAAAGCAAACAGCTTGTGCAGTATCGTCGCAATACCAAGTATTCCGGCGGGGGCAAAGCGGTTAGGGGCAATCAAAATATAGTAACTGAAAGCCATAAGGCAAGTGCAGAGTGCAACGATAACATAATCGCGCACTCCGAGAAAAAAACAACGCTTCTTGTTAGGTGATTCAGACACAATACATCTCCTCCTGAATGAATACTCCGGTCTTAATATAGCAAAGCCCGAATAGCTTGTCAACACGAACATCTCATTCACTTTTTTTGACCGAGTCAATTAATAGTACATTTTTATCCATTAAAAGCCTTATTAACGCTGATGCAGCACGATGGTCTACAGGAATCAGATAATCAGACAAGAGCTGCCGGTGCATATGAGAACTGTCAAAAGCGTGAGTGACATTACTTGAGTCAGTATCTGCACACTGCATCATTATGGTAAGATAGGCTTGTTCAAACCAAGCCCTGCTGCCGAAGCAATCTGCCGATATTATGACGATGCCGACATTAAAAAGCTTCACAACGATACTGATGTTCAGAGAGCTGAAATTTTCGCTCAATTTCGCTTTACTGCATGGAAGCTGACAAGAATGTGCAGCTGCAAAACTCACCTTCGAACATTGCTGCCTGCTTACTTAGCTCTTTTTGCTTGTAAATGACGCATGAAGTTGATATAATTAGAGCAGCACTGCTCTTCGGGCATGCACAAAAAGCAAAGGATTTAGCTATGTTTAACAGAAGAATGAAGCATCGGCGGTCTTTGGGGTTGAAACTTAAGCCCGTCAAGCTGAATATAACGCTCCGCGGTGAAAAGGGAAAGCCGTTCAGAATTGCACTTTTTGCGATCGCCGGACTTTTCTTGATTGTTCTTGCAACCAATGCACTCAAGCCAACGGTGCAGCTGAGAAATACCGCCGAAATACGTGAAATATGCGAAGCCGGAGTGCTTAAGGTCGGCGTCAGAGACGATATTCCCAATTTTGCCGAGAACGGCATTGGCTTCGAGATTGAGCTTGCAAGGCTGTTTGCGGATTATCTCATCCCTGATTCCACTGACGGCGTATCCATTGAGTATGTCACCGTATCCGATAAGACCGCTTCCAACAAGCTATCGGACGGTTCGGTCGATGCCGTGTTTGCACTCATGCAGAACGGAGCGAAAAAAAGCTGTTCTTATTCTTACCCGTACTTCACTGACACCTGCTATGCAGTTATAACACGTGCTGTGGAAAACAGACCTCTTAATGAGCTTAAGATAGGCTATGTTCAAAATACGTCTTCCGAATCGATACTGCAAAGATATATTTCCTCTCACGAAACAAAGGTGAAGAAGAGTCTTCTTGACAAGCTTCTGAAACGGACGGTCGAGCTTCCGCCCGATGCGATTACATTCAACACCGTCGGATTTGCCTCCTACCCCGATATGCTGCTCGCCCTGAAGAACGGACATATCGATGTCGCCTCGATTCCGGGTGTATTCATAAAAAAATATTCATCCGAGTTCAGCTTTAAGCTATACCCCGAAACTTTCGGTGAAATCGAATACTGCGTGGCAGTTTCTTCTGATTCGCCGGCAATAGCGGAGCTTGCCAACATGTTCATTTATGACTTGAAGCAAAACGGCGATATGAGCAGATTGTTTGAAAAATACGGGCTAGAGTAAGATTCGTCGTCCGTTTCTAGAGATATATGTAAAATGTTTATTCATGTACCGTTAGGTCGGGATTGTCGAAAGGAGTTTATTTATGGTTTTCGCAATAGAGTGTGTTATCGCCTGCATCTTGTTTACTATTCTGTTGGAAATTTTATGTGCAAGACGGAGAGAAGTTTTCGTAAACGATTATCCTCCGGTCGTAACGGATAAGCTGCGTGCTTTAAACATTGTTTCGGACAGACCTCCGGCAAAAAAAGCGACATAATTCGCAAATTAATATCGATCGTTGTTTTCGCTGCGGTAGTTGCCTCTGTTCTGCGGTTCATCAATGGCATCACTGCGTTCCCAAAGGCTGCATTGACTGCCTATCTGCTGTGGCTTGTCGTTGACTGGTATGATTTTCTGGTAGTAGACATTTTGATGGCGTCATTCGATAAGTTCTATAAATTAGCAAAAGTAAGTCCGTTTGAGAAGTCGGCCGTTTGGTTTCACTTCAAGGCCAGCGTAAGAGGCATGGTAATCGGGCTTGCATTCGCTCCGATAGTGGGCTTAATCGTTATCTTGATATAAAACATTTTCGTTGCATTTTCCTGCTTGAAAAAACGACGTGACCAATGACGGCCGCGTCGTTTTCTGTTGTTTCAAAGACACTCTGCTGCTCACCGCAGCAGTTTCTCTTTTAAGAATTTATCTCATATTCTTCAACGCCTTGCGGAAAGCAGGGATGAGTGCGATGACTGCACAGATTGCAATATCCGCCAGCATGTAGGGGGCATTGTACGCTGCTGAAACAGCGATATTAGCCTTAAGCATGGGAAGGAATCCAATAGCCGTTTCCGCACCCTCGCCGAGCATAACGTATTTTCCGAAGAAAATTATGCCGGAGAGCAAGTGGCAGACGAGCCTTCCGAGACCGCCGATGAGGATTGAGCCGACAAGCTTGTCTTCGCCCCTCACAAGACCGCCAAGACCGATAATACCGAATGCAAGGGGATAGTCAATAATAAGCTGGAGCCAGTGGAACATCCACGGATTCTGAACATACTGAAGGAATCCGTAGACAACTCCTGCGGTGACGCCTGCCTTTACGCCGTATCTGTTAGCGTAAATCATCAGCGGAAGCATGCTTGCAAGCGTGATCGAACCGCCGGTAGGCATTGAGAAGAGCTTGATGTAGCTCAGAATGAAACTCATCGCAATGCACAATGCACCGTGAACAAGCACAAGCGTTGCACTTGGTTTCTGAGGGACATTGACATCTGCGGCGTTTGCCGACATTGCCGCATGTGCCATCGACCCAGCTGCACTTGGTTTCTGAGGGACATTGACATCTGCGGGCTTTGCTGCACTGCCCTGCTTATGCCTCTGAACGAGGTAGATTACCAACACAACGGCAATCACTGCTGCGGCTGCGATAAATATCCAGCCGGTCTTGCTGATTTCTTTGAGTTCGGAAATCAAAGTAAATTTGAACCCATCATCAAACAGCATTTTTTATCCTTTCCGAAAACAAACTCCCCCGCAAGCGGTGCGGAGGAGAAAAATTTCCGTACCGCTTCCCTACGCAGGTATTACCCCAACAGGTTCAAAGGCTCTATCTCAGTACCACGGCAGCCTCTCGGCAGTCAGGTACGCACCCAGCGGATTCATTCTGTTTTCGATTCAATTATAAATCATTTCTTCCCCGTTTGCAATACGGAAACTGTTTTTTCTTCACGGCTCATTAATTTCATCGCACGGTTTTCTTGTTTTTACATGAAGCTGTTGACACATGCCGCTGAAAGACGAAAAATAACTCACTCATTATAATTGGCATCGCACGGACAATTGTTTACGCGGACGTTGTCTGCTGCCCCCGTCTTACGAACTCGATTGCCATCCTGCATATGAATTCCATTGCGGCGGGCGGATATTTTTTAGTTGCAAACAAACGTTTCAACTCACCCGAGTGCGGCATATACCATGCGCATTCTATTGAGTGACACATTCCGGCAGAAAGCTGGGGCATAGCGGTTTCAAAGTAATTTGTAAGTTCATTGTAAAGAGCGAGCTTGCCGGAGTAATAGCCTATCATGTCGTCTGCGACCCTATTGATTGCAAATGCAAGGTATGCAAGACCTCGCTGCTGTGGCAGAAACCCCATCCTCACAAGTTCTCTTGCCACGTATATTTTCGAAGTGCTTTTCATGATTCTCCCCCCCTGCTAATTTCGTTGATATGGTTTACGAAGTGCCTTTAAACTTGTTCGAACACAGGCAATTCCGCCGTTCGTTCCGCTCCGACCATTGCCCGTATTTCTCCGTTGCCGTGAGTCCTCTGCTTTGCAGTTTTTGTTGCGATACGGTAGACAACCTTCAGCACAGGCGGGCAATCTGTTCTGTCGTGGTCGTGGAACAGGGCATAAAGCTCTTCAGTACCGGTAACTTCCCAAGCGGAACTAATCGAATGCTGCATGCATCGGGAAAGATTTCCCTTTCGCAACCCGAATTTGTCACTCAACATCCCGTAAACGTCAATTTTACCGACATGTCCGCAGGCAAATTTGTCCGCCACTCTCGTAATAGCGTACGACAGATACCCAAATCCTTTGTAATGCGGTTCAAACCCCAGTGACAGAAGTTCTATCGCCGCTTCAATCGTGTCTTCCATTTCCGCCTCCTGACCATTCGTCAGAACCTGTAAAGTTCTCGGATGGTTCTGTAATTGTAGGTAGTGTAACAATGCCGTTAAATCTTGTCAAGTACCGTCAACAAAATACTAAAAAGAAAGAATACAAGCTAAATTTACCTTTTTACACGCTGAATTTCGGCGTTTTTTTGTTTACATTCGAGTTTATATAGTCCATATTGAGCATTTTTGTAATGTAAATATATTTTCGGAGAAAAGCCTTTATCCATGAAGTTTTTTTATGGATAACAGCATTCTCCCTGCTTTATAAAAAATCCAAAAATGAGCATATTCGCAAATAGACTCCTTTTTAAGCTGCATTGCACATTAGTCTGTTCGAAATTTATTGCAGGACGAATGGCTTTGAGTCGCTGATTGCCTTCGTTATTCGCACTTCAAATATATTTCTCTGATTGGCATTTTTTTTAAAAAATGGGCTTGACAATCCGACCTTAACCGAGTATAATCCACTATGCACTTTGAAAGTGCCTTGCACCTTTAGCTCAGCTGGTAGAGCACCTGACTCTTAATCAGGGTGTCCAGGGTTCGAGCCCCTGAAGGTGTACCAATGCAAAAAGTCCCCGATTTTCGAGGACTTTTTCTTTTTCTTCTTCCCTGTTTCGTTGAACACCCTGATTCCTACTCCATATCCGTCCATGCTGTTGAAATCTTGTCCATGTGTGACCTGGAAGCCTATTCGCAAATGCCGCCGTCCCTCCCCCACGCCGTCCTTAAACATAAAAAACAAGTACTGCCCCATTGACAAGACCGCTTTCATGAGTATAATAGCAAATGTGTATCGTGCGATGTACATCGATCAATTTATTTGGCAGAAAGGATACGGCTATGGCACCAAAAAACAAGTTCTCGAAAGAAGAAATGGTAGAAGCTGCACTGCGGGTCGTACGTGCAAAGGGAATCAACGGATTGACAGCAAAAGCACTGGCGGAGGAGCTTGGTACCTCCACACAGCCGATTTTCACAGGCTTTGGTTCCATGGATGGCATCAAGCAAGAGGTCTGTAACGCTGCACTGCGTGTGTATGACGAGTATGCGGACATAGGTTTAAAAGAGAAAATACCCTTTCTTGGCTTCGGAAAGCAGTACATACGCTTTGCACGAGAGGAATCGGAGCTTTACCGAATTCTGTTTCTGTCCAAAACACAGGATTACAGTGCCATGAGGTCTATGCAGCATTTTCAGGAGCTTGTGCGTCCGACATTGATGAGCGTCTACCACATTGCCGCTGAGGAAGCGGACTTGTATTTTCGCAATATGTGGTTTGTAGTGCATAGTCTGTCCACACTGATCGTAACCTGCGACTGTCCTTACTCTGACAGGGAGATCGAACAGATTCTGACGGGTTTCAGTCTCAGCATTTACAAGGCAATCAAGGAAATACCCGGTCTTGTGGAAGGAAAGTTTGATCGTGATGCAATCTTCCGTATGCTGATCAGCAAGTAATTCAGAACGATGCAGAAATGCTTGAAACTTTAAAATCAGAGTTTGTGCGGCAGGAATGAATATGGAAAGTTTTTGGAAGATCGTCTCTGCCTAGGACAAAAATGAGATCAAAAAATATTGAGTTTTGCGGAGGAATACATGGTAAATTGTCTTTCGAATGTTAAATTTGAGAATCTCCTGTTTGTTAATGTTCGAATAAAGGAGTATGAAACCATAGCATTATTTGACACCGGTGCAGGCATGACAGTTATTGCACGGAGTGTGTTTAAAAAGTTAAATGTTGTAGAAGAGTCCGAACCGCTTACTGCCGGAAACAACAACGGATTGGTCCGAACACTACAAACAGCGATTGTTTCAAATATCCTGCTCGGAGACATTCTCATAGATGAGCTCAAAGTAATTGTAATGGATGATTCAGATTTCGTTTTCAGTGATGAGACCGGTACTGCCTTCCCCGCTGAAATGCTGCTGGGTTGGGACGTTATTTCCCGTTATTCATGGAAATATTCGGCAAAAGACGGATCCTTGTCCGTTGGCATATCGAAAAGTGCTTCCACTGCCTCCGGCCTCGATGCCAAACAGGAACCAATCGTTTTTCCGGAGTATTGCGGATATCTCTTTAAAGCCGGAGTAGATACCGGGCACACAAGCTCGATCCTCAACAGCTCTTGGTGTACTCGGCTTTCCGATATTGAATATCATGAAACTGAAATCGTCGGAATTGGTTCTGTGCGATATGAGTCAACTCCATATGTACGGAATCTTCGAATTCTGTTTCAAGGCCGTGCAATCCACTTGAAGGATGTTGATATATGTGACAAACTGTACGGACAACCTGTGGATATGGAAGCGTTGCTCGGCTATGATTTTTTGGAAGGACGCGACTGGCAGTTAGATCAAGAACTTTATTTGTTGTAATATATTTTGCAGTTTTCGAGCTGCAAAGAGTGAACTTAGGAGGATAATATGGATATATGGGAAAAGCTCTATGAACGAGCAAAAAAAGAATTTCATCCGGAGGATGCTACCCCCTTTATTTATGCACATCATGTCGTCTGTGCTTTGGAAAGCGAGGACGGGACCATTTATACAGGCTTTTGCATCGAAGCCTGCAGCGGTGTAATGAACCTGTGTGCGGAGCGTGTAGCCGCCCTGAACATGTATGTAAACAGCGGCCAAACAAAGATAAAAAGACTTATCGCATTCCGGGACAGACCTCCGTTCGGCGGCGGAAGTGGAATGCCCTGCGGTGCATGCCGTGAGTTTCTATATCAGCTGAATGAAGAAAACGAAAACATGGAAATCATGGCAGACTATGAGAAACGAGAAACCGTTACCCTCAGGGATTTGATGCCGAATTGGTGGGGAAAAGAACGCTATTCAAAACAATGACCTATGGTGCGGTGAAGCTGTTTGCAAAGCGACAAGAAGACTACAGGAGGGACTGCAATGAAATCACTCGAAACTATTCAAAAAACATTTAAAGTCTTTGAGGTTTTAACCAAAGTAGCATATATCCTCTGTATCGTCGGTGCGGTAGTGTCCGGCGTCGGTGTGTTGTGTGCCGCGGTGCAATACAATGGAGGAACGGTCTTCTCGATTATCGGAGAACCGCTCAAAATTTTCTCGGACGAAACAAATTTGCTGCAAAAAAATGTGGAGCTGTTGGCCGCAACGCTTATGCTGGCTTCGGAAGCAATACTTCTCGGACTAACACGCAGCTATCTGAAATCCGAGTTGGTCGACGGCACACCGTTTACCGAGGCCGGAGCCAAGCAGCTTCAGAAGCTTGGTATTCGCTTCATCTGGATCCCCATTGCTGCCATTGCTGTTTCGGAGGCCATTGCCATTTGGCAGGGTGTAAAAAGCATTGGAAACATCGGCAATTTCGGGAACGTGATTACCGGCATCGTCCTTATCCTCGTCTCACTGATTTTCAGGTACGGTGCAGAGCTTGAGAAGAAAAACAATGCAATCGCAAGTTAGACAAAAAGCTCTTGATCTTTGCGTAAATTCAGATTTGAGTGCAGCGATCCTAAAACAAAAACGAGACAATGGAGCAGTATACTATGAAAAACAATGCACTGGTCATAATCGACCTCCAGAACGACATCACAAAGAATTACAAAGAAATTATTAATAAGGTTAATAAAGCTATTGACTGGGCAATTGAAAATGAACTGTGGATTGTTTACATTCGTCATAACAATTTGTCCGCAGGAACAAGAACATTCAAGCCCGGAACACATGGTGCAGAGCTGGTGCCGGAGATGAAAATCGCGTCCGATTTCATCTTCACAAAGTCAAAAAGCAATGCACTAACCAGTGAGGCTTTTGCCGCCTTTATTCAGGAGCACGGCATTACCGAGTTTTATATTGTAGGTGCAGATGCCGCAGCCTGCATCAAATCCACCTGCTTTAACATGGCTAAGAGCGGATTTTCCGTTCATGTGCTGTCGGATTGCATTACCAGCTACGATAAAAAGAAGCTGCCTGAGATGCTCGCATATTATGAGAGCAAAGGCTGCTCTGTCATGACACTTCAAGAGCTCGTCGAAGGTTAAAAATACATTTGCGTACTGCAACAAAAAATGCACAAAAATTAATGTGAAAACAACATTTTTACACAATAATTGTGAGTTTTCATGGTGGAAATCCTATTTCGGGTA
>CAKTYT010000019.1 GCA_934633695.1 uncultured Clostridia bacterium | reverse complement strand
AATGTTCGGCACTCCACGGATTGCCCTCCTTAAAAAAGAAAGGTGCTGCTGCAAATATGACTTGATTTTGCAACAGCACCTTTTTAGCCGTAAACTCACTCTGAGACTAAGCCAAAGTGCCGCAGCGCATCTTTGATTGCCTCAACCTTTTCAGGCGGGCAGGGATGATACTCATGTTTTCTCTGCTCCACTGCGTTCGGTGCTTTGTGCATATCTAGTCCGAC
Organism: uncultured Clostridia bacterium; assembly: GCA_934633695.1. Classification (GTDB taxonomy): domain Bacteria; phylum Bacillota; class Clostridia; order Christensenellales; family CAG-138; genus PeH17. The sequence goes on along the minus strand of CAKTYT010000019.1, from coordinate 22,818 downwards.
CATACGTTTTACCTCGGCAATATATGCCGTATGGACTTTGAAGCCGTACTTTTCCTGCACATACTCCTGAATGCGTTTATAGGTCGGATGCTCCTTGACCTCGCCGGTTTCCACTTCCATTCTGACCTCAACCGTCAGTGGATTTGTTTCCCGTGACAAGAGGACCACCGTCTCGACATGATGCGTCATAGGAAACATATCCACAGGTGTAACGGAATCGATACGATAGCCTGCGGCAACGAGCTCTTTAAGATCCCTTGCAAGTGTCGAAGGATTACATGAGACATAGGCAAGTTTTTTTATTCCTGATGAGGCTATGGCATTGAGGGCAGTCTTATGAACTCCTTTTCTCGGCGGATCGAGGATCAATGCAGTAGCATGAAAGCCCTTTTTCCCGCCTTTGCCAAGCAATTTGGGGAGCACCGCTTCGACATCGCCGCACAAGAACTCCGCATTATCGATGCCATTCAAAACTGCATTGTGTTTCGCATTGCTTACGGCGGAAGGAACTGTTTCAATGCCGATTACACCTGCGACACGCTGTGCCGCTGTCAATGAAATTGTTCCGATTCCACAGTAGAGGTCGATAAGTCTATCTGCTTTGCTGAGATTGAGCCCGTCAAGGGCAATATTATAAAGCCTTAAAGTCTGAGCAGGATTTACCTGAAGAAAGCTCTCTATATTGACATCAAATACCAGTTCTCCGAGAGTATCACGTATTATTCCATTGCCGAAGAGAACGTCATTTCTTCTGCCCATTATAAGGCTTGTCCTGCCCGGGTTAATGTTGTTGACAACAGATTCGAGCGTAGGAATGCCCTCTTTAAGCCGTTTAATGAGTTCACTTTTATAAGTAAGACAGTCTTTTCCCGTTACGAGAGCAACAATCGTACCGCCTGTCGTCGTTCTTATTACCCCATGGCGAATAAGTCCCCTGCCCGTTTCTTCGTCATATGCCTCAATGCCGAAATCATTCGCCCATTTGCATAAAATTCTCATTGCGGAAATTGAAACATCATTCTGAATCAGGCAATCATTAAGGGGAATGAGTCGGTGACTTTTCTCTTCAAAACAGCCGAAAACGACTCTGCCATCTTTCATACCGAATGGAAAAGCAGATTTATTTCTGTAGTGAAATCCGTTTGACATGCCAATGACAGGATCTACTTTTATGTCTTTCAACCCTCCGATACGTTCGATGGCATCCGAAACAAATTTTCGTTTCCATTCGAGCTGACTGTCATAATTGAGATGCATAAGACTGCATGCTCCGCACTTTCCGAATGCCTTGCAGGGAGATTTAACTCTATGCTCTGATGCAACAATGATCTCAACGAGCTCTGCCTCGGCATATGTTTTCATGAGCTTCGTGATTTTTGCAGCAACCTCTTCGCCCGGCAGGGCATTTCGAACAAAGACTGCCATACCGGCATACCTGCCAAGTCCCTTCCCTTCGTTGGAGAGCGAAGTAATGCTCATCTTTACAATATCGCCTGCATTAAGCAGAGTACTTTCCATAACTTTCTCCAATCAGAACTTCGCCATAATGCTGTTCAAGTCGTAGAGCTTGTCGTCAAACGTATCCTTCATTGTCACCGCTTCCTCAAGTGTAACACTTACGATCTTATTGTGCCTTATGCCGACAGCTCGACCGCCCTTTCCTTCATTTAGGAGCTCGACCGCTCGCTGACCGAGCCTTGCCGCAAGAATCCTGTCAAATGCAGAAGGATTTCCGCCTCGTTGGATGTAGCCGAGTACTGTTGCCTTGATTTCAACATCCGTATGTTCACGAACAAAATTGCAAAAATCCTCAGCTGAACCTGCCCCCTCAGCAATCATGACAATACTTGTGAGCTTGCCTCGAACCTTGTTTGCAGCAAGAATACCTGCCGCTTCATCCCACGGCATCGGCCGCTCCGGTACAAGAATGAGGTCCGCAGCACCGCTTATTCCTGCCCAAAGGGCAATATCTCCGCAATGCCGTCCCATAACTTCGATAACGCCTACCCTGTCGTGAGCACGCATGGTATCTCGAATCTTGTAGATTTCATTCATGACATTGTTTACAGCAGTATCAAATCCGATCGTAAAATCTGTGTAACCCATGTCATTATCAATCGTCCCCGGTATGCCAACGACCGGAAACCCCTGTTTTTCGAGATCCCTCGCTCCGCGGAAGCTTCCGTCACCCCCAATAACGATTAAGCCTTCGATATCGTACGCCTTGAGTACTTTTATTGCTTTCTGCACTCCTGCTTCCGTTGCAAATTCGGCACTTCTTGCCGTGCGAAGAACCGTACCGCCCTTGTGCATCTTATTTTCAACATCCTTATGGGTAAGATAATCCACCCTCCCCTCGATCAAACCCTTGTAACCATGGTAAATCCCCATGACTTTCATATCCATGTCGGTCCCGGTTTTGAATACCGACCGTATGCAGGCATTCATTCCCGGCGTATCTCCGCCGCTAGTCAAAACACCGATCCTCTTCATATGAACTATCCATCCTTATTCTTCAAAAATCTTGTTGAGCTTTTTTTCGTACGACAACAACATTTGCTTCACCAAGCAAAGCATTGAGCTCATTGATAAGCTCGCTTCTCGTATCGACCCACATATCCCTCGGAGCAAGGTGTTTCTTGCCCGTTTCTGCATTGGCAATAATAACCTCAGTGCTCCCCGGATATTTTTTCAACAGTTCTGCAACACGCTCCCAAATGCGTAGCGTTTCACCATAAAAACGCAGTGCAAGCACCTGTTTTTCCCCCTTTAGGAGTGGAACTGCCTCGTCTACAATAATGCTGTTGTTTCGGTCATCCCTCATTGAAAGTCGTCCTCTGACAATGACTTTTTGGTCATTAGCCAAAAGGGGCATGTATTTCTGATAGACTGTTGGAAACGCAATGACTTCGATTGAACCTGTCAAATCTTCAATTATGCCTGACGTCATTATTCCTCCCGATTTTATTGCCCTGCTTTTCATTGTATTTAGAATGCCTCCGACCCTGACCATATCACCGTCGCGAATCAACCTTCCGTCTGCTTCGGAAAGCTCGGCACAATTTGTTCCCAACGCTGAGAGCTCCGTTTCAAACTCCATGAGCGGATGCCCGCTGACATAGACGCCCATGGTTTCACGCTCCATATTCAGCTTTTCTTCAAGTGGATATTCCTTTCGTTTATCAACGGTATCGTATGAAAAATCGACTTCAATGGCATCGTCACCCATATCGAAAAATGACAACTGTCCAGTCTCAATGCGTTTTCTCTCAGTGTTTGCTGCGGCAAGATCTCGTTCAAAACGCGTCATAAGGTAAAGCCTCGACACATTCATAGAATCAAAACAGCCTGATTTTATAAGACCCTCAAGCAAACGTTTGTTTATGCCGTCTGCCCGTCTGACAAAATTCTGAAAATCAGTAAACTCTCCTCCACCCTGTCTTTCGGCAAGGACTTCGTCGATAGCCCCTTCGCCTACGTTTCGTATTGCAGCAAGGCCGAACCTTATCGCTCCGTTTTCAACGGAAAACCTTGCATTGCTCTTATTTATGTCTGGTGGAAGAATTCTTATTCCGCGTTTTCGCACATGATAAATGTAACCCGAAATTTTTTCGGCGGCAGTGAGGTAGCTGTTTATCAATGCAGTGAAGAACTCAACAGGATAGAGGCATTTTAAAAGAGCCGTTCTGTATGCGACGACTGCGTAACACGCCGCATGGGCCTTATTGAATGCATAGGATGCAAAGTCCATCATCTCATCAAAAATTTCCTCCGCAGCTTGCTTTGTAACGCCGCGACGCAGTGCACCGTCAACTTTTACGACATTATCTTCAACGATACCGTCAATAAAATTAACACGTTCTTTCGCCATGACATCCTGTTTTTTCTTACTCATTGCACGACGTACGAGATCGCTCCTGCCGAGTGAGTAGCCGGCAAGGTCACGAACAATCTGCATAACTTGTTCCTGATAGACCATACAGCCGTAAGTCGTATCAAGAATAGGCTTAAGCAACGGTGTTTCGTAGTGTACAGCGGAAGGGTTCTGTTTTCCTTCAAGGTATCTTGGTATCTGATCCATTGGACCGGGTCTGAAGAGTGCAATGCCTGCAATAATGTCTTCAAGATTTCCCGGCTTCATTTGCATCATAAATTGGGTCATGCCCCCTGATTCAAGCTGAAAAACGCCCATTGTGTCGCCCGAACAAATAAGGTCGTACACGCGTTTGTCATCGTAGTTACAGCTTGAAAAATCCGGAGGTGTGTCGCCACGTTGTTTGACAAAATTGCAGCAGTCCCTTATGACAGTAAGCGTACGAAGACCTAGGAAATCCATTTTGAGCATACCGAGTTCTTCCAGCTCCGTCCAGGTAAACTGAGTGGTTATCGCCTCATCATTGCGTTGGAGCGGGACAAGATCCATCGTCGGCAGGGATGAAATCACAACCCCCGCGGCATGTGTCGAAGTGTTTCTCGGCAGTCCCTCAACCTTTACCGCCAAGTCGAGTAGTTTGTTTACAATTGGGTCGGTCGCCTTAAGCGTCTTAAGCTCCGGAACGGTCTCTATAGCAAGGGAAACGGTCATATCCTTTACCTGCGGAATGAGCTTCGCAACTCTGTCAACGTCTGCATATGGCACACGCAGCACCCTGCCTACATCACGCACAGAACCTCTCGCTGCCATCGTACCGAAGGTGACGATTTGAGCAACGTGGTCGCTTCCGTACTTCTTTTTTACATACTCGATAACCTCCTGACGGCGTTCATAGCAGAAATCAACATCAAAATCTGGCATGCTTACCCTTTCCGGGTTCAAAAAACGTTCAAACAGAAGGTTATATTTTATTGGGTCAATGTCTGTTATCCCCATGGAGTACGCCGCAATAGACGCTGCACCGCTGCCCCTTCCCGGTCCTACCTCAATGCCATGGCTCTTGGCAAAGTGAATAAAATCCCATACTATGAGATAGTAATCAACAAAACCCATCCTTGTAACAATATCAAGCTCATACTCAAGCCTGTCCCAGTGCGATTTCGGAGGATTAGGTCCGTACCTTCTCAGCATACCGTCATGACAGAGTTGTCTCATGTAAGTTTCATTATCCATTCCATCAGGAGCAGTGAAACCCGGCAAGTGACGAATTCCAAATTCGATCTTCAAATCACACTTGTCCGCAACCTCAGCGGTATTGTCGATCGCCTGCTTGTAGTCCTTCAGCCATGACAGCATTTCGTCTTCGCTTTTCAGATAAAACTCCTGAGTTTCCATACGCATTCTGTTCGTTTCATCTACAAAATGACCTGTCTGAATGCACAAAAGAATATCCTGAAGTTCAGCATCTGTCTTTTTTACATAGTGTACATCGTTTGTCGCAACGGTCTTTATTTCGAGCTGTTCTGCAAGTGCATTCAGCTTCGGAAGAACAACGAGTTGTTCCTGTATTCCGTGATTTTGCAGCTCAATGTAGAAATCTTCCCCGAAAATACGCTTGAGGTTTTTTGCGATTCTCCTTGCTTCGTCGTTTCTGTTCATAAGCAATGCCTGCGGTATGTCGCCTGCAAGGCATGCGGAAAGGCAGACCAGACCCTCGCTGTACTGTTCAAGCAATGAATAATCTATCCTCGGCTTATAATAAAATCCATCCACATATGCAATTGAAGACAGCTTAATAAGATTTTTATAACCTGTCTGGTTTTTGCACAGCAAAATAAGGTGTGCGTTCTCACGCATACCCGTTTTATCGTAAATCGTTTTCGGGGCAACGTATGCCTCCATACCTATTATCGGTTTTATTCCCGCTTTTGTGCAAGCCTTATAAAACTCGATTACACCATACATATTTCCGTGGTCAGTTATGGCGAGTGCCTTCATTCCGAGTTCCTTGGCACGCTTAACAAGGTCTTTTATCCTTGCAGCACCGTCAAGCAGGCTGTATTCCGTATGAACATGAAGATGAGTAAAACCCGTTTGACTCATAATTATTACCATGACTTTCGCATAAGCGAAAGCTCCCTTTCATTTTTTGAGGTTTTTATTGCTGCTGAACAATCAGGGTTTCAAAACGCCGAATTGTAAATCCCTATCTCGAGCTTTATCCTCTGTTATTTTTTCCTTTCAAAGTTCCGTTCCTGACGTCATCCGCCATTTCCCTGAGCTTTTTTAATCGGTAATTCACTGCGGATTTACCCATACCAAGCTCATCGGCAAGATCAGAAAGAGCCATTACGTAATTATTTATTCTTGCCTCGGCTACGGACTTCAGCTGTTCGGGCAGAGCATCAAAACCTATTTCCGAAATAAGCAGACGAATATCCTCGGCCTGCTTTAATGCACTCTTTGAGGCACGTTCAAGGTTTGCAGTTATGCAGTTTACGCTCCTATTTGCTTCGTTCAATGCCTGTTTTTCAATTCTGATGTTTGCAAGGTGCATCATTGCCGACGAAGCACCAACGAGTGCGAGAAAATTTTCGAGCTGTTCCCCTTCTTTAATGTAGATAATCTCATTCTGCTTGCGTTTTGTTCGACGTGGCATAAAGCCAAAATACCTGATCAGCTCATCAAGGCAATCTGCAACCACGGAGTTTTTAAGAACAAACTCAACGTGATACGCTTTGTTCGGCTCAACCGCTGTTCCGCAGGAAAGAAAGGCCCCCCTTATAAATGCACGTTTTTGTGTCTCCGTTTCAATATTTTTTGCAGGAATAACAGGACCGAGGTTTCTTTCTCCATGTTCGTCCTCGTACATTACTCCAGTCGTCAAAAGAAAATCATCCATCCCGTCTCCATACAGAAGGAGTTCCTTATACACTGCATTAAGTCTTTCATGCTCAACAACGGAAAGGTCAAATTCAAGGTTGAAATATTGCGAAGCGAGCTTTGCAATGTAGAGCACCGTCGACTCATTTTCACTCACAAAGTGGATTCCCCATGACTTTGTTTTCGAAACAAATCTAAGTGTACCGATTGAAGTGGCAAATGCTGTCAGCATAGCAACAGCATCACTCTCACGCTTTATTCGTTGAGACATAATCTCCTGTTTTACATCCGTCGAAAAAGACATTTATGCTCTCCGATTACTTTTCATATCCCCGGCGTGTCCGGAATTGCCGAACCGCTCGGTTATTTCATCTGCTTCGGTTACGAGGTCGCGGTGTTCGATGATAACAGAATATTTATCTTTAACGTTTTGATAGAGTGCTTCCGCCATCGCAACGGAACGATGCCTCCCTCCCGTGCAGCCAAACGCAACCATCAGCCGACGTTTTCCCTGCTTAATAAACTGCGGAATAACAAGGTCGAGCATGCCGGTAATCATCTCCAGCTGCTTAACAACGTTCTTATCGCTGAAAACAAAGTTCCTTACGGCTTCGTCACGTCCCGAAAGAGGACGCAAACTTTCTTCATAGAACGGGTTCGGGGTATACCTCATATCAAAAACAAAATCAACGTTGTTTGGAATTCCCCTTTTAAAGCCAAAGCTGGAAATAACGAGCCGCAGAGGAACGTATTCTCCACGCATCAGTAATCCTTCAATCGTGCGTGACAGCTCCCGCGGTTTCATATTTGTCGTGTCAATGATATAATCGGCCTTGTCGTGCAGCGGAGCGAGAATCTCCCTTTCCATTGCAATGCCAATGCTGACATTGTCATTCATTGGGTGGCGGCGTCTTGTTTCACTGTAACGCCTCTGTAAGACAGTATCCTCACAATCCAGGAACATTATTTCATAGGGCAATGTTATTGACTGAAGCTCTTTATAAGTTTCAAGCGGATTGTAGCCGAAAAGCGACTCCCGGCTGTCAACAACAAGTGCCACTCTGCTGAAATTACTCTCATTTTCGCTGCAAAGCTCAAGGTATTCCTTAACGAGCTGGCACGGGATATTATCAGCACAGACAAAACCGAGATCTTCCAATATGCTCAGAGTCGTTGATTTTCCCGCACCGGAAAGTCCGGTAACAATTAAAGTATACATTTCATCTATCCTATCGTTTTCTCTCACTGTGCTTATTATCTCAGTATTCTAATTTCCGGTTCAAGCACAATACCGCTTTCATTAAAGACTTCTGCCTTAACCAGGTCTATCAGCTTTATTACATCGTCACTCGTTGCACCGCCCGCATTGACGATAAAACCTGCATGCTTGCTGCTGACCATTGCACCTCCGACACGTCTTCCTTTAAGTCCGGCCTGTTCAATCAACTGCCCTGCGAAGTGCCCTTCAGGTCGTTTAAAAGTGCTGCCTGCCGATGGCAGTTCGAGAGGCTGTTTACTCTTACGCCTCGTATTGTATTCTTCCATTAATTCTTTCGACGTTCCGTCATCGGGGCAAAGTTCAAATTCGGCACTGAGAACAACACTCCCGGGAAAGGAAAAAGCCGAGTACCTGTAACCGAAATCATCTTTGGAAACCGAAATATTTTTCACTTCACCGTCTTTATAAATGGTTACTTTTTTTATAAATCTGCTTATCTCTCCGCCATAGGCCCCCGCATTCATTGCAACTGCACCGCCTACGAAACCCGGAATTCCTGCTGCCCACTCAAGCCCCTTCAGACCTGCTGAAACGCTTGACTTCGCAACGGAGCAAAACAATGCACCTGCCTGAGCATACACTTTCGTATCATTAATGCAAACAGCAGACATCTTCTCTCCTATTTTTATCACAAGTGCATCGAGACCGTCATCCGACACGAGAAGATTGCTTCCGTTTCCGATTACATAATACGGAGCCCCCATCTCCTCTGCCGCATGAATGAGCGTTGCAAGCTCCGCATTATCCGCAGGCTCTGCAAAAATGGAAATAGGTCCGCCTATGCGAAAGGTTGTGTGCCTTGAGGCAGGCTCGTTCAATTTATATTCAATCTTGCCCATCTTCTCGACAAGGTTCTTTACATCCTTCATATGCTTACTCATTAAACATCCTCCCATTATATTTTACAACAAAGCCGGGTGGATGTAAACTACCCCGGCGAAATCTTTGAGCATTATTTTGAGACCGATCTAAAAAGCAGGTGCAACACCGTGTTTGTTTTCGAGAATGAGTCCATAAGCTTCATCAAGAAAGATATTTTCAAACCTTTTCTCGACCGATGTATTAAGTGGAAGAAGTCCGAGTTCGCAGAGTTTTATTTGACGCTTTTCGGCAATGCACGCCTTAAAAAACTCTTCGAGGTATCTAACTTTGATTTCATCGCAGCCAGCCGCAATTCCGAAAAATTGAGATAAATTTGTTCCCTTATCGAAAGCAAGCACTTCAAAATGCTCTGTCTTCCCTGAAAGAACGGAACGGCACAATCTGCCCGTTATGCCAGCATCAGCAGCAAGGGCAGACACCTTCTTCTTTTTAAATGCTTCCTCATCCGAATTCTCCGTCTTCAGTGCTCCTTCTGCATCGATAAGATCGGGATAATACAGGATAAAATTGCAAGAAGCACAGTACGGCACGGCGTAGAGGACATTCCCGTTCAAGCCCAGATCCGTATCAACACGCTCTGATGCCGTTTCACGCAGCTCCTCGCTGAGCGGACGAAGGGCATCTGTCTCGAAAAAGCCGGCAGGAAAACTGAAGGCATCCGGTTTCTCTCCGCATTCGAGGCGTTCCGCTGCTTCCTCCCCCGTTATCGCCTCAATTTCAATGATGACACCGAAATATTTCTTGTTCACCGCCTTTGCAGCCTCCTTAAGGAACGAACCCAGACTCCCTACATATGGGCGAAAGGCAACAATGTGCCAAACTTTGATTTTACCCGTGTACGGTTCTCTTTTTGGGGCTTGCCACTCATAAAAAAGATTCCTGCCCAATTCTTTCTCCGCATACTGTGGGAGATAAATCATAAAAAGAATTATCACAGGAATTAGTATAATTGATATAGCACGACTGAATTTACTCATACTTCATGGTATTCGCAGAGTATGTTTCTTATTCCGTCCTTCACTCAAAAAAGTCATTGAACTCAGGCGTAAAAGTACTCTCAGCACTCGACAGCTCCTGTATCCAAAGGTTTTGAAAGCCCAGGGCTATTGCATACTCCACGGCACGCTTGTACTCACGTTTTTGAACACGTCTGTTGAGCGGAGCAGGCAATTCAAACATCGGCGTATACTGGCTCATTATTGAAATATGGGTTTCGATAGGCATGTTGTCGTGTATAAAATCCAGCACGCCTCTCGCTTCGTCCACCGAACCCGGAAGAACAAGATGCCGCACAAGCACCCCTTTCTTTGCAATACCGTTCTCATCAACCGTCAGTACGCCGCATTGACGCTGCATTTCGAGTACGGAATCTGAAGCAAACTTGAAATAATCCGCTCTGCCGCTGTATTTTTTCGCTGCTTCGCCGCTGACGTACTTCAGGTCCGGAAGATAAATGTCGACCAGGCCTTCAATTGACCGGAGTGTTTCCGCCTTTTCATAAGCGTTTGTATTGTAGACGATGGGTATGCTCAGCCCTTGCCGCCTTGCAAGTGGAATTGCCTTTTTCAAGAGCTCGATATGTACCGACGGAGTAACAAGGTTGATATTATGCGAGCCAAGCTGCTCAAGCCTGAGCATCATTTCCGCAAGTGAAGCAGAGTCTGCCAACCTGCCCTTTTGACGACTGCTTATATCCATGTTCTGACAGAACACGCACCTGAGATTACAGCCGGAGAAGAAAATTGCACCGCTTCCGTTTTTTCCCGAAATCGAAGGCTCTTCAAAGTAATGCCTTGCAGCTCTCGCTACTCTTGCCGTTTCATTCGGGTTTGCCCCGCAAAGCTCTTGAGCATCAAAACCTCCCACTCCGCAGGCTCCACAGGTCTTTGATCTGTCAGCATGGCACTCAATCGGACAGAGCGTACACGCAAAATCATTACTGTTCATGAATTTTCCCCTCATAGCGTGCGGCAGTGAAGCTGAAGGTAATGATTCCATCCTTATAGTCAATCCAGATTTTTTCGCCCAGAAGATTCAGTACTTCCGAGACAATTGAAAGCCCTATACCCGTTCCTTCACCGGTATGTGCCCTATCTGCCTTATAGAAGCGTTCAAACAGATGTTTGATATCGTTCTCATCAATGGAAGCAGGGTTCTCGATATGAAACACATATGCATCCCTCGCCTCATCAAAATCAAACCCAACCTTGACCGTGCACCCGTCCTCGCCGTGTTTTACAGCATTGTCGACCAATGCCACAAGTACCTGTTCAAGTCTATCCGAGTTGGAGTTCGCATAGTATTCTCCCTCCGGAGTCTGTAATTCAACTTTCTTACCTCGATCTTTTGCAGTACTGTTCATTCGATCAACTACATCATAGGCGATTTCATATAGTTCCACTCTGTTTTTCTCAAATGCAACGCCGCCGCTCTGAAGCCTCGAAAGTTCCAGCAAATCGCTTATGAGATTCGACAGTCTGATCGACTCTCTGAGAATGTAGCCGTAATAGCGTTTCTTGTCCTGCTCGCAAGTAATAAGCCCATCATTAAGTGCATCAGCAAGGCTTCGTATGGAAGCAATTGGTGTTCTCAGCTCATGGCTTACATTTGCAACGTAGTCACGCCGTGTCTGTTCAAGTCGTTCACTCTCAGTTATGTCGCTTATGAGAGCAACCGCTCCGCTAATAGTCTCGTCATCCTCCGAAATGGGCGTAATTACCGTACGCACTATCATTCCGTTGTTTTTTCTGTCAAAGGAATGCTTTTGTCTATCGTCAAGGGTCTTTAACACCATCTTTGCAATGTCCTCATATGCAGGCAGTGCAGCAGGTTTATCCCCCTTTTTTCCTCCCATAAGAAAGATCGACTCCTGGTTATAGTGGGTTATGACGCCGTTCTTATCAACCGAAATGATTCCCTCGCCAATGCCGTCAAGTACTGTTCTCAACCTGTTTCGTTCGATAACAAGTTCATCAACTGTCTGCTGAAGTGCTTCTGCAAGTACATTGAATGACTTTGCAAGGTGCCTTGCTTCGTTTGTCCCCTCCTCTTCCGCACGAACGCTGAGCTTGCCGGTTGCCATTATAAGTGCCGTATCCGCGACTTTTTTTATCGGATTAGTGATTTTCTTTGAGATTATGTATATGGGCAGCAGCATTATGCCTGCAACGGCAATAGTGACAAGACAAATTTCAAGAGCAATATTCTGAAGCGTATTTTGAACCTCGGCAATCGGCATAATGACAAACACCGCACCGATAATCTCGTTTGCAGCCGTGACAGCCGGAACACCGACCATTACGCCTGCCATGCCCGATGTTATGCTGACACGCTCACCTTTAATGACTGTACCAAAGTATTTTTTGACAAGCTCAAAGTTCTCGTTATACTCGACCTCTTTGAATTCATTTGAAATGCCGTTGCCGTAGTTATCGAAAACATAGACACTTGCATTCGAAAGCATTATGTCACGCATAATGTTTTTTTTGAATTCGGCACCATCCCAGCCGTTCGAATATGCATTAACAAAAGTTTTTGCTATTTCTTCGGCACGGGGCATAATGTCGTCTGCTTTCATCTGAGCGTAGATCCCCTTCCCGACAACGGAAAAGAGTACAGCAACCAACCCCACCAGTGAAAGCACCGTGGCACAAATGATGTAAAGAATGTTTTTAAGTAAGCTTGCCCGCTTCATTGGGAATTACTGCTCCGATTCCTCAAGCTGAGGCTTTCCGTCATCATCATAGGTTTCAAAACGGTATCCAACGCCGTAAACCGTCTTTATTGCCCAGCCCTTTGCATCCTCCGGCTGAATCTTCTGTCTTATACGCTTGATCTGCGTATCAACGGCACGTGTATCGCCGTAATAATCATACCCCCAAACGAGAGAAAGGATCTTTTCTCTTGAAAAGACTTTACCCGGGTGTGAAGCAAGCAGCTGAAAAATTTCAACTTCTTTCGGAGTCAGGGTCAACCGCTCACCGTTAAGTCTGACATCATAATTATTAATATTAATTTCAAGATTACCATGGCGAACTACCTGTGCAGGTTCGTTCTCCTGCAATGTGAAACGCCTCAATACTGCTTTGACTCTTGCGACAACTTCCCTCGCACTGAAGGGCTTTACAATGTAGTCATCGGCACCAAGTTCAAGTCCGAGTACTCTGTCGATCTCCTCAGCCTTTGCTGTGAGCATAATAATCGGAACATTGCTTGTCTGCCTTATCTCCCTGCAAACCTCCATGCCGCTTTTTTTCGGCATCATAAGGTCAAGGATAATGAGATCGGGCTTTTTATGGTTGAACTCCGCAAGAGCCTGTTCACCGTCATATGCAGAAATACACTCAAACCCATCGTTTTTTAAATAAACGCCGAGCGTCTCGTGGATAATGTGCTGATCATCGCAAATAAGTATCTGTTGCCTTACTGACATAATTCTCCTCCGTTTTCATGCCCGAAGAAATGCTCTCTGCCTCCTCAAGCTGCATTTTTCATATTCATTATATTCCTTTTCGCTACCCGTTGCAAGCATTTTCGGAATTTGTCATGCAAATCTTGATATTTTGCCACATTCGCAAAAAATATAAACCCGCATTCACATTTAACGGCAAACGCCATAATTTATCCACTCTTTGCCTCAATTTTTCACAATGAGGCACCTTTAAAATACACATTTAAGTGATAAACTATCATCATCAAAAGTGAAGCGGACAGCGATGAGGTCAGGCACTTCAAAGCCGTCCGGAAGAAAGCAGTCCTATACAGATAAACATTCTATAAAGGATTTGCCGTGAATAATTTTATAAGATTTGAGAGGAGAAATGAACTATGGAAGAGAACAAAAAAATTAGAATGCCGTTTGGTGCGGCAATTGCGTGCCTTCTCATCACAGCACTGCTTGCAGTCGGCATTGTCACAGGCATTAAGCTTGTGAAAAACACTACTAAGGATCTTTTAAACGATTCGACCGGTTCTGCCGCGGCAACCTCCGTCCCGAAAGATTCTAACAAAGAGAGTGATTCGTCGAGGCTCCCGTCAGACAGTCTTGTTTACTCCGGTGAAGCAAGCACCGATGAAGAAAAATATAATATTATTGACACCTGCATGTCCTCTGTCGTAAGTATCGACGTCACAATGCAGAACGGATACACCAGTGTGCTGTCAGGTTCAGGTTCGGGTGTCATTGTTTCTCAGGACGGTTACATACTGACCTGCAATCATGTCGTTGAGGGTGCTGAAAAAATCATTGTCTACCTTAACAGCGGAGAATCTTATGAAGCTCAACTCATCGGGCTCGACAGTATCACCGACCTTGCCGTTATAAAAATCGATGCCTCCAACCTTCCGTATGCAAAACTCGGAGATTCCTCTGAATTAAGAGTCGGTGAAAGCGTTTTTGCAATCGGCAATGCACTTGGCGAACTTTCCAATACCTACACCAGCGGCAGCATCAGCGGACTCGACCGTGTCATCGAAATTGACGGTGTGAGCATGACCCTTTTGCAGACGGATGCTGCAATCAACAAGGGTAATTCCGGCGGCGGCCTGTTCAGAGCAAGCGATGGTGCGCTCATCGGCATTGTCAATGCAAAGAGCAGCGGCAGCGGCATTGAAGGTCTTGGCTTCGCAATTCCTTCGCACATTGTCAGCAAGGTTGCATCCGACCTCATGGATTACGGCTTCGTAACCGGCAGACCTTTCCTCGGCGTATCAACTCAAGATGTCGGCATGACCGGGTTCGGGCTGTTCGGTCAACAGTACACCTATCCGAGAGTTACTTCGATCTCCGAAAACAGTCCTGCCGCAAATGCGGGAATCCAGGTCAACGATATTATCCTTGCTGTCAATGGTCAGAGCGTTTCGGGCTCGGATGCACTATCCATCGCCATCAATACTTTCAATATCGGCGACAAGATAACCTTGACTGTTCAGCGCGGCAATACGAGTGTTGACATTGAGGTTACCTTAGGTGAGAGAACAACCGCACAATAAAACCGTGAAAAATACCTTCATTCGTCCGGTTAATATAAATCAGTCTTTTGCGAACCCATTGTAAATCCGGCATGGGTGTCCCCCTCACGAAAGACGCAAAAGAGCTGTACCAAATATCGGTGCAGCTCTTTTCTGTTTGCATTAATCGTTGTTCTCCATTTGCTGTCAACTTATTCAGCTTTTCTTCACAAGGCTGACAATGCACTTCGTCGGACAGGCTTCGATGCATTCCCCGCAGCCGACACATTTCGACTGATCGACATGGGAATGATTTTTGAAAATAAGAATCGCACCGTGTTGACACGTTCTTTCACATTTACGGCAGGCAATGCATGCATGAGAACAGGCCTGCATAGCATCCCTTCCCGAATCCTTGTTGCGGCAGGCAACGAATGCCCTTGCTTTTTTCGGTACAATTTTGATAACGGTTCTCGGGCAGAACTTTGCACATTCGCCGCAGCCTACGCATTTATTTTCGTCAAAGACAGGCAGACCGTTCGTACCCATTGAAATCGCACCAAATTTACACATCGGTATACAATCGCCGAAACCAAGGCAACCGTAGGAACAGAGTTTGCGGCCGCCTGCAAGGCTGTTGACGATTCTGCAATTTGCCACGCCGTCGTATTCATAGCGAACCTTCGCAGTCTCACAGTCGCCGGTACAGGCGAGACGGGCAACACAGGGTTCCTTTGCTTCTGCAGTAACGCCGACAATTTTGCAAATACACTCGACCGCTTCTGCACTGCAGCTCGGACAGGTATTTGGAAGAGCCTTGCCCTCGACAATTGCCTGGGCGAGAGCCGAACAACCTGCATAGCCGCATGCTCCGCAGTTCGCACCGCCGAGTTTTTCGGCAACGGCAGGGATTCTTTCATCCTCTTTAACTGCAAACTTCTTATCGGCAATTCCGAGTATGACGGCGAAAATTACTGCAAGAACCGCCATGAGGGAACCTGCTATAATGATTGCTGTATAATCCATGATTCTGTTTCCTTTCCGCTGAACTCAGCTGCACATACCTGAAAAACCGAGGAAAGCAATGCTCATAAGACCCGCAATAACAAGCGAGCTTGAAAAGCCCTTCATTGCCTTTGGAACATTGCTGAACTCAAGCCTTTCGCGGACGCCTGCCATCATAACGATTGCCAGAGTGAAGCCCAATGCACCGAATACGCCGTTTGCAACTGAGAACAGCAAATTATAATTCTGTTCAACATTAATGAGCGTAACGCCTAGAACAGCACAGTTAGTCGTTATAAGCGGCAGATAAATACCGAGGCTCTTATAAAGTGTTGGGCTTGACTTTTTCAAGAACATTTCAACGAACTGCACAAGGCTTGCGATTACAAGGATAAATGAAATTGTCTGAAGATAAGTAAGTCCCAACGGTATCAGTATGTAGTGATTAACAAGGTAGGTGAAGAGCGAAGCAAGACCCATTACGAACGTGACTGCAAGACCCATACCTGCTGCTGTCTCGACCTTATTTGAGACACCGAGAAATGGACAGCAGCCCAAGAACCTTGAAAAGATAAAGTTATTAGTCAAAATACTTGTAACAAGCAGGATCAAAAGTTTTGTGAAGTCGTTCATGCCTCTTCCTCCTCAGGCTGTTTCTTGCTTTCTTTCTTATCTCTCATGGTTATATAGTTTACAAGGCCGAGCAGAAGACCGAAGACGATGAACCCTCCGGGTGCAAGGGCAATTATGAGCATCGGTTCATAACCCGCCGGCATAATATTCATGCCAAACCATGTTCCGTTGCCGATAATTTCCCTGACAGAGCCGATGATCGTTATTGCACATGTGAAGCCAAGACCCATTCCAAGTCCGTCAACAGCGGAATACAGGACACTGTTCTTAGACGCAAACGCCTCCGCTCTTGCAAGTATGATGCAGTTTACAACTATCAACGGAATAAAAATGCCGAGTGATTCGTAAAGAGCGGGCACGAACGCATTCATAAACATCTGTATCGTTGTGACAAACATACATACAATTACAATGAATGCAGGAATTCTGACTTTGTCGGGAATAAATTTTCTCAGAAGGGAAATGACAACATTGCTTCCAATGAGAACGAAGGTTGCAGCAAGACCCATGCCGATCCCGTTCATTGCCTGAGTTGTAACCGCAATTGTCGGGCAGGTACCAAGAACCAGCCTGAAAGTCGGGTTTTCGTTCAGCAGACCATTCATAAAGACCTGCTTGATTCGTTTAAGCTTACCCATAATCTTTTGTCTCCTTTCCTCAGATGTTGTTTGCTTTCAACAATTCGTAAATCCCGTTTACAGCATTATTGAAGGCCTCAATAACTGCATTTGAGGAATACGTTGCACCGCTGACTGCATCAGGACCGTTTCCGCCTGCTTCGACCTTTTCAACCTTGATCGAACCGGCTTTCATTATGTATCCTCCGCCGCCAGCATTGTACTGTACGCTTGTACCATCATACTTTATACCGAGAAATTTCTCTCCAAAGCTCTTTTCCTTGACTTTTGCACCCAAACCTGCTGTTTCGGAAAAATCACCGTTTGCACCGATAACGATACCAACAACCGTGTATTCCATGTCCATACCGACAACAACCTCGATATCGCCGCCGTAACCTCGTGCTTTGCTCGATGCAACGACACCGAGAACATTTCCGTCCTTATCAAGCACTCTGAAGACATCGTAAAATTTCTCGGTTGTTTTTGTCTCTATCGGTTCGAATGTCGCAGAGCCCGGGAATGCAGCTGCTCTCGCTTCATCAGCAGATTTCTTTGCCTGCTCTGCAATCGGACCTTTTGTCACTTCGTTTGCAAAGCCGAGAACAAGACCTGCAATAAGGGCAATCACCAACAGCTTCCATGCAAGGTTAATTGTATTACGCATTCTTTTTTACCTCCGCAGCTTCGCCGTAAATTCTCGGCTTGATGTATTTATCAATGAGAGGGGTAACAATGTTCATGAACAGAATTGCATAGGTCACTCCCTCAGGATAACCTGCAAAGCACCTTATGACTGCGATGAGCAAGCCAATGCCGAGAGCATAAATTATCTGACTCGCAGCAGTCATAGGACTCGTAGTGTAGTCAGTTGCCATGAAAACTGCGGCAAACATCAAACCGCCCGAAAGCAATGCACGAACCGGCGTTTCAAATCCGCCGCCTGTGAACGCCCATGTGAGCAATGAAGCAGAAACCATTATTATCACCGGAACATGCCACGAGATAACATGCCTACATAATAGGTAGATAAATCCCAAGACAATCGCTGCTTTGCAGATCTCACCAATTGAACCGGGAATATCTCCAAGCAAAAGCTGCATGAGAGTTGCTCCGCCGCCCGCAAGAGGGGTCGCTGTCGTAACGGCATCAACCGAGCCAAAATAATTCGGGTTGACATATGCTGCCGCGCTCATCCTCGTGGGCCAGCTTGCAAGCAGGACAGCCCTCGCTGCAAGTGCGGGATTAAGAAAATTATCTCCGATGCCGCCGAATAGCTGCTTGACAAGAACTATTGCAACAACACTGCCTATCACACACATCCACCACGGTGCGGTAACAGGAAGGCTCAACCCGAGCAGCATTCCCGTTACTGCCGCAGAAAGATCACTGACGGTAGTCTTTCTTTTTGCAACAAGTTGGAAAAGATACTCTGCCAATACGCTCGAAGCAACACAAATGGCAGTCACCAGCAAAGCTCTTATGCCGAAAAAATACACTCCTGCCGCAAGTGCCGGGCAAAGTGCAATCAATACATCACGCATAATGCTGTGCGTAGTGTCGCCAGTTCGTATATGTGGGGCTGTAGAAATTCTGAACTTACCCATTTCTTATTTACCTCCGTTCAGCTTTGAAGCAAATGCAATACGTTCCTTCATGCTCTTAAACGATGCTGTCAGAAATCTGTTTGCAGGACATGTGTAACTGCAGCAGCCGCACAGTATGCAGTCAAGGACATTGTTCCTCTTAGCCCCTTCCATGTCATTAGCTTCGCAGTATCTTTTTATCATTGCCGGATTCAGTCCGACCGGACATGCCGCAACGCACCTTGCACACCTTATACACGGCTGTTCTTCATAAGAGACGGCTTCGCTTTCGCTCAGTGCAACCAGACCACCCATCGCTTTCGTCACGGAAAAAGAATCGTCCGGAGCAGCAGGACCTGTCATCATTCCGCCTGCGATGAGTTTGCCGATGCTTTCTGTCGAGTATCCGCCGCAAAAATCAATTGCATCTGCCGCAATAGTACCGACACGCAGGAGCAGATTTGACGGGTTCTTAACTTTTCCAGTTACAGTCGTTATACGGGAGATGAGCGGTTTTCCCTCGTTAACTGCTCTGGCAATGGCGGCAGAAGTCGCAACATTCATAACTATGACGTGACTGTCGATCGGCAATTTACCCCGCATGACTTCCCTGCCCGTCACCGCTGTAATAAGCTGTTTTTCACTGCCCTGCGGATACTTCGTTTTCAGCACGCGTACTGAGACGCCTTCCCTGCCGCTGCAAACTTCCTTCATTTTTTCGATTGCTTCAGGCTTGTTGTCCTCAATCGCAATGACGCCCTCTTTGCAATTCATCGCCCTCATAACAGCACGCAGACCATCAACGATCGGCTCGGGATTCTCAAGCATGAGTCTGAAATCGCTCGTAAGATGAGTTTCGCACTCTGCACCGTTTAAAATAATTATATCGGCATATTTATCATCCGGAATAGTGAGCTTAATGTGAGGAGGGAATGCCGCTCCGCCCATACCGCAGATGCCTGCTTCCTTAATTCTCTCAACAATACGCCGCGGTTCGGCACTTTCACAGCTGCCGATGTTTTCAAACGGTTCACATGCAGTGTCCCGGAAGTCGTTTTTTATTGTAATGCATGTCACCTTATTCGCCCCAAGCTGCTGCTTTTCACTTACGTCGATGACTTCACCCGAAACGGATGCATGTACAGGCAAACCCAAAAATCCAATCGGTTCGCCAATCAACTGACCCATCAGAACCTTATCGCCCTTTTTTACACATGGCTTCGACGGAGCACCAAGGTGGAGATTCATCGGGATACACACCGTTTCAGGTATAAACTCTCGCACTTTTTCATTTCTCGTCAACGCCTTGCCTTCATGTGTTCTTGACAGCGGGTGAACGCCGCCTTTGAAGGAACGCTTGATCAATTTTTTCACCTTTCCTCCGGATGCCCGGATATTTTTCTTTTGATTATAGCACAGATTCGGTGAAAATGAAACAGGGTTCTCTAGTTTATTCTTCATTTTTTCTCAAGCAATCGTCTACGCTTTCTTGGTGTAATTTTGTTCATGGTTTGTTAACAAATTATTATATTCTCAAGCTACAGGTTTAAAGTATTGACAAATTTTGGATAGGGGTTTATACTGTATACATACTCGATGGTGTAGACAATTTAATCCTAAATCTGTTAACTCACCTTGAGAATAATTCTAAGGGGGTAACACCAGTGTTACAAAAAACTCTGTCGCTGATACTCGGCTCTGCAATGGTCCTCAGCCACCTTGCAGGGTTCGTAAGTATCGGTACAAACCTTGATCATTCGTCTCCTCACGATGATCGCAGGGTTTCTGTCGCTGCCGACTGGAACGAGATACTCTATGGCGAATCTGTCATAGAGTACGGAAACGTTCTGTACGAAGCAAGCCCGGATGGAATCTCTGCTGTGCAAGGCGAAAGATCCTCGTTGACTGCCGAAAAGAGTTCAACGGTCGACAACTTAAACGCTGTCAACGGAAAGCTCTACTCCACTGTTTTTGAAAACGGCGTTTCGAGCATTCGCAGTATGGACATCGGCTCCGGCAACGTAAAAACATTGCTTGATTGCGGAAGTGATGAGATTCTCAACATGTACGTTGTCAACGGCAGTTACATCCTCTACCTGACAGGCGGAAGTGTGTACAAGCTGAATCTCGGCTCACATAAGCCTGAAAAGATCAGCAAGATCGAAAACGTCCGCAGCTTTATCCCCTCCCCCGCAGGCAACATTTACGCTGTCGGCAGTGTCGTTGACAGTACCATATACGTTGATGAGCATTTCATGATCGACCATGCAGACTACTATTCAATCAATGGCGACAACTTTATCTTCTCCGTTGACAGCAACCTGTTCCAAGTTCCGATGACATCACTCGCTGAATTCTGTACATCAAAGGACACGGCAAGCATTCCCGAAGACGAAACCCTCTTCTCAATCGCAGAAGGCTTTGATATGTACGGTTCCGTTGCAGTTGATGAGCTTCTCGATGAGGAAGAAGTCTGTGAGGAATGTGCACAGGTTGATTCAAATGAACCGTTCTCTGGAGTTGAAGGCGAAAACCGTGTTTCTTTGTCGACTGGTGAGAAAAATGAGTCTGTCGAATTGCTTTCGGCAACGCTGGATACAAGACAGCAGCAAATCATAAATCGTGCAGCAGCAGTGGTAAACTTAACATGGACATGCCTTGAAAATTTTCACCGTTGGTACGATGCCGACCCGGCAAGTGAACCGTCTTTTGCTTACGTCAAAAACCGCACCTATACAGGTTTGCCATATTCAAGGCCAGGCAGGTATGACCATCATCCTAATCCCGGTGATTTTCGCCAGGTTTATATCGGATATTTCGGTTTTAATGGTGCAAATTCCGAACCCAAGTCAACATTACAGGATTTCTCATCTAGGATTATTGACCCCAATGATAATTTTTGGGAAAGAGTTCGTTACAGATCCTCAAGCGGTGAGGAAATCTATAAGTACTATGGTCCTCTGTACGGAATGGATTGCAGTTCTTTTGTATCGTATGCATGGAATGTAACACGACGCACAACAGATGGATTTGATAACAAAACCGACTGCAAAAAGCTTACGAATTATGCGACGAGTTACGCGATCACGCTATCCGACTTGGCAATACTCCGTCCCGGAGATGCACTCGTTAAAAGTGAAAGTCACGCAATCCTCGTTACCGATGTTGCCTTTGATTCAAGCGGAAATGTTTGCAGAATTGAGATCATGGAGGAAACTCCCCCCCTCGCCAAGCATACTGTTTATGGAAGCAAGAGCGAAATAACGAATAAGCTTCTTCCAAGATTGAACAAGAGCGGGACAAAAAAATATCAGTTTTACCGTCTTTCAAGCAGCGTCACTTTGAACCCGAATCTCGGTACATGTACCACTTCCTCTATTATCGCTGTTTATGGTAAAAGCTACGGTGAGTACTGCCAGAACAATGTATTACCTGCTCCTACGAGAACCGGGTATTCCTTCGTTGGCTGGTACACAAGCAAAAGCGGCGGTTCCGTTGTAACGGCCAACACGATTGTGACTGAATTTGCCAACCATACCATTTATGCACGGTGGAGTCCCAACCAGTATTTGGTTCTTTTCAATGCAAACGGCGGAACAACTAATACAAGTTCCAAAATGGTCACATTCGGCAGTAAGTATGGAACATTGCCAACCCCTACAAGAAGCGGTTATACGTTTACCGGTTGGAAGACAAAATTAACAGGTGGAACGACCGTCACATCCTCGACCACTGTAACTACAGCATTAAAGCATACGCTGTATGCATCTTGGATACCTGAAACTGTTGCTCCCAACGTAATCCTGAACAATAGTTCATATAAAAATATTATGGAGGTAAAACCTTTATGAAGAAACTTCTCCCCATCATCCTCGCAGCAGTAATGCTCCTCGCCGCACTGACCGCCTGCTCAGAACCCAGCAACATTGATGCCACCGAGATTCCGTCTCAGGAACCGTCTGCACAGGTGACTCAGAATGCCCAGCAGACCGAAGTTCCCACGGAGGAACCCACTGAAGAGCCTGTTTTATCATACAACGAGTACGAGTGTGATGTGCTTCGCAGGTTCTTTGACGAAGAAAGCGGTGCAAAAAACTATTCCAACGGTAA
>CAKTYT010000018.1 GCA_934633695.1 uncultured Clostridia bacterium | reverse complement strand
GGCACTCCCCGGATTGCCCTCCTTAAAAAAGAAAGGTGCTGCTGCAAATATGACTTGATTTTGCAACAGCCCCTTTTGCTTTAATAATCGCTTTTTGGTTTACCGAGTATCTCGCCCCAGATAATTCCCTGAACGATTTGAGGTTCATTACTGAGCTTTTTCGTCAGCAGTTCGATGCCGGACGGTGGATCGGCGTCATTCCGTGATGCAGGTTTGATATCCTCAGCAAGGGTGGAATGCGTTGAACCGGGGGCGGGCTTTTTCGGCAGGTTTTTTTCGAACGGCTTTCGGTTGAGCTTCGGCAAACTCTTGCTTTCTACTTTCAACGAATCTGCGGCTGAATCCCGCACCGCTGCGGCAGTGCCCTCATGATAGCCGTCGTGAATGCTTCCGCCCGTGCAGGCTGAAGGGCTGTGAGGAGTTATCGGTTTTTCGCCGGAATTGATTTCATGCGGAATATTGTCGTCTTCGCCAATGAGCTCATCCCAAGAGGACAAAGGCTCTTCATCGGTCATGCTTTCGGAAAGCTTTTTCTTAAACGTATTGACGACGATGACAACAACAACTCCCAATAGTAATGCGACAAATTCCATAGCGACACCTCCTTATCCATAAAAGAACGCTGCGAAGAGCCGGGATTATTTATCTTCTGCCGGAGCAGTGGTCTTGCCTATCGACTCACGCATTTCGGTATCGGCCATCATGTTTTTCATGCGATAGTAGTCCATAATACCGAGGTTGCCGTTTCTGAAAGCCGCTGCCATCGCACGGGGAACTTCTGCCTCCGCTTCGATAACTCTTGCACGCATACCCTGAACCTCTGCCTTATTCTCCTGCTCCTGTGCAACTGCCATCGCACGGCGTTCCTCGGCCTTTGCCTGTGCAATGCGTTTATCAGCTTCAGCCTGGTCAATCTGGAGCTTTGCACCGACGTTTACGCCGACATCGACATCAGCAATGTCGATTGAGAGAATTTCGAATGCGGTACCGCTGTCAAGCCCCTTTCCAAGAACCGTCTGAGAGATGGAATCGGGATTTTCGAGTACGTCTTTATGGCTTATGGATGAACCGATGGTCGTGACGATACCTTCGCCGACGCGGGCGATGATCGTTTCCTCACCTGCCCCGCCGACAAGGCGGTCAATATTGACGCGTACAGTTACCTTTGCCTTTGCACGAAGCTCAATGCCGTCCTTGGCAATTGCGGCAATGATGGGTGTTTCGATAACTTTGGGGCTGACGCTCATCTGAACTGCTGAGAGAACGTCCCTGCCTGCAAGGTCGATAAGACATGCTTTTTCAAAATCGAGGTCTATTCCCGCACCCTGGGAAGCAATGAGTGCATTGACGACCCTGTCTACGTTGCCGCCCGCAAGATAGTGAGCTTCCATCCTGTCGAGGTTGAGCTTAAGACCCGCTTTTGTCGCCTTGATGAGAGGTTCTACAATGCGGTGGGGACTGACCTTCCTTATACGCATGCCGACCAGCTGGAAAAGTCCGACCCTGACGCCGGATGCACCCGCCGAAATTGCAAGTCCGATGGGTACGAAACGGAAGAAGAAAATCAGAACGATGATTGCGGCAATGATAATGCCTATTATCGCACCAATGGAAAGGCTGCTGCCGCTGCTCGAGTAGGCTGCCCAGTCAGCTGCTTCAAGTAAGAGTTTGTACATGTTGTTCCTCCTTTAAATTGACCGTATGAAACGGTTAAATATGTCTGTCAGTTCTTTGCCGCAAGCACGGCAGCGACAACTGCAAGTGCAATCAGGAGCGGTACAAGAACGATGATAACTGCCCAATCACGCCGCCGCATTGATCGAAGGGCTTCATTGCTTAATGTGCTGCTGTAGGGGTTTCCCTCGTCAGCACGGGGAAAGTCATACAATCTGTGAATAAAAATTTTATTTTTCTGTTTTTTCAACGTTGATCTTAATTCCCTCGATTGATACCACGGTGACGGATTCACCCTTTGCGACAAATTCGCCCGATGCAAGCACGTCGAGACGCTTGCCGTCTACCATTGCGATTCCCGAAGGACGCAGCGGAGTAAGTGCAATGCCGGATTTGCCGATGAGTTCGGAACGAGCCTCGGCATTGTCAATTTCGTCACGGCTGATAGCTTCACTCAACACGATTTTTGAGGGCTTTTTGCTCTTCCCGAAAACGAATTTAAAAATCACTACCGCTGAAAGCAGCAGCACAACAACAATAATGCCGAAGGTGAAAAGGGCTGCCTCAAAGGTATCGGACCCGATGATGAGCCCTGCTATGCAGGCAGCACCGCCGGATATGCCTGCAATGCCGAAACCGGGGATGAGCATTTCGATAACAATCAATATTACACCGAGAAGCAGAAGAATTATTGCTCCGAGGTTAAGTCCGGAAGCCCATGAACTGAAAAATCCGGGCTCGCCGGCAGCTGATGCAGCCAACATGGCGAAACTTGAAAACATATGTACCTCCTTAATGGTTATTGACGAAAATCTGCATTGAAGGGTGAATATTTCCCGGGAAATACCTTCCTCAGTATCGGAAATCAAAGCACCGGCAAAAAGAGTCCCATATCGAAAGCATACCTCCGCCCGAGCATTATTATACAGTAAATTATTCGCCGTTTCAATGGAATATTTGTGACAAAATCCGAATAGGCTTTTGACATGAAAAGAAAAAATTTCGGAAAGCTTTTAGTTATCCTCGTAATCGCAGCTTTCGCAGCAAGAGCCCTTCTCGGCTTCGCCGAGACTGACGGCAGAGGAGGTGGATTTTTGCAAATGAACTTGATTCCCGAAATCAAACGGGGATTGGATCTTGTTGCGGAAATCGAGGAGAAACTGAACGTCACTGCCGAGCAAAAGAACAGGATTGCCGTGGATGTGTGGGCGGGTGGCGAGTCTCTGAATATTGGGCTTGAAGACTATATTATTCACGTCGTCGCTGCTGAGATGCCGGCAAGCTTTGAGAGCGAAGCACTCAAGGCACAGGCGGTTGCGGCAAGAACCTTTACAGTCAAGCACATGCTCGGTGAGGCAAAGTGCAAAAGCGGACATACAGTCTGCACTGACCACACCTGCTGTCAGGCTTTTTTATCGACGGAACAGCTTATAAAGCGTTGGGGAAAATATTTTGCGAAATACTATGAAAAAATCTTAACAGCCGTTTTTGAAACGGAGGGAGAAATACTGACCTGCGATGGTGAAGTAATAAATGCACTGTATCATTCATCATCCGGAGGAATGACGGAAAACTCCGATGCCGTCTTTGCTGTCGCCCTGCCATACCTTGTTTCGGTCGAGAGCATGGGGGAGGAAAAATACTCCGATTTTACAGATGAAAAGGTTTTTAAAAAGGAAGATTTCATAAGGGCGGTCAATGAAAAGTTTCCGCAGGCGGAGATGACCGATGCTGTCGGGCAGGTCGAGGTTTGGGACAGGACGGACTCAGGCAGAGTAAAGCTTGTAAGCCTCGGACAAACGGTCGTGACGGGGCAGCAGATGCGGACGGCATTCAACCTGCACAGCACGAATTTTTCGTTTGAATTCAATGGCGATGAAGTCAAAATCAAATGTATAGGGTTCGGGCACGGCGTCGGAATGAGTCAAAACGGAGCAAATGCAATGGCGGAGGAAGGCTATGACTATCGGACAATATTAAAACACTATTATACCGGCGTTGAGCTCGAGAAGCTGAAGGACAGAATTGAAAAGGCGAAAGGGGAAGGATGAAAATCACCGCTTCCCCTTTCGTTCTTTTGTTCTTGCTCTTTTACTGAGGAAGGTTATCTGGGCAGATAGCTTCCGCAGAGGCTTTCATCCTCGGCCTTGCCGGAACCGCTGCACTGGCCGCAGCAGGGTTCGACCTGGATTCGGGAGAGTTCACAGTAGGAACCCTTGTCGTTGTGGCGGCAGCTGGTTACGCGGCAGCCGATGGTCTGACAACCAATCTTATTCTTATCCATGGCAATTCTCCATTCGGTTATTACGGCTCGGTTAAAGCCGTAACAGGAAGTTGAACAGTCACCGGGAACAATTCACTCTGCCGCACTTCAATCAAGCCGCACTCATAGTATTGCTCGCAGATGAAAACTGATTCAGGAAAAATTTTCCACTCGAATGGCATGTTTTAATGTGAAAATCAATCCCGTTCGAATTCCTTTGCGACTTTTTCGAGCTTACTGCGAATTTCAATGTGTTGGGGACATAGGTTTTCACAGCTTCCGCACTTTAGACAGTCGCTTGCCTTGCCGTGGGAAGCGGCAAGCGTGTCATATTCTTCGCTGCGTCCGTCTCGGGTGCGGGGGAGTTTTCCCTGTTTTTTGCGATTGAACAAGGAAAAATAATCAGGGATCGGGATATTTGCAGGACATTTTTCCACACAATATGCACAACCTGTGCATGGAACGAGTATGGATGAATATACGATGTCTGTAACGGTGCGGATAATTTCAAGCTCTTCCTTTGAAATGGGAGCGAACTCCTTCATAAAGCCCATATTGTCACGGAGCTGCGAAAGGTCGGACATTCCGCTCAGAACGACCATGACTCCTTCGAGGCTTGCCGCAAAGCGAATGGCCCAGCTTGCAGGACTCATATCGGGGTGAAGTGACTTCATGATGCGGAGTGCGGCGTCGGGGACCGATGCAAGAGTTCCGCCCTTGACAGGATCCATGATAACGATAGGCTTATTATGCTTCCTTGCCGTTTCATAGCAGAGACGGGATTGGACTTGACCGTGCTCCCAATCGAGGTAGTTTATCTGAAGCTGAACAAGGTCGACCTCAGGATGCTCAGTAAGCACAGTGTCAAGCATTTCCGCAGTGTCGTGGAAGGAGAAGCCGATGTGCCGAACCTTACCCTCGGCTTTTTTCTTCTGGACAAAGCCGAATGCATCAAAATTGTTTACATTGTCCATGTCGTTGCGGTTGACATTGTGAACAAGGTAATAGTCGAAATAGTCAACGCCACATTTCTCAAGCTGCTCGTTGAACACCTTCTCAAGCTCATCTGCGGAATGCAGGCTCATTATGGGCAGCTTGCTTGTGAGAGTGAAGCTGTTCCTGTCGTGACGGGAGGTCAGAAGCTCCCTGACAGCTGTTTCACTCTTGTACTTGTGGTACATGTAGGCGGTATCAAAATAGGTGAATCCGTTGTCTATGAATTCATCGATCATTTGCCTTGCCTGCTCCATATCGATGCTCGCCGAGTCGTTTGGGTCGGTGAGGGGCAGACGCATAAGTCCAAAGCCGAGTTTTTTCATTTTAATCTTTCTATTCTTTACATTTTTATAAATTAAAGGTCAATATCGATGCCGACGGGGCAGTGGTCGCTGCCAAAAACATCGGAACAGATAAAGGCCTCCTTAATCCTGGGTGCAATGCGGTCGCTTACAACGAAGTAATCGATACGCCAGCCGACATTCTTTTCACGTGCCTTAAACATATAGCTCCACCATGTGTATGCCTCCGTGCGGTCGGGGTAGAGGAAACGGAAGCTGTCGGTAAAACCCGATTGGAGCAGCTGAGTGAATTTTCCACGTTCTTCATCGGTAAAGCCTGCGTTGCCCCTGTTGGACTTGGGGTTTTTAAGGTCGATCTCATTATGAGCAACGTTGAGGTCACCACAGATAATGACAGGCTTTAACTTGTCGAGTTTTTGAACATAATTGCGAAACTCGTCTTCCCAGCGGCATCGGTATTCAAGCCGCGTAAGCTCACGCTGAGCATTGGGAGTGTAAACGGTAACGAAGAAAAACTCAGGGTATTCGAGCGTAATGACCCTGCCTTCCGATTCGAACTCTTCGGAAAGCCCCATTCCAAGTGCGGAAGAAACAGGCTCGGCTTTTGAAAAGACGGCCGTCCCGGAATAGCCCTTTTTTATGGCATAATTCCAAAAACAGCTGCGGTTTTCGGGGCAAAAGTCAATTTGACCTGCCTGAAGCTTTGTTTCCTGAACGGCAAAAATATCTGCATCGATTTCAGTGAAAAAGTCGTTAAAGCCCTTACCCATGCAGGCACGAAGCCCATTGACGTTCCAAGATACCAGTTTCATTCGCTGTCCTCCGTAAATTCATGTGGATTTTTTAATGTGAAGTCGCTTCGACAGAAATCAAGAATGCCTTCGTTACGCATCTTGCACAGTTCGTTCGACATTGCACTGCGGTCAACGGAGAGAAAATCTGCAAGCTGCTGCCTGTTAAACGGGATCCTGAAGGAGGAAGAGCCGGTCAATGCCTGCCGACAAGAGAGGTAGGAGAGGAGCTTTTCCCTCGTAGTGCGTTTTGACATGTGACCGAGCTTCTCCGTAAGCAGCCTGTTCCTCTCGGCAAGCACGGAGAAGAGGTTCAAAAGCAGCACGGAATGGCAGGCACATGCCGTTTCACAGGGAAAAAACACACGCTCCGTGTCCGAAAAGAGTACTGAGCAGTCGGTGACGGCAACAACGTCGTTCAGCAGCGGCAGAGTCTCCTGCGTCTCCTCCGAGACAACGGCATAGGATTCGCCGAAGACCTCGCCTGCCGAAAGCTCGTTGAGAATGCTCCGGTTGCCCCAGTAGTCATCATTTTGAATGTACACCCTGCCTTCAAGGAGGATCGCAAACAGCGTAAGCCTTTGCCCGGCACGGAAAATGTATTCGCCGTGTTTGTATTTGTGTACGGTTGAATTGAGACAGCGAAGAAGCTTCAGCGTATCCTTTTCGTCGATCCCGTGAAACAGGTGTGCTGCACGGATGAGAGACAGATATTGCTCCATTAAATCTCCTTTTCGTTGCAAATGCAACGGAATATTCATGGATATTGTACTATAATAGCCTTGGAAAAGCAAGCGGAAACGCATAAGTAAAGAAAAACGGAGGATTGAGAAAATGTTGAGAAGAGTTATAAACATCAGCGAGGAACTTTGCAACGGCTGCGGTGCATGTGCAAACGCCTGCCATGAGGGAGCAATCGGAATGGTGAACGGCAAGGCGAAGCTCATGCGTGACGATTATTGCGATGGTCTGGGCGACTGTCTGCCGGTGTGTCCGACGGGTGCAATAAACTTCATTGAGCGTGAGGCGGCTGCATACGATGCAGATGCGGTCGAGCGTGCCAAAAAGGCGAAGGCAGCTCCGTGCAGCTGCCCGGGTTCTGCGGCAAAGAGGATCGAGCATTGCAGGGACGGTGAAAAAAATGACTTTGGAGCGGAAAAAACGGGAGGAAGGCTTTCGCAGTGGCCGATCCAAATAGAGCTTGCACCGGTTCAATCGGATTTTTACAATAATGCAAGCCTGCTCATCGCCGCCGACTGTACGGCATATGCTTACGGAAATTTCCACGAAGACTTTATCGCCGGACGGATAACGTTGATCGGCTGTCCTAAACTCGATTTGGCAGACCATGCGAAAAAGCTTTCGGGGATATTCGCATTGAACACTATAAAAGAAATCCTTGTTGTACGGATGGAAGTGCCCTGCTGCGGCGGAATCGAAGCGGCGGTTAGAAATGCACTTCGGATTTGCGGAAAGAACCTGCCCGTAAGGGTCGTGACACTAACAACGACCGGTGAAATCAAATCAGTAAAATAAATGGGGGGACGCTGAATGACGAATGGGAAAACGGGAGAACTAAAAAAGGAACTTGCAGGCTCACTC
Source organism: uncultured Clostridia bacterium (assembly GCA_934633695.1). GTDB lineage: Bacteria > Bacillota > Clostridia > Christensenellales > CAG-138 > PeH17. Next base: position 15,456 of record CAKTYT010000018.1, on the reverse strand, counting down.
ATCGGGCTTGCAAGGGCTTCACAAGGGAACGGACTGGAAAGGGAAGCTCAAATCGCAATGTACAGAGGGCTTGAGGTTTACGCCGAAGGAACGGATGCCGAAGCCGTGAGAAGGGCGATCGACAAAATCCACTTTGAAAAGCGGAAGCTCGCTCCGAACTGTGCAAATTGTGCAAAGCCGTGCGGAAGGAACGACGACTACGATATGAACAAGCTGTATTTGAATGACGAAAAGATCCGCTCTGCTAAACTGAAATTTTTAAACACACTGATGCTCTTTGCTCCGTTCGCCGCAGAGAAAGCGGAAAACGGAAGCATCAGTGAAAAAATATGTTCGTTTTTCTGCTGCTCGCTGTTTGCAATGGGGATCGAATGGGAAGCAGGGGAGCTCGAAAGCTATTTTCAGAGCATTTTGAAAGATGCTGCGGCGGAGCTTATCGGGCTGAGATCCTAAAAATCATCTGTATCAAAATCATCATATTCGACGCGGTAAAGCATGAGTCCGTGTGCAGGGGCAGTGTCGCCGGCATTGTCCCTGACGGGAAATTCGAGGGCATGCTTTACAGAGTCGGGGCTTTCATATCCCATGCCGATCCGGAGCATTGTCCCAACCATTATTCTGACCATATTGTAAAGAAATCCGCTGCCTGCAACGTCGTAATAAAGGTAATTGCCGCATTTTGTCCAAACGGATTTATAAATTGTCCGCTCAGTCGTTGCGGTCTTGCTTCCGGCGGCCTTAAAGGCGGCAAAGTCATGCGTACCCAAAAAGAAACCTGCGGCTTCATTGAGTCTTTTGATATCGAGCTTTGCGTGTATGTGGAGGGCAGTGTTCCGGGTGAATGCAGAATTGTGCGGAGCATTGAGTACGGTGTAGCGATAGTGCTTGCGTTTTACGCAAAAGCGTGAGTGAAATTCAGCCCCGTTCACTGCCGGAGCTTCAAAGCTTGCACGGAGCCGGATGTCGGGCGGAAGGAAGGTATTGAGTGCAAAGCAGAATTTATCGGCGGGTATGCGTGACTCCGTGTCGAAATGAGCCGTCTGTGCGTGTGCGTGGACGCCACTGTCAGTTCTGCCCGATGCATGGAGTGAAACTTCTTCACCGGTGAGTCTTTTCAGTGCGGAGCAAATCACCTGCTGAACGGAAATGCCGTTTGGCTGAATCTGCCAGCCGACATAATTTGTGCCGTCATATTCGATTATCAGAACAATACGCCTCATTTTTCCCTCCGAAGCTGAGAATGCAGCCATTATAAGTGAAAAAAAAGATAAAATCAATATTCGGCATTAAGTGAAAAGATTTCAATAAGAGAACAAATTTTGCTGCGGGACACAGATAAAATTATCAAATGACAGTAATTTACAGCATAAACAACAGAAATTTTTTTGTTAACATGGCGAATAATGAGCAGTTTACTCTTGACATACGGAGCATTCAACTTTATACTATGGTGGAATGGGTGTAGATAAGTCTGCACTCTCTTCAGAAATTTCTATCAGGAGGAAAAGACATGAAGAAATCATTAAAGAGCCTTCTTGCGTGCCTGCTCGCTCTCGTGCTGGTTATTCCGGCGTTCAGCGGCGTAGTTGCTGACCAGCAGACTCAGGTCAAGGGCACCCTTGAAGCAATCGACTCCGTTCGCATCGATGTTTCCGGCATCAGGAACGGCAGAACCTTCGCAGCAGCTGAAGAAACTGTTTCCGAAGAACTGAACCCCACCGATATCGTGGATATTATGGTATCCATCGATAAGGTTGCCCCCGCAGCAGACGTTTGCAGCGACCTTAAGGCAGCGGGTGGCTACCGTGAGGAACTCCTCGCTTCTCAGAAGGCACTTGTTGTCGACATGAGCAGCAAACTCGGCGTAGAGATCGACGTTATGCATAACTACACCGTCCTCATGAACGGCTTCTCGTTCAAGGGCGAATACCGTCTCGTTGAAGAAATCAACAATATGGACGGCATTCATGCATTCGTCGCAATGGAATGGGAAAGCCCCGAGCTGTTCAACACCACCACTCAGGTCGGTGCAACCGCTGCTTGGGATCTCGATTACTCCGGCGAAGGCACTCTCGTTGCCATCATCGATACCGGCTGTAAGGTAGACCATCCCGCATTCTCCGTTGCTCCCGAAAATGTAAAGCTCACCCGTGACGATGTTGCAAATATCATCGCAGGCGGCAACCTCAACGGTTCCGGCAGCCAGATGAACGTCAACAACGTTTACTACAGTGCGAAGATCCCCTTCCGTTGGAACTACGTCATGAACAACTCCAACGTTGCTCACCCCGCAAACACCAGCGACCACGGTACTCACGTTGCAGGTATTGCAGCAGGTAACGGCGGCGAGATCCAGGGCGTTGCAAAGGATGCTCAGATCGCAGTCATGCAGGTCTTCTCACCCAGCGGCGGTGCAAGCTGGTCAAACATCCTCCCCGCTCTTGAGGACACCATGGTCATCGGTGCGGACAGTGCAAACCTCTCCCTCGGCAGACCCTGTGGCTCAGAAGATCACTACGATTCTTCCTTTGGTACAGCACTTGAGCGTATCATCAACGCAGGCGTAAATCTTGCTATGGCAGCAGGTAACGACTACAACGCAGCAATGTGCAACGCATGGAGCGACACCGATATCGTAGCCGGTTCCTTCGTAGCAGGCGGTTACAACCTCGTTGAAAACCCCGACAGCGGTGTTGTAGGTTCCCCCTCAACCTGGCCCGAGGGTATATCCGTTGCAGCAGTTAAGAACTCCAAGGCACAGGGTTATTACTTCACTGCTGAGGACATCAACTACGGTTATACCGAGAATGATGAAAACCCCGTTAAGTTCAGGACCGCTCTCGGCGGACAGACCGTTGAATACGTCATGGTTCCCGGTGCCGGTACCGTTGAAGACTTTGCACAGGTCAACGTTCAGGGTAAGATCGCTCTCGTACAGCGCGGCTCCATCAACTTCACCGACAAGGCTGCAAACGCTGAAGCAGCAGGTGCAGTTGCGTGCGTTGTTTACAACAATGTTCCCAACGAGCCGGTCAACATGGTCGCCTACACAGGCAGGATCCCCCATGTTGCAGTTTCCAAGGAAACCGGTGATGCTCTTGCAGCAGCTGCAAACAAGCAGATGACCGTTGCCGCACAGGCAGGTATCTACGATGCAGTCGGCGGCAATATGCCCAGTGACTTCTCCAGCTGGGGCTGCACCACCACCCTCGGTATGAAGCCTGAGATCACCGCTCCCGGCGGCCAGATCTACTCTTCCACCGACCCCGCTATTTCCGGTTCTCTCTACCAGGCATGGGATGGTACCTCCATGGCAACCCCCCATATCTGCGGCGGTATGGCTATCATCACCGAATATGTAAAGGACAAGTTCCCCAACCTCAGCACTCGTGAGCAGCATGACCTTGTAAACTGCATCCTCATGAGCACTGCAACCCCCGTTGTCGACAAGGGCGGCGACTACGCTCTCGTTCGTGATCAGGGTGCAGGCGAAATGAACCTTGCAAAGGCCGTTACCACCACTGCTTACATCACCGTTGAAGGTACCGAAGGCAACCGTCCCAAGATCGAGCTCGGCGATGATCCTCAGAAGACCGGTTCCTACACCCTCACCTTCACCGTACACAATTTCGGCACCACCGAACTTAAGTACACAGTTCAGCCCTCCGTTCTTCTTAACGACCTGACCATCCTCGGTTATGCCGATGAAGCAGGCGAGCAGCCTATCATCGCTTACACCGATACCGGTTATGACCTCGCTAAGGACGATGGCATGGTTACCTTCGACAAGCCCCAGACCGTGGTTGTACCCGCAGGCGGCCAGACCGAAGTTCCCGTTACCATTAACCTTACCGACAGCGGCAAGGAATACATCGACCAGTATTACACCTCCGGCTCCTTCATAGAGGGCTTCATCGAGCTCATGCCCGCAACCAGCGGCGGTGCTCTCCTCGGCGACGCTGACGGCGACGGTGTTGTAAGGATTTCCGACGCTGTTCTCGTAATGCGTGCAGCACTCGGTCTCATCACCCTCAGCGACGACGTTAACGTTGATATGGACGGCGACGGCCAGATCAAGATGGCAGACGCAGTTCTCATCGCACGCGTTGCTCTCGGTCTCATCGAAGCTCCCACCAAGGGTGCAAACGACGGCGTAAGCCTCACCGTTCCCTACCTTGGATACTACGGCGATTGGAACTATGCAGAAACCATTGACTTTGGTTACTACTATCAGGATGTTCAGCTTAACAGCAACAACTATCCCAACACCGCAGGTTACAAGAAGGGCAACACCATCCAGGGCCTCGGCATCAACCCCTTCGTTGATCCCGGCGACCTCGAATACTACCTTGCAGATCGTAACGCAATCTCCCCCAACGGCGACGGCGTTCTCGATACTCTGAACCTCGTTTATACCGGTCTTGTCCGTCAGGCAAACGTTCGCTACGTTGTCATCGATCCCGCAACCGGCAATGAACTCGGCGTTATCTCCAACCCCGGTCTTTGCGAGAAGGGCTTCTTCGATACCAACAGGCGTGTACAGCTTGGTGTAAACCAGGGCGTATTCCCCGGCGGTTTCAACTTCACCCAGTACAACAAGTCCGACCTTATCGTCCGTGTTGAAGCTAAGTTCAACAATGACGGTCGTCACAGCACCAACGCTTTCACCACCGATGCAAGCAAGAACTGGAAGTGGGATATCCCCGTACACATTGATACCACCGCTCCCGTCGTATCCAACTTCTCCGTTGCAAACGGTAAGTTCAACTTCACCGTAACCGACGAGCACTATGTTGCATACGCAGCAGTTTATACCAACAACAACGGTCAGCTCGGTTCCCTCGTTGAAAGAATCGGTATCTTTGAGCAGAGCCGCGGTGTCAACACTCAGGTTTCCCTCAACGGCAGCACCAACAACATCCTCGTTGTAGGTGACTATGCAGGCAACGTTTCCGGTTACCTCTGGAATGGTTCTTCCCTCACCCAGATCGAAATCGGCGGAGGCGGAATGCCTTCCGGCAACTACGAAGATGCAAGCATCTACGGCTATGGCCTCAACCTCCAGGAGAAGCAGTGGCTCTTCACTCTTACCACCGATCTCAGCAGACTCTACTACGGCGAAGTTACCGCTTCCGGTACCAGCGTTTGGGCAGCAGGTTACGACCGTACAAGCAAAACTTGCTACGAGTTTGTTGACGGTATGATTAAGAAGGCTACTCTCAATCCCAGCAACGGCAGGCTCAGTGCTTGGACCAACGTTGGTTCAGTCAACGGTCTTGATTTCAACGAGATGGCATACGACAACGCTCACGGCATGCTCTTCGGTATTTCCGGTGCAATGGAACTCTACACCATTGATACCGCAACCGCAGCATGCGAAAAGGTTGCCGATATCCAGAACGGCGTTGTAGCAATGGACTTCAATGCAGCAGGCGTACTCTTCTATGTTGATGCATACGGCACTCTCTGCAGCGTTGACCTCTTCAGCGACAATCCCACCATCAATGAGATTGCCGAACTCGGCATCTCTCCCGTTGATCTTAACACCGGCAACTTCTACAACCAGAGCGGCTGCATGTACAACAACACCTTCTACTGGGGCTCCATCAGCTCATCCCAGTCCAAGACTGTTGTCAGAATCGACACCACCAACGGTGCATTCGAAGAAATGGGTGTTATCATGTCAGATCCCGGCGTTCAGATGACCGGTATGTTCGCAATCGAACTCTACGACCTCGGCAATTATCAGCCCACCGCATTCAGCGGCGAAATGGTTGTTGCTGACTGATAGCTAACAGCAAAATGAATCGGGCTGCCTTCGGGCAGCTCGGTTTTTCTTTTTACAGAAACTTGCGGTGTGCATATCGCTGTGATATAATTTGCTTATTATGGGAAAATCCCAAGATGAGGAAGGAAGAAAAATGAGAGTTCTCCGTCATATTGTTATGTGGAAGTTCCTGCCGGAGGCAGAGGGTAAGTCAAGGGAAGAAAACATGAAAATTGTTGAGGAAAGGCTTAAGAGCCTTGTCGGCATCGTTCCGACCCTGCTCAAGCTCGAAATCGGCATTGACGAGTGCCATACACCGGCAAGTTACGACATGGCACTTATCTGCACGCACCATGACGTACAGGGAATGAAGGCATACCGCGAGCATCCCGCTCATGTCGAAGTAATGAAGTACATTCACAAAGTGATTTCTGATAGAGTTACAAGCGATATTTTCGTTGAGGATGAGAGTATTGAAGACTAAACGGCAGTGTATTATAAGCATTTGTGCAGCGGCACTTGTCGTGCTGGTCACTGCATTGACAGGCTGTGTCGGTATGCCGGACGGTCATTGGGCGGCGGAGGAAACACCCGAACCTACGGCTGTTTTGACGACAGCTCCCACCCCAACGCAGGTGCCGACCGAAGTTCCCACGGCTGAGCCAACTGCAACGCCCGAACCCGCAGAGGCAAGGCTCATGCTCGTCGGCGATTTGATGTGCCTTGGGAAACAGCAGACTGCCGCAATTGCACAGGGCAGACAGACGGGCAGAACGTACGACTTCAGACCTACCTTTAAATATGTGAAGGAGATCTTTTCAAAAGCCGATTTTGTTGTCGGCAATGTTGAAACGGTTTTATCCGACAGCAGTCCATATTCGAGCAGCATTTCAAGAATGAACGGAATGCCGTATTGCAACGGTCCGAGTACATACCTCAATGCACTTATTGATGCGGGCTTTGATGCCCTCGTGTGTGCAAACAACCATAATTGTGATGCGGGCACACTTGGTGTTGAAGAGACGATTGCCGCAATTGAAGAGAAAAATATTCCGTACATCGGGCTTTATGAGAACGAAGAAACTCCGCATTACATCATTATCGATGTCAACGGAATCAAAATTGGTTTGCTTGCCTACACTGCAACCTGCAACGATCTCGAAGGTCCGGTGCTTGACGACGGCAAGGGCTACATGCTCAGCTTTTACTCCGAAGAGGCGGTAAAGCGTGACGTTGAAGCGGCAAGGGCAGCAGGGGCGGAATTCATAATCGCATACAATCACTGGGGCAATGAATTCACGCACGAACCGAATGACAGCGTGAAGATGCGTGCAAAGCAAATGGCAGACGCCGGAGTTGACCTTATTGCAGGTTCGCATCCACATGCAATTCAGCCCGTTGTTTGGCTGACGGCTGCTGACGGGAGGGCGGTGCTCTGTGCATATTCTCTGGGTAATTTTGCTTCAAGTATGTCAAAAGACATGAGCAAGAACACTTTTATCCTCGATGTTGCGATTTCACGCAAGGCGGACGGAAGGGTGAGCATTGACTCACGGAATATGCTGCCATGCAGGACGATTGCAGACTTGTACGACGAAAAATACGTTATTGTTCCAACCTCTGCAGAGGGGCTTCCCGAAAATATCATGATGGAACTGGCGGAGGCGGAGACGGAGATACGTTCTAACCTGGGTTTGGAATAATGAAAAAAGAATTGATAAATTTTTTGCTCTGCGTCACAATGTTCCTGTTCATCCTCGGAACTCTGGTTTTGTCAGTACGCATCTGTGCAAACGATGGAGCATGGATAAAAAGAGAATATGAAAAGCTGGATCTCAACGAGTACACGGGCATGAGCACGGAGGACATGTGCAGGGCTTACATGCGGATGGTCGATTACATGGACGGCAAAGTGGACTCGATGGAGCTGGAAGTTACTGTCAACGGCATTAAAATGCAAATGTTCAATGAAAAAGAGATACTACATATGCAGGATGTTCGCCGCCTATATAAAGCTGTCGAAACGTTCATGTGGATCTGTTTCTCATCAGCGGCGTTTGCAGCTGCTGCGGCAGTCCTGATAATCAAGAGAGAAGCTGCGGAAATGCTTTTTACGAGCTACTTAACAGGCCTGGGAGGGATATTGTGCCTTGTTTTGGCCTTGGTCATTTGGGGTCTGTTGGACTTTAGCGGTCTATGGATAAAATTTCACGAAATCTTTCTCGACCTTGAAGGCTCCACCTTTGATCCAATGTACAGCAGAATGATAAGGATCTGCCCGGAGGAGTTGTTTAGCGACATTATACTCAGGATACTTCGTGTAGGGACAGCAATTTTGTCTTCTGTGGGTGTGCTGCTGTTTATCCTGAAAAAAGTGAGCAGCAAGTGCCACCCTTTAAAAGAAAAGGCGGTTTAAAATGAGTTATTTTGAGCGAACTCAGAAAAAATATGAAGAATATGTTTCCGGAAGGAACAATGTTCTGCTTGCAATAGAGTCTTCCTGTGATGAAACGGCGGCCTCGGTCGTCCGTGGCGGACGTGAAGTGCTGAGTATGGCCGTTCATACGCAGATACCTATACACAGGCTGTATGGCGGTGTTGTGCCGGAAATTGCATCGAGAAGCCATACGGAGCGGATTGGTTCGGTCGTCAAAGAAGCTCTGGATAGAGCCTCCTTGACCATCCACGACATCGGAGCAGTTGCCGCAACGTATTCGCCGGGGCTTATCGGAGCATTGCTGGTCGGTGTCAGCTATGCTAAGGGGCTTGCATATGCATGTGAACTGCCATTCATCGGGGTCAACCATATTGAGGGGCATATTGCGGCAAACTACCTGACATATCCCGACCTTGAACCCCCGTTCATGTGCCTTGTTGCATCGGGAGGGCACAGCCATATTGTACTTGTACATGATTACGATGACTTTGAGCTCATCGGCAGGACGAGAGACGATGCAGCAGGCGAAGCATTTGACAAGGTTGCAAGGGCATTGTCGCTCTGCTATCCGGGCGGACCGGAAATTGAAAAGCTTGCGATGAACGGCAGCGACAGTGCTTATAAATTCCACGCTCCGTTCAATGAGGGCGATACGAATGACTTCAGCTTTTCGGGAATTAAAACGGCGGTCGTAAACCTTCTGCACAATGCGGAGCAGAAAGGAGAGGATGTCAATCGTGCCGATGTTGCGGCGTCGTTCCAGCGTTCGGTCGTTGAAACGTTGACAAAGAAATCCGTGCGTGTGGCACTCAACAATGGGATGAATACCCTCGCACTTGCGGGCGGAGTCAGTGCAAACAAGGTGTTGAGGAAAAGACTCGGCGAGGAGTGCAGTGCAAACGGGATAAGGTTCTGCTGTCCGGATTGGCGGTTCTGCACCGATAATGCGGCGATGATCGCATGTCAGGGGCATTACAGGCTTATGAAGGGGTACAGGGATGACTTGGACCTCAATCCCAGTGCGGAAAGCTTTCTTGCAAGATGATTTTCCTGAGCTGCACCGGTGGGTCTTTCCATCGGTGCAGCTCTTTCTTTTCCTTGAGTTATGCACGTAACAGTGGAAAAATGCATGTATAAGGACAGGTTATCCACACGAATTTTGCGAGTTATCCACAATATCCACAGAATTATCCACAGAAAAAGGTTAGAAGGACAGGCATTTTTTTAGACTTATCCATAAAGACCGTGTCAGTGTGGAAAACTTTGTGTGGAAAAGTCGAATAACCACGGTGCTTGTAAAAAAACTTGGAAGTGAATCTCCGGAAAGAAAATACCCCCTGCCGTCTTGATATGCCCCCATACCGGGTGTATGGTATTGGGGGTACATATCACTTTTTGGTGCAGGGGGCATTTTCGATAACTTGAAAGGATCAGGCGGCTTTTTTGATTTCGCCTGCTTTCGTGAGGGCGAGCTTGGTCAGAACGGGACCTATGAGTTCATATACAAGCGTCGCAAACAGTGCAACGGTAACGACCTGGGGAGCGATGGGGGCAAGGTCGGGACTTGCGGCAACCATTTGGGCCATGCCGATCGCAACGCCTGCTTGCGGAAAAAGTGTTACACCGAGGAATTTGCGTACAGAGGGTTCGGCATTGGACACTGCAGAACCCAAGTATGCACCGGAGTATTTGCCGACAGAACGTGCAGCGATGTACACTACGCCTGCAAGACCAACGGTGAGAAGGATCGAGAAATCAAGCTCTGCACCGGAAAGAACGAAGAATAGCATGAACAGAGCAGGTGTCCAGCCCTCACACAGCTGAAGGAGCCGTACAGAATCGCTGCGGAGGTTTGCGTAGACCGCACCGAGCATCATGCAGGTGAGGAGCGAAGAAAGGTCCCACATATCGGAGAGGGCAACGCAGGCAAAGACGGAAGCGAGCATAAGACAGAGCCTGTTTGCATCCGAGCGGAAGAAACGGGTCACGAGTGCAAGCAGACCGCCGACTGCACCGCCAACGAGCAGAGAGAGTGCAATTTCGCAAAGGGGATTGAGTACAACGGCTTGGGCGGTCAACTCTGCTCCCGAAACGAAGACCTGAGCAAGGGCAAAGCAGAGTGAAAAAATCATAAGACCTATGGCATCATCGAATGCGGTTACGGGCAGGAGCGTGTCGGTTACGGGTCCCTTGGCTTTGTATTGCCGGACGACCAACAGCGTTGCAGCGGGAGCCGTCGCAGCGGCAATTGCACCGAGGAGCAAAGCCCTGGCAATACGGTTATCGCCGGGGACGAGCAGCATTGCAAGTGTGACGAGGATAACGGTCACAAGTGCCTGAACAACAGTAATGATGACTATCTGCTTGCCCAGCTTTTTTAAAAAGCTGAGTTTAAATTCGCCGCCGATGGAAAAGGCGATAAAGCCCAGGGCGGTAGTCGTAATTATTTTAGTGTCCTGAATGTCGGTCGGAGTGATGAGCTTCAGAACGAACGGACCGATGATAATACCTGCAATGAGGTAACCGGTGACATTGGGAAGGTTCAAAACCTTCATCAGCCTTGAAAGGGCAAGGCCTGCCGCCATTGCAGCGGCGAGAATCAACAGAGTGTGCATGATCAATTCCTTACATTGATTAAAAATAAAGCAGCAAAACAACCCGTAACGGATTCCCGAAACGGGTGCATCGGGGTGTTAAGTGGGGGAAAATTATTCGGATTCCTGATCGTCGATACCTTCAAAGGAGGTGACGGGGAGAGTAAACATTATGCCCTTCTTGCCAAGTCCGTTGGTATTGCGTCGGATAACTCTCTTTGCATGTTCTATCTGGTCGTTGTTGAGCAGAAGAAAAGCAGTGTGACTGGACTCAAAATCGTGGTTAATGACCTTGCTTACGCCGCCGAAAATAGGTCCGGCGTCAATGGTGCTGTTGAGCAGAGCGTGCTTGAGACTGGTGGACTGAAAAACGATTCCGTTCATGCCATGAGCCTTTAGCCCTTCCAGCGTTGCAAGAAATTCATCACAGTTATCAATAGTAATAACTAACAATTGCATGACGATTCTCCTTTCTGTTGTTTATTAACAACCGCATTTTACGGTTTTCAACGTGATTATAGAACTCGGAGCAGTGCATGTCAAGCATTGTTTGACCGTTTTGAGAAGAGACACAAGAGAGTGTCAATATTAAGAGAATCTTAAGGGATAAATGCTTTTATTCTGCGTGTAATTGCGTTAAAATTAAGGCAGCCGAGCGATATGTACGGGAGGATGAAATGAACAAAATTCTGATTTGCGATGATGAAGCGGATATTGTTGATGCAATCGAAATTTATCTGAATGCCGAGGGCTATGAGACTGTCAAGGCGTATAACGGCATTGAAGCTGTTGAAATCGCGTCGAAAGAGGGTGTTGAGCTCGTACTGCTCGATGTTATGATGCCGAAAATGGACGGCATGGAAGCAATGACGAAGCTGAGAAAGCTAAAAAACATACCAATCATCATGCTGACGGCAAAGAGTGAGGATGCGGATAAGATATCGGGACTCAACATGGGGGCGGATGACTATATGACAAAACCATTCAATCCGGCGGAACTCATTGCAAGGGTAAGGTCCCAGTTGCGAAGGTACACCCAATTGGGAGGTATCGGAAAGGATGCAGAGCAGGTCAAGGTCGGCGGCGTTGAGCTTGACGACAGGAAGAAGGAGGTTCATGTTGACGGCGAGCTTGTCAATCTCACACCGACTGAGTATGAAATATTAAAGGTGCTGATCACAAGCCCGGATACGGTCATGTCACCGAAAGAAATTTACCGAAAAGTATGGATGGATATGCCGTTGGGTGCGGAAAGCACGGTAGCCGTGCATATTCGCCACATCAGAGAGAAGATCGAAATCAACCCGGCCGAACCGGAATACGTCAAGGTCGTGTGGGGAAAGGGATATAAATTTAATTCCGGGAAACGTCGTGAATAATTCGAAAGAAAAAGCCACTATGAAGAAAAGAGCGATCTATTCTATGCCTGTCAAAGCAATTGCAGTCATTGCTTCAGCGTTGCTTGCCGGACTATGTACTGCATTCGCCTTGGCAACGCTGTGGATGGCGGAAACCGACGCATATGCAGGCAGCTATGATGATGCGAGGAGGAATGCTCTTAAAAGCACGGCGTACAGGTACATTGACAATATCACATTGTTTGCAGAGGAACAGAGTACGGGTGAGGAACTCGAATGGCTCGCCCGATTAGGTGTTTATGCGAAGGTGCAGGATGCAGATGGAAATTTGATTTTCGATACTACTGTCGGCAGGTCTGAATACGGCGAAGAAAGATCCGAAGAGGAAACCATTCTTTTCAAAAGGGAGCTGAATGGCTTTTGCACTGAACTTTATGTCAGCAGTACAGTCAGCACGTCGATTGAAATGGGTCGGGTAAATGCATTATTTAATTTTTGCTGCCGCATGCGTAATGTTTCCATTGTCTGCGGCGGACTTGCCGCACTGCTGTTTACAGCGGATCTTGTCTTCCTTTTTTGCGTTGCGGGCAGAGGACCAGATAAAGGTGACGTAACGTTCGGCCCCGTTGACAGAGTACCACTCGATTTGCTGACGGGCATTTATGTGCTGTTTGCCGTTTTGGTGTCCAATGTTTTTTATTCATTCGGGCAGGTCGGAATGATTCTTACGGCACTTGCGGCGTACGTATTCGGTTTGATTTACGCACTCAGTTTTGCAGTTCGCATAAAGGGCGGAACGCTGTTAAAAAACAATCTGATTTATCACCTCTTCGTATTTCTTATAAAGCTGTGCAGAGGTGTGTGGAAAAGAATTGCGTATACATTCAAAAGCCTGCCGGTAGTTCCCAGAGCGGCCCTTATCGCCGCAGCGGAATTTTTCATGGAACTCATTGTACTGGGCTTGTTTTTTAACAGGACTGTACTTCCGTGGCTGGCAATCAGAATGGTTCTTTTCGCAGCAATAATCGTAACAGCAACGTCAGTCAGGAAGCTGCGGAATGGGGCGGAAAAAATTGCGTCAGGACAGCTTGAGTGCAGGGTGAATACTGAACATATGACATCTGATCTGCTTGAATTGGCGAAAAGTCTCAACAGAATCGGCGAGGGGCTTGAAATTGCCGTGGAAGAAAGAATGAAAAGCGAAAGATTCAGAACCGAACTTATAACAAATGTCTCACACGATATTAAAACACCACTGACGTCGATAATCAATTATGTTGACATTATCAAAAAGAAAGGGCCTGTCAACCCGGAGATCGATGGTTATGTAAATGTGCTTGAGCGGCAATCGAGGCAGCTGAAAAAGCTCATCGAGGACCTTATGGAGGCATCAAAAGCGTCTACGGGAAATATTGCGGTTAATATGGAAAAATGCGATTTAGCAGTTGCAGTTGCCCAGGCCGTCGGCGAATACCGGGGAAGGATTGAGGATTGTGGGATCGAGGTCATTGTTTCCGTGCCGGAGAAGCCCGTTCCGGTCATGGCGGACGGTCGTCATTTATGGCGTATACTTGACAATACACTGAATAATGTTGTAAAATACGCACTTGGAGGGACCCGTTTCTATGCTTCTGTTTTAGCGGTTGACGGGAAAGCAATGGTGGTTCTGCGAAATATTTCGAGGGAACCGCTCAATATTTACGGTGACGAGCTGACGGAGAGGTTTGTTCGCGGCGACAGCTCAAGGCATACTGAAGGCAGCGGATTGGGACTCAATATCGCAAAGAGCCTCGCCGAACTCCAAAATGCCGGCTTTGACATCACGGTTGATGGAGATTTGTTCAAAATAGTGATTACGTTTGATTCGCTTAAAAGCGATGGAGAGGAGTGTTGAATGCACAACATAGAATTGCTCAACTATATTATCTCGATTATTTTTGCAATATGCTATTCGTATCAGTTTCTTTACATAGCGGTTCCATTTTTCAGAAAATTTAAAAAAACTGATGATACCATCGAACAACACAGGTTTGCAGCACTGATTTGTGCAAGAAATGAGGAGATCGTCATTGGAAACCTGATTGAAAGCATAAAACGCCAGAGTTATCCTGCCGAGCTTATCCGGATTTTTGTTGTTGCCGACAATTGTACGGACAGAACCGCGGAAATTGCAAAAAATATGGGTGCAGTTGTCTATGAACGCTACGACAAGAAGAAAGTGGGCAAAGGGTATGCCCTCAAATTTCTCCTCGAAAGCATAGAAAAAGACGGTTACAACGAGAATGTCGATGCATACCTCGTTTTCGATGCGGACAACCTTGTCGATGCAGAATTTGTGTGTGAAATGAACAAAGCTCTGGCAGGCGGTGCAAACGTTGCAACTTGTTACAGAAACACAAAAAACTTCGGGGATAACTGGATTTCAGCCGGATATGCACTGTGGTTTATCCGCGAATCGAAGTATCTCAACGGTCCGAGAAATCTGCTCGGTTCAAGTGCCGCCGTATCGGGAACAGGCTTCATGTTCACAAAAAAAATAATCGAAAAATATGGCGGATGGAATTTCTTTACCCTCACAGAGGATATTGAATTCACAATAAAAAACGTTACGAGCGGTGAGAAAATTGCTTATTGTCCGACTGCGGTCGTCTACGATGAACAGCCGACAAAGTTTTCGCAGTCGTGGAGGCAGCGTATGCGTTGGTCAAGGGGTTATCTGCAGGTCTTTGGCAAGTACGGCAAGGCTCTGATAAAGGGCATGTTCGGAGGCAGCTTTGCATGCTTCGATATGAGTATGACGATAATGCCCGCATTTACACTGAGTATAGTGGGTCAGATCCTTAACATTATCGGGATAATTGTCGGCGTGCTGATGGGCGGTGATATAGTCGTTGCCCTCAATTCACTGCTCCAACTTGCGGTGAACAGTTATCTTGTAGCATTTATCGTAGGGCTTATAACAACGATAACAGAGTGGAAGAAGATAAATACTTCGAACGTGAAGAAAATTCTCTATACGTTTACCTTTCCATTTTTCATGTTTACCTATGTTCCGATTTCACTCGCAGCCCTCTTCGGGAAGGTCACGTGGAAGCCTATTGAGCACAAATGTGCAAAGAGCATAGATGAGATCAGTGCGTGATGACGAAAAAAATTGAATAAAAGAATCAAAAAAATTCCGAAAAATTCAAATATATTTTTCGGAATTTTTTTCAAATTTCGAGCACGATTCTGCAAAAAAGCCCGGAGTTACGGAAAAAAACGGGGAGAGGTGGAGAAAAAGGAAGGATAAAAAAAGGT
>CAKTYT010000017.1 GCA_934633695.1 uncultured Clostridia bacterium | reverse complement strand
ATTTCACTGATGATGATCGCTGCATTCATTGCAGCATTCGTCATGACCGTTCCGTTTGGAATGGCGGCAAAGGCGGATGAGCATTGCTCCGGCGAGGATGATGTTGGCGATTCAATGGCTATCCCATCTCTCAACGACTATGAACTTGACCCAAGTGTGGCATTCCTTTACGATTACGACATTCTTATGACCGCGGCAATTGCGGACGAAGATGTTGCAGAATATGTATTGGATGTTGTTAACAAGGTTAAGGTGAACTACGAATACTCTGATGTATTTGGCTTTGTCGGCAATCAAATGTTCTTTGACAGTATTGCAGCTGCCACAAAGCAGCATTACGGTATAACGTACACAACTCTCAAGCAGAGGGTCTCCGCAGCCAGATATGTACTACAGGACAGTGCAATGATTGGCTCGTGGTCCGATTCGTTTGAGTCGTACGATTGCTATTCGTATGTGCTTGGACGTACGGGTGGAATCGGCAGGATGCCCGGATTCATGACGGGGCAGGATGCATACACAAGGGAATATTTGAAATCCGGAAAATTCGACCAGATAGCAGGGTTCGTTGTGGGAGACTTAAAGGAACTCGGAAAATGCTGTACGGGATACACGAAGTCACTGCCGACAACGTCATCACTTAATAGCTTCAGTGGTGTAATGTGCTTGAGAATGACAAGCTCATCATTGCTCACGCCGGATTTTCACTTCATGGGATACTACAAAAGCGTTGGACAGTGGAGACACAAGCCCGGTGCAACAGCTGTCTTGAGGTATCTGTATTCCCCCGTTAAGTCAAGAATATGGACTAACGAGAATGTTAAAGCGGATGGAGCTCATGCAGGAACGAGGGAGTACACTTCAGACATTTACTACATACAATACAATAATTCTCACAAGAGAACCTACACCTATTCAAGACCCTCATCAACGCATACGGGAAGGTGCAGCGTCTGCGGCGATGTTGTACAGCAGGCTCATGTTTTGAACTCGAGCCAGAGTGCTTGCTCGATATGCGGATGCCCGGCACAGTTTATTGTGAAGAGTCAGTCTGTTCAAGATTGGAGAGTTTTGGATAAATATTTGCTGCCTAAGGAGGATAAGAAAGGCGTATGAAGATGAAGACTAATAGACTTACAGCAGGCATTCTCATTGTTATGCTTGCTGCGGCAATGGCTTTGACTGCTGTCGGCTGTCAGAAAGCAAGCGGCACTGACTCCGGAAAGTTCCCTGAAAAGGCAATTTCGGCCGAGCAGTTCAGCGTTTCACCTGCCAATAAAGACGGCAGAACGGCAAATATAAAGTTTAACCTTCCCGGCTATGAAGCAACTGTCAGCTCCGAATGGTCGACTGTTGAGCTTTGCGTTACGGGCAGAGCAGCTTCCTCCGGTAAAATCGTGACTGCAACGGACGATGCTGAGCTTACTCTTGACACATCAAATGTCGAAGCGGGTGAGTTCAGGGGGCTCGGCAGGGATGCAGTCGCAGTCAATGTCGTTTTCCATCAAGAAGACAGAGTTGCAGGCTATGCTCTTGCAGTTTTCTGGGCAATGGACGACGACGTGACTCTCGATAATGCAATTGTACTTAAAGCGGTTCTTTTCGGCGAGGTCAGGGGCAGCTATCCTGAGGTTACCGAGAATGATGTCGAAAAGCTTATTGACGATACTTACTTCAAGTACGTGAAAAAGCTCGGCGTTTCCTGCATGACTGATGATGAAGCAGCAAAGCTCCTTCAGTATGAGGCGGAACACAAGGGTGCTGACGTTACTGCCGACCCGAAGGTCTTTGAAGGCTGTAAGAACCTTCGCGACTTTGAACTCGACGAAAGCGTCGTCTTCCTCAAGGACTATGATATCTATGTGACAGCGGCGATCGATGACGAGGATGTTCCTCAGTACGTTCTTGATGTTGTCAAAAATGTTCTTGAAGACCATAACTATTCCGATCCATATGGCTATCCGGGCAACCAGGAGTTTGTTGACTCCATCATTGCTGCAACCAAGGCACACTATGGCATCAACGACTGAGTAAATGATGATTGATTTGGAGGGGAGATCTCCCGTCAATCTCAATTACCCGAAACTTTGTACTGACAAAGGCTCTCACTGAATTATTGTTTGTAAATATCGGTACGCTCGTTTGAGTGTGCCGATTTTTCATGAGCCAAAAATATATTTTGAATAATCAGGAAAAAGGGGTTGACAATAGTCTTAGGGTGATGTACTATACTCACTGTTAGCACTCGAGTGTGTTGAGTGCTAACAAGAAACACAAAAGGAGGCTTGACCATGACGGAAGTTCTGGATGTACGCAAGATGCGGATACTTCAGGCAATAGTTGACGACTATATCATGACGGCGTCACCGGTTGGGTCAAGGACGCTGTCGAAGCGTGAAGATATTGAACTTTCTCCTGCGACCATACGAAATGAGATGAGCGACTTGACGGAGCTTGGTTTTCTCGAGCAGCCGCATACGAGTGCAGGCAGAGTTCCGAGTGAAAAGGCATACAGGCTCTACGTTAACAGTATTATGGACAAAGCGAAGCTCACCGAGAGCGAAACGGCGTACATAAAGAGTCACCTTGAGATGAGGGTCAATGAGGTCGGCGAGGTAATAAAACAGACTGCGAGAATGCTTTCCGGCATAACGAACTATACCTCAGTTGTTTTAAAACCACAGCTCAAAAATGCACGACTGAAGAGAATAAGCCTCATACCGGTGACGAGCGGCAAAGCATTGGCAGTCATTGTCACTAACACCGGCTCAACATCCAACACGATGCTCAGCGTGCCAAAGGGAATAACGGCGGCAGATCTTGACAGGATAACGGCGTTGATGAATGAACGGTGCGTCGGTTATAAGCTGGTCGATGTTCGGCAGACGCTTCTCCCCCTGCTGAAAGAAGAGATAGGCGAGCAGGCAGGCGATGTTGCGGCAATGCTCTCGTCGATCGGCGATAACATAAATAAGAGGGATGTCGAGATTGTCGGTGCAATGAACATGCTTGATTATCCCGAATACTCCGATGTTGCAAAGGCAAAATCCTTTCTCGAACAGGTCGAGAGCGGGGACTACATCAAGCAGGTTCTTTCGACCGATGACGGCGTTGAATTGACGGTGCGTATCGGTAAGGAGATAGAGAATGAGGAACTGCGTGACTGTTCCCTCGTCAGCGTAAACTATAAGGTCGGCGATGAAACAGTCGGGTCCATGGGCGTCATCGGTCCGACAAGGATGGATTACGGCAAGGTGGTTGCAGTCCTCAAGTGCATGAGCGAGAGCCTGAGCAAGGTTCTGAGCGATATGTTCAGGAAAAATAAAGATGAGCAGTGAATTGCGGAAAGGAGCGTCAGGCAATGGCTAAAGATAAAGAAAAGAAAAAAGCTGACGGCGAAAAGCCGGATATTGAAGAGGTTGTCGCCGAAGCGGTTGACGAAGCGGGCGAAGCCCTTAAGGAAGAAGCAGAGGGCGTGACCCTCACAAAAGAAGAATACGAAATTGCCAAGGCGGAAATTGAAAAACTCAAAAAGACGGCAGAGGAGGCCGTTGGCGATGCACAGCGTATTCAGGCAGAGTTCAACAATTACCGCAAACGCAATCAAAGCCTGCGGACGGACAGCGTTGACGACGGCGTTCGCGAAACAATAAAAAGTCTCCTGCCTGTTCTCGATAATTTTGAGAGGGCAATGCAGAATTCGGATGATTCCCCGTTTGCAAAGGGAATTGAGCAAATCAATAAGCAACTCCTCGACCAGCTGAAAAAATGCGGACTTGAGGAAGTTGAAGCAGAGGGTCAGTTTGACCCGAACCTCCATGAAGCCGTTCTTCGCGATGAAGAGGGCGAGGCTGAGCCCGGCACCATTACGGCAGTCCTTCAAAAGGGCTACCGTGTCCGCGGCAAGATAATTCGCCACAGCTTCGTTAAGGTTAAAGCATAAAATATTAATAAAAAAGTAAAATATCCATCAGGAGGACATAAATTATGAGTAAGATTATCGGTATTGACCTTGGTACGACCAATTCCTGCGTTGCAGTGCTTGAAGGCGGTGAACCCGTCGTTATCGCAAATCCCGAAGGTTCCAGAACTACACCTTCAGTCGTTGCTTTCAAAGGCAATGAGCGTCTCGTCGGTCAGGTTGCAAAGCGTCAGGCGATCACTAATCCCGACAACACCGTAAGTTCCATTAAACGTGAAATGGGTACGGATTACCGCCGTACCATTGACGGCAAATCCTATACGCCCCAGGAGATTTCCGCAATGATCCTTCAGAAGCTGAAACAGGATGCGGAAGCATATCTCGGAGAAAAGGTTACTGATGCGGTCATCACCGTTCCCGCATACTTCAGCGACAGTCAGCGTCAGGCAACTAAGGATGCAGGCAAAATTGCAGGCCTCAATGTTCTTCGTATCATCAACGAACCTACTGCAGCTGCTCTTGCATACGGTATGGATAAAGAAACTAACCAGAAGATTTTGATTTACGACCTTGGCGGCGGCACATTCGATGTCTCCATCCTTGAGATCGGCGACGGCGTATTCGAAGTCCTTGCAACCGCAGGCAACAACCGTCTCGGCGGCGACGACTTTGATGAAAGATTGATGAATTACATTGCGGATGAATTCAAGAAGTCCCACGGCATTGACCTCCGCAACGATCGTATGGCAAAGCAGAGGCTCAAAGAGGCAGCCGAAAAGGCGAAAATCGAGCTTTCAGGCATGGCGAGTGCAAACGTCAACCTGCCCTTCATCAGCATGGATGCAAACGGTCCTGTTCACCTCGATATGAATATCAGCCGTGCAAAGTTCAACGAGCTTATCGGCGACCTGCTTGACAAGACAAAGGTTTGCGTTGAACAGGCAATGCGTGATGCAGGTCTTAAGACCAGTCAGATAGACAAGGTCATTCTCGTCGGCGGTTCGACCCGTGTTCCTGCCGTTCAGGAGCTTGTCAAGAACATTACCGGCAAGGAACCCTTCAAGGGCATCAATCCCGATGAGTGCGTTGCGATCGGTGCAGCAATTCAGGGCGGTGTTCTCGGCGGCGAAGTCAAAGACATTCTGCTCCTCGATGTAACTCCCTTGAGCCTTGGTATTGAAACTCTCGGCAATGTATTCACAAAGCTGATTGAACGCAACACCACTATTCCTACCAAGAAGAGTCAGATCTTCTCCACCGCTGCCGATGGTCAGACCAGCGTTGAGATCCATGTTCTTCAGGGTGAGCGTGAGTTCGCTCAGTACAACAAGACCCTCGGCAGGTTCCAGCTGACCGGTATCGCTCCCGCACCTCGCGGCGTACCTCAGATCGAAGTTACCTTCGATATCGATGCAAACGGCATCGTCCATGTCTCTGCAAAGGATCTCGGCACAGGCAATGAGCAGAAGATCACCATCACTGCTTCCACCAATCTTTCAGAAGCTGAGATCAACAAGGCAGTTGAAGAGGCTGAACGCTTCGCCGCAGAGGATAAGAAACGCAAGGAAGAGGTCGAAGAGCGTAATCGTGCGGACAGTCTCGTCTATCAGACCGAGAAGACTCTTAAAGAGCTCGGCGACAAGGTTCCCGAAGCTGACAAGGCAAGGATCAATCAGGAGATTGAAAACACTAAGAATGCTCTCGCCGGCACTGATGCAGAAGCAATCAAGTCCGCTTGCGAGAAGCTGACCGAGGTTTCCTACGACGTATTCGGTAAGATTTACCAGCAGACTCAGGGCACTGCACAGAATGCACAGCCCGGTTACGAAGCTCCTCAGGACGCTCCCCATGGCGGCAGCCATGATGACGGCGTTGTCGATGCCGACTACGAGGTCGTTGACGACAATAAATAATCAATAATCGGTTCGAATTCCGAATGGAATTTAGTGCAGAAGAATAAACGATTTGCAGAGCGTGGGGCAGGTTTGCCCCACCTTTGCAGGTTAAGTGCCTGTTGCATTGCATCAGGTTTTCGATTAAAATATCGGAGTGGCTCTTGGCTACAGATATTTTGCAATCATTACAGCCCCCGATACAGATTTGAGGGCTTAACCCAAGGGGGAAAACGCCATGGCGGAAAAAAGAGATTATTACGAGGTTCTCGGCGTTGCAAAGACGGCCGGAGACGATGAAATAAAGCAGGCGTACCGCAAGCTTGCAAAGAAATACCATCCCGATTTGAACCCCGGCGACAAAGCAGCGGAAGAGAAGTTTAAAGAGGCAAACGAAGCCTATGAGGTGCTTTCCGATAAGGACAAACGTGCGAAATACGATCAGTTCGGTCATGCCGCATTCGACCCTTCACAGGGTTTCGGCGGCGGTGGCTTCAGCGGCTTCAGCGGAAGCGGCTTCACGGGAAGCTTCAGTGGATTTGATGATATTCTGAATTCAATGTTCGGCGGCGGTTTCGGCGGCAGCCGGGCTTCATCTGCCCGTACCCAGGGCGACGATATAAGATACCAGATGTCCCTTACGTTTGAAGAGGCAGCATTTGGATGCAAGAAGGAGATCAGCTACAGACGTGAAGAAAGCTGCAAGACCTGCGGCGGCAGCGGTTCAAAGCCCGGCAGCTCGGTCAAAACCTGCCCCACCTGCGGCGGTTCCGGACAAGTCAGAATGCAGCAGAACGGTCTGTTCGGCATGATGTCAACAACTCGCACCTGTGATAACTGCGGCGGTACTGGTAAGGTCGTCGAACAACCCTGCGAAAACTGTAAGGGCAAGGGCAGGGTGATGAGCACCATTAAGGTTGCCGTCAATATTCCTGCCGGTATCGATGACGGACAAACCATCCGCCTTCAGGGCAAGGGCGATGGCGGTTACAAGGGCGGGCCCGACGGCGATCTGCTCGTTACCGTCCATGTAAAGGGTCATAAACAGTTCATAAGGGAGGGCAGCAACCTTTACCTTAATATGACAATACCTGTTACAATAGCGGTATTGGGCGGCGAGGTTCATGTTCCGACGCTTTCGGGCGAGGTGAAGTATACTATTCCCGCCGGAACCCAGAGCGGAACGACCTTCAGGCTCCGTGATCAGGGTATTCAGAGGCTCCGCATGTCGGGTAAGGGCGATTTGTACGTTAATGTTACAGTCGAAATTCCCAAACGGCTCAGCGAGGAGCAGCGTGAATTGTTCGCAAAGTTCGCCGAAAGCAT
This sequence comes from uncultured Clostridia bacterium, assembly GCA_934633695.1. Lineage (GTDB taxonomy): Bacteria > Bacillota > Clostridia > Christensenellales > CAG-138 > PeH17. Next base: position 29,918 of record CAKTYT010000017.1, on the reverse strand, counting down.
GGGCTATCAGAGCGGTGAACTTGAAGAAAACTCAGGCAGCATCTTCAGCGGAATCGGTGGAATCGGTGCCAAACGCAAAAAAGGAAAGAAAAAATAATAGTTGAAATTGCCTCGGGCGACCGGGGCAGTTTTGCGTTACAGAGGAAAGAGGATGAAAGTGAAAAAATTAGGACTCGTTGTTGCTGTCGAAATACAGGCGTTGAAGGATAAATATGCAGGGCAAATTGAAATTGTGGAGGAGAAACCGTTCCATGTGCTGAAAGTTGAAAATGGCGATATGGAGCTTTATGCAGTGTCCTGCGGTGCGGGCGAAGCTGCCGCTGCAAGTGCGGTGCAGCACCTTATCGACCGCTTCGGCGTGAAACTGATTGCCAACTTTGGTGTTGTCGGCGGGCTTACGCCCGAAATGAAGGTTGCAAAGGTTTGCGTTGTTGAAAGCGTCGTCGATTATTCCTATGATACTTCAGCGTACAACCACTGCGAGGTCGGAAGACACTTGGAATACCCCTCGGTTTATATTCCAACGACAGCTGAACTTGTCGAAAAGGCGGTCGAAATCTGTCCGGAGCTTAGGCGTGTAATTTGTGCGTCGGCCGACAGGTTTGTTGAAAGCGGGGAAGAAAAACGCCGGCTGCACCGCGATTTTAATGCTGATATTTGTGAAATGGAGGCGGCCGGAATTGTTCTCACAGCGAATAGAAACGAAGTGCCGTGTCTGCTCGTTAAGGCGGTTTCCGATGCAATGGACGGCGGAGCGGCGGAGTTTGCGGCGGAGTGCTCTCGTGCGGCTGTCATCTGTCTCAATACACTGGAAAAGGTTATAGCGAGTGAAAAATTTTGACGAAAGATTTTGTAATGCATTCTTGATTTTTTGTTGGGCATAGGTTATAATCAAAGTGGGAATACCTCTGCGTAATCATGAACACGGGAGCAGTCTATGGATAAAAATAAAGTTACGGTCACGCTTGCAGGGCAAGACTTTAAAGTTGTAGGCTCAAGCAGCTATGAAGAGGTCAAGCAGCTTGAGGAAATGGTTAATATGCGGATAAGCGATGTTCAGTCAAAATATCCGACGATGAGCGTCACCAGATGCATTCTTCTCGCCATGCTGAACATGGCCGATGAGTTGAAAATAGCGAAAAATAATTATGAAACGCTCGACAGAAAAATCTCAATGCTCCGCAGCGTTTCCACTCCGTCGCGTACAGAATCCTTCAGAAATGAAACCAAAAAGTCCGCAGCGGAGAAGTCGGTTAAGCCGACTGTTGGAGTATAAGTTTTATTTTGATTTGATAACGAACCGTGCCTCGTGGAGAAAAAACTCTGCAAGGTGTGGTTCGTTTACTTATTTTAGAGGATTCTCAGAGGAAAACTATGGGTAAAATGGAACTTTTGTCGCCTGCCGGCAGCTTTGAAAGTCTGCTTGCCGCCGTTTTAAATGGTGCAGATGCCGTATATTTTGGCGGTGGGAGCTTCAATGCAAGGCGGTATGCAAATAATTTTGCAGGGGAAGAGCTGGTTCGTGCCGTCGATTTTTGTCATGAACACGGAGTTCGCTCTTATATTACACTGAATACATTGCTCTTTGACAGTGAAATTTCGAGAGCTTTGGATTTTGCGGCCGAGCTGTACGGAATTGGCGTTGATGCCGTGCTGGTTCAGGACTTGGGTTTGGCGAAAGTTTTGCGAAAAGAATTGCCGCAGCTCGTACTTCATGCAAGCACGCAGATGGGAATTCACGACCTCGGCGGACTGAAATATTGTGAATCAATCGGCATGACCCGTGCCGTACTCGCTCGTGAAGTAAGTCTTAGGACAATACAGTTTCTCAAAAACAACTCCGATATTGAACTCGAAGCTTTTGCACAGGGTGCACTGTGTATGAGCTTTTCGGGGAGCTGCCTCTATTCGTCAATGGCCGGCGAACGCAGCGGCAATCGCGGGACTTGTGCCCAGCCGTGCAGAAAGTTTGCAGAGGTCTTGCGTGAAAGGGATTTCTCAGCCGCAGGTGACCACTGCCTTTCACCCACCGATATCTGCATGATCGAATACCTTGGCGAAATGGAAAGGTCAGGTATATCGTGCGTAAAAATTGAAGGCAGAATGAAGAAACCCGAATATGTATCTGCGGTAACTATGGCATACAGGATGGCTCTTGACGGTGCTTCAAAGCAGGAGATCCTTCGAATGAAGAGAAGCTTGTACGGTTTTTTCAACAGAGGTGAGTTCAATACGGCACACCTATTCGGCGATTCGGTGCGTTGCGATGCGGTCGCAAGCGGTCGAGTGCAGTCCGTACCCGATTTTCCGGAAAGGGATGTGAGCAAGTACGGTAAGAATCCGATCGATATGGAATTGACGCTTAAAGTCGGTGAATCGGCAGAGCTAAGTGCCTCGTGCCTCGGGAAAAAATGCATAGTTTACGGAGATGCGGTACAGGCTGCAAATAATCCGCAGTCAAGGGAAAAATACCTTTCTCAGCTCTTAAAGCTTGGCAATACTCCTTTTTATGAAGGAAATTGTTTTGTGAATATGGATGAAAATTGCTATTTGCCTGTTGCAAAGCTCAATTCACTCAGGCGTAATGCGGTTGAAACTATCTGCACTGCTTTGCATGTGCGGAACGATATACCTGACTATGCGTTCAAAGCGGTGAAGCGTGATGAAAACCGGCTGAACATCAGGGCAAAGCAGCTGACTTACGCCCGCGTAAATTCCGAAAAAGCGGTTGAAGCAGCAGTGCGGAGCGGGGCGGATATCGTGGGGCTTGAACCCGTTGTGTTTGACAAAGATGAACTTGCGAAATTGCAGAAGTATCGCTCGAATACTGTAAAATTAGTTCTCATTTTGCCTAACGCAATTCTCGGAGAAAAGAAGTGGGGCTGCGTACGCAATTTGCTTGACAGTGAATTGCTTGACGGAGTTGAATGCAATAATGTCGGTCAAATCGAATTCGCAAAGAAGTTTGGTCTCAGTATTGCAGGCATCGGGCTGAACACTTTGAATCGCGAAGCTCTCGACGTGCTGCTGAATCGGGGCTTTGACTATGTGATGCCATCTGTTGAGCTTACTTCAAAGCAATTTTCGGAGCTTGCAGATGGGTTTGAAGATAAAATTATTATTTACGGTCACGGCAGAGTGCCGCTGATGCAGCTCGCCCACTGCCCGGTCAAAGAGCATTTCGGTTGCCAACGCTGTCGAGGTGCCGCAGGTTGGGTAACGGATGAAGCAAAACGAAGATTTCCGTTGGTGAATACAGTGTTTGATGGTGAGTGCCTCGTGCGGCTTTTGAACTGTGCGGCAAGTGACCTGATTGACTTGTATGCAAAACTGCCCGAAACAGCGGGCATTGCCCTGAGCTTTGCAGGCGAAGAGGAATCGACTGTCGCAGAGCGGCTGAATGCATTGAAGGCCGTTCGACGTGGTGAGAGTATTCCTCCCTGTGCAAATATGACGAGGGGGCATTATAATCGCAAAGTAGACTAAATGTTATGACAGGAAAGACGTATGATAAACGATAAAGTATTAAAAACTCTTGAATATGATAAAATTCTTCAACAGCTGAAGCAGCATTGCGGCTGCTGCGTGAGCCGTGAGCTTGCACTCGATTTGAAACCGGAAACGGAGCTTGACGAGGTAAACTCGCTGCTGCGGCTCACTGCGGAGGCGGAGACTTACTATCTTAAAACCGGCAGCACGCCCGTTGATGACTTTCCGGATATGCGTTCGACCCTTCGCCGTTCAAATGCCGCATTGTTTTTGAGCTGCGAAGAACTGCTCAATATTGGGAAGTGCTTGCGTGCGATCCGTCGTGCAAGGGATTTTCTGACACCGCTTACGACGGAAGATGATATGCCGATGGGTCTTGCAACTCTAGCAAGCGGTCTTATTGCCCATAAATACATTGAGGATGAAATTCAACGCTGTATTCTGAACGAGGACGAACTCTTTGACGGAGCGTCTCCCAAACTTGCGAGAATACGCCGCAGCAAGCGAATTGCAAACGAAAAGGTTCGCGATAAGCTCAACAGCATAATCCGTTCCTCCACGACCTCAAAATATCTTCAGGATGCACTGATAACAATACGCAACGGTCGTTTTGTGGTTCCGGTAAAGCAGGAATATCGTGCAAATATCCCCGGACTGATACACGATCAGTCCAGCAGCGGGCAGACGCTTTTTATTGAGCCTTCCGCCGTCGTGGAGCTTGGAAATGAATACAAGAAACTTGTTATGGAGGAGCAGGCAGAGATTGAGCGGATATTGACGGAGCTTACGGAGCTTGTGAAACCCTCAGCGAATGATATTTATGCCGACTTGATAACGCTTGGTAAAATCGACCTGTTCTTTGCTCGGGCGAAGCTCGCAAAAATCATGAAAGCTGTCCGGCCGAAGCTGAATTCGAATGGCAAAATAAACATAAAGAAGGGCCGTCATCCGCTTATTGCAGCGTATCGTGTCGTCCCCGTTGACGTTTGGCTCGGCACGGACTTCCGCACGCTCATTGTCACGGGTCCCAATACCGGAGGCAAAACCGTTACTCTCAAGACAATAGGTCTTTTCACGCTTATGGCTCAGGCAGGCATGTTTGTTCCCGCCAATGTCGGAACGGAATTGTCCGTGTTTGAAAGCGTTTTCGCCGATATCGGCGATGAGCAGAGTATTGAGCAGTCTCTTTCGACATTCTCAAGCCATATGCGTAATATCGTCAGCATTCTTGACGCTGCCGATGACAGCTCACTCGTGCTGATTGACGAACTCGGTGCCGGAACTGATCCGGTTGAGGGTGCGGCTCTTGCAATGAGTATTATTGAGGAGCTGCATTCACGCGGTTCAATTTTGGCGGCGACGACGCATTACAGCGAGATCAAAGCATTTGCGTTGACTCATGCGGGCATGGAAAATGCATCGATGGAGTTCGATGTTGATAAGCTCTGCCCAACCTACCGCCTGTTCATCGGCATACCGGGTAAATCCAATGCGTTTGAAATAAGCAAGAGACTCGGCATAAGTGATTCGATCATCGAAAAAGCAAAGTCATACATTAAGAAAGAAGATACTGATTTTGAAGCTATAATTTCCGATGCAGAGGCGAAGAAACGCCGTGCGGAGGAGGAGATGGAGCTTGCAGAAAATGCACGTGCAGAGCATGATCGCCTGACGGCACAGCTGCGTGCCGAAAAAGAAAAGATGGAGCGTGAACGCGAAGAAATGAGGCTCAAAGCTCGTGAGGAAGCGAGAAAAATTGTTGCCGATGCAAGACGGGAGATGGAACAGCTCATAGTTCAAATTCGTTCGATCAAGTCAATTGACCAGCGTGCTGCCGACAGGATTATTCAGCAGAGTCGCGATGAACTTCGCAGAACTGAGAGCGATTTGACTGAAGAACTGCCTATGCTCAAAACCAGTGACGGAAAACCGCCGAAAAATGTATTCCCCGGTCAGAGCGTCAAGGTGCTGAGCCTTGATAAAACGGGTACTGTGCTTTCAAAACCAAACAAAAACGGTGAAGTTTCCGTTCAGATCGGGATAATTAAGATGAATATTCGCTTGGACGACTTACGCATCGCAGGTGAAACGCAGGCGGAGGGCAACAGCTCAAAGGTCGAGTATAATCCGGCGAATACCATCGGACTTGAACTTGATATAAGAGGTATGCTCGTCGATGAAGCAAAGCCTGTCGTTGATAAATACCTTTACGCTGCTCATCAACAGGGGCTGACAGAGGTCAATATTATTCACGGCAAGGGCACAGGTGCGTTGAGAAGCGGAATTCAGCAGTACCTCAAAAACCATCCACGCTGCAAGTCCTTCCGCAACGGCAATTACGGTGAGGGAGATTTCGGCGTCACGGTCGTAACACTTCGATAATTTTTTGAAAATGTGAACGAAACTCCCGTTTTGTTCACACTTTCTAAACAAAGAGGTGATAAAATGGTTCTTGTATCAGCATGTCTTGCAGGTTTGCCGTGTCGCTACAATGGCTCGGCGAAGACCGACCGAGAATGTTCCAAGATGGTTGCCGGGGGCGAAGCCATTGTCTTTTGTCCCGAAGTCGCTTCCGGCTTGCCGACGCCCAGAACTCCGTGCGAAATTGTTGGCGGCGACGGCGGCGATGTGCTTGACGGCCGAGCAAAGGTGATCGATGTGAACGGTCGAGATTGTACTGAGTTCTTTGTTTTGGGTGCGAAAAAAGCGTTAGAGTTTGTCAAAATAAACAATATCAATGCGGCATATTTGAAGTCACTCAGTCCTTCCTGCGGCTGCGGCACGATCTATGACGGAAGCTTCAGCGGTGTGAAAATCGAGGGAGACGGAGTGTTGGCTGCATTGCTCAAACGCAATGGAATTGAGGTCTTTTCCCGATAACCGTATTGCCGTGCCGATGCATTTGTAAATTTTATTGCGTATAAGGTGGTTGTTATGTCCAGTTCCATTAAATCGGATAATGAAATTATTCTCGTTGTAGATGACGATGAAAGGATCTGTCAAATCCTTTCACTCTATCTGCAAAGCAAGGGGTATGAGGTTGTGACCTGCAAAAATGGTACGAGAGCTTTGAGCCTTTTCACTGCAAAAAAACCGGATCTTGTGCTGCTCGACGTCATGCTTCCGGGCATGGATGGCTGGGAAGTGCTCAGCAAACTTCGCCGCGTCAGCAATGTTCCGGTAATAATGCTGACTGCAAGGGGCGATACCTCCGACAGAGTGCAGGGGCTTGACTGCGGTGCGGATGACTATATCGTTAAACCGTTTGATTCCAAAGAGCTGATTGCGAGAATACGTGCCGTCATGCGGCGTGCAGGTATCGTTGAGGTTGAAAAACCAAAGATAGTCTCGGTCGGCAATCTGATAATTAACATGGAAGACTATGTTGTGACTGAAAATAATCAGAATATTGATATTCCGCCGAAGGAGCTGGAGCTGCTCTATTTTCTCGTTCAAAATAAAGGAAACGTCGTATCACGTGGTCAGATCCTCGATGCGGTGTGGGGCGTGGATTATTTTGGAGATAACAGAACGGTTGACGTGCATATAAAACGAATTCGCGACCGTTTTGAGGAAACGGAACCGTGGCGGATTTATACAATTTGGGGTGTGGGCTACAAATTAGACGATGAAATCAATTAATTCTTTGAGGCAAGTGATGCTGAAAACCCTTTTTTCAAAGATGTTCTGTGCTTATCTTGCAGTTTCCGTGGCAGTGCTGACGCTCTTCGGCTTTTTTTCGGCGAGCATATTCAGGGAGCATTACATAACCGAGATAAGGACGGAATTAATAAAGGAGTCAAATGCAATCAATCGAATAGTCATTGAAGAGTACATCGATAAACAGCAATACCCGATTGCAAGGGAAAAGCTTCATGCGATCGCAAGACAGTATGGGGCTCTCTTGCAGATTTCTTTTTCATCAAATGATTTCGGTTCAAGCAACATTGTCGATAAGGAGTACCTCGATCTGTGGCAGTTCATGCTGGATGTCGATATTTCCGGATTAAACGAAAAAGTACTGGCAGGACAGGAGTTCTACTGCTGCGAGTTTGATATAGCGGGGGAGACAGCCCCTGTTCGCACCATAAGTATCGGCAGACCTCTTCAGTCCGGAGACGGAAAACGAATGGGTACGCTGACAATACACTACAACATGAACGGCATATATGAATCCTTGAACAAATTATATTTGGATGTTTTTGTTCTCGTTTTGGTTGCAGTATTGATTAGTTTGCTCTTTGCGTTTATAATATCAAAGTACATTACAAATCCTGTTTCCAAAATTCGGCGTGCTGTTGCAGAATTTGCGAAAGGTAATTTTGAACGTCGAATCGAGAAAAACGGCAGGGATGAGCTTGGAGAATTGGGCAGGAGCTTTAATTCGATGGCTGAAGAACTGGCTGTTCTCGAACGAACACGGCGTGATTTTGTCGCAAATGTTTCGCATGAATTGCGTTCTCCGTTGACAAGCATCCGCGGCTTCCTTGAAGCAATGGACGATGGAACAATTTCAGAATCAGAACATCATAAATATATTGGGATTGTTCTCGATGAAACGCGGAGAATGACGGGCATGGTAAATGATCTGCTTGACATTGCCAGGATTGAATCCGGGCAATACAAGCTGAACCGCACCGTTTTTGATATTAATGACCTTATCGGAAGAGTTTTGCTGACGTTTGAGGCGAGGATTCTCGAATCGAAGCTCGACATTGATGTCAGGATAGCTGATGAATCGATCTACGTGCATGCAGACAGGGATCGAATAGGTCAGGTCCTGCATAATCTGATTGACAATGCAATAAAGTTTGCAAAACAGGAGGGCGGCATTGTAAGAATTATTGCAGAGCCGACAAAACAAGACGTTGCTGTCAGCGTATGTGATAATGGCTGCGGAATTTCGCAGGAGGATTTGAAACATATTTTCGAAAGGTTTTACAAGGCAGAGAAAGCACATACCCATGCGAAAGGGTCCGGAACGGGACTGGGGCTTTCGATCGTCAAGCTGATTATTACACAGCACGGAGGGGAAATCAGTGCCGAATCCGATGCAAACGGGACAGTATTTACCTTCCGGCTGAAGAGGGTTTCTTCGCCGAAACTAAGCAGTACAACAACATAATGTGGACGACAGAGGAGGGCAATGCAATGAGAAATGCAAATTACAATGGATACCGTGACAGCGATGCGTACTATGCCGATCAATTGCTTCTTGCAGCCGGTGAAAAACGGAGCAGGCGTGCGAGAGTGATGGAGAGCGAGAGCTTTGAAAGCGGAAATGTTATTTACGAACGTGTGACGGTGATTCAGAAAAAGGTTCCGACAGTCGGAGTGATTTTGCTGACGGCAATAGTTTTTTTGATGGTGGGGGCAATGATTTGTGCTGCCATAACAGCTGTGGATTTCGCAAAGGACGGGCCCATTAAAGAGGCATTTTCCCAAGTGATGGGGGTTACACCGGTTCCGGTGACGACTCCTCAGCCGAATACGGGCGTGTCAAATACAGATTTGTCTGAAAGCAGCACGTTGAGCGAGATTTATCGGCAGAATGTTGAGGGCGTGGTCGTAATAAAAAGTTATTCCTCAATGTTTATGACGAGTTCAAGCTTGGAAGGTGTCGGCACAGGTTTCTTTATCACAAGTGACGGATATATTATCACCAATGCTCACGTTGTTGAGGATGCGAGGGGAATCGAAGTCGTCAAGTATTCCGGTGAAAAATATGAGGCATCCCTGGTCGGAAAAGATGTTTCAACAGATATTGCCGTATTAAAGGTCGATATTGACGGGGCGATCGTTCCCGTTGTGGGCGATTCAGACACAGTCTGCCCGGGTGAGTTTGTCCTTGCAATCGGTCATCCGACAGGGGAAGAACTTAGGTTCACCGCAACTTTCGGTATGGTAGGTGCGATTGAACGCAGTGTAAATATTGATGGCGTGACAAACACGTATATTCAAATTGACGCAGCAATTAATCCGGGCAACAGCGGCGGTCCGCTTTTCGACATGAACGGCAGGGTTATCGGTGTTAACTCCGCAAAGACGGTTGTTGCCAGCTACAATGAAAACGGTGAAAAAATCACTGCCGAAGGTCTTGGCTTTGCCTTCCCGATTAACCGTGCAATGGAAGTTGCCAAAACTCTCATGTCCGACGGTGAAATACAGCGGCCCGGAATCGGCATTTCCGTCATTACCATCGACGGCGAAACCGCAGCTCACTACGATGTTCCGCAGGGTGTTTTAGTGTACTCTGTCATAAAAGATGGACCCGGTGACGTCGCAGGTCTCTATGCGGACGATATTATTATCAGTGCGGATGGAGAGAGCGTTGAAACTGTCGATGACTTCCTTGAAATTGTCAAGTCAAAGAATGTTGGTGAACGTATAGAAATTCGCTATTACCGTGACGGGGGCGTTTGGACCTGTCTGCTCGAGATAGGCGATCTGAACAAGATCGGCAAGGAGATCCTTGATAACGCATACGGCGGCAAAAAATTTGGGATAGGTGAATAAAATATGACGAAAGCACCGTGAAAAAACGGTGCTTTTTTCTCAGGACTGCCCGTTGCTTGATGTAAGCAAAGCGAGCTTTTCCTCCAACTCATTGAGCTTTGATGCAATGGTCGTAAAGTTCTGGTTAAGGCAGTTCTCATTCGCCTTTATATCCGATTCGTAATTGCGTTTATCCTCGTCTTGCTGACGTTCAGTTGGAAGAGAGATATAATACAAGGCTCTCATCTGCATACTTGTCACCTCCTTCATCAGTGGGAACGCTGACGAAGTCCCAGCAGCACTTCGACACCGTCCGCTATTTCAAAGGTTCCGCCGCCTTCGTTTGAAAACTTCAGCTGAATCAACCGCCCCTCGTCCTTTAACGGAATTTCGATTACTTTATCGTCTCTGTCAGTTAAATCGCAGGTATAAACGCTTTCAATACCGTCAACAGCTGTCGTGATGATGATTTTGTCGCCCTTTGCACGAAGAAACAACTCGTGCAGGCTCTTTATCGAGGATTTTTCGCCAAAATCCGTTAATGGAGTCTTCCAATACGCATTGATTGGCTTGCCGTCATAGCTGTTGCCCCTGTCGAATACGCATACATATCTGTCATCGCTTACAATCATCATTGTGCTTGCTATATTTGCCATGTCGTACAAGCCGAAGCCTTCACGCAGCATGTACTTCTTTTCAATAAGATCATAGACGATCAGCTTCTTTTCTCCACGGATTGAAATGGTAAAAAATAAGCGGTCATTCGCAATGATGGCTCGGCTGGTGTTGACCGAAGCTGCCTGCATGATGCTGCGAATTGCATACATGTCAGCACTTGGCCTTGCGGTAACTCCATTGTAATAATAAAGCCCGTCACTTGTTACGAAATACATCACATCAGCATAAGTGGCTATTCCACTGCGGACAGGCGGCTTGAAGCAGGCATCAATGCGTTCAATAGAATAGTTTGTCGGTCTGTCCCCAATCAGTCTGTACAAACTGTTCTTCTTGAAGATGAGCAGCTGGTTGGAAAGAGCGTGAATTGCGACAATCGGATCCCCGCCAACGCTTCCAACCTCCGCATGACCGCCCTCAACCGCCGGTGAAGCTTCGATATATCCCCAGTTCTCAACCGTTCTGCCGCCTCCGGGAAGCACAGAGTAATACAGCCTATCGGGGTTATCAGCATCGCCCGCTGCAAACAGCCTCCCGCGATACATTGTGAGGTATGAAACAGCTGCATTGGAACAGTTTTCCTCGCTCCCGAACGGCGTTACGCTCGTACCGTCGAATTTAATGAGCTGGTTAATGCCGTTTGCAATGACAAGATAATCTGTCGTATTGATTCTGACCATTTGTGAATCGTATTTATTGCTTACTTTATCGCCGGTGTAAGTGTAAATAAGCTGCCAAGCTCCGTTTTTGAAGCAATAAACCTTGCTGTCAGTAATGGCTACCGTCAATTCTGTATTTGCCGTTTTGTAACTTGTCAAATGATCAACGGCAGCCGTTCCGGGAATAGCAATCGGAATGTATTTGGTAAACCCCTTTGCAACTGCCAGCCGCCCATTCGTGGTGTCGATGTTTACTGCGTCAGTTGTGTAGGATTGTGAGAGCGTATTTTCACTCCCATACTGGTTGATTCCAACGAAAGAAGGAAGGGAATAGGTTTTCAGTGCCATGGTATCACCTCAATAGCGGTTGTAAATTGTGTAGGTATCAGATTCGCCGCGATGCTTGCGGAGCTTGCTCTTCGAATTTTCATACATCGAAAGGTACAAGTTTGAACCCTTCTGCGTCGAAACATCTCCGCTCATTCGCTCACGACCCACAATATAGGACACGAATAACCCATGAAACTCTTCATCAATTTCGCTTACATCACTCGGATTTTTTAATGCCGTCGGCTCAAAATAATAAGTGATGAAGGCAGGCGTATCGTATGGAAGAAACAGCTCATTTGAGCGATCGCCGATGCCGAAGGGGACTGCATTGCCGCGCTGAACGACCTTGATCACCTTTCTGCAGTGCCTTGGCAGCTCGCTCAGGTCAATCTTTCCCAGTGGTGCATCGAGCTTATCCGTCCGAAAAATTCCGCATGCCTCTGCGATTTCACTCTGGGCAATGTTTGCGTAATAGGTGAATTTGCTGCGGTAAGCATCGAGTGTCTGAATATCGTGTCCGCGTCCGAGCTGAGCAAGTGATGAGACAATAATATCATTGAGCGTCATAGCGTTTCTCTCCTTTCAATTTATGCAAGCCTTACTCCGTCGGGCGAAGTGTAAAGACTAAACCTGTTTGCTTCGATTTTCTTTCTTCTTTCAGTTTCCTCGATAAATCTTGCAACCGTTTCCGGAACCTCTACTTGAACCCCTCTCTCAATGCGATAGTTGACGGAGTTGATGCAGCCCTCCCACGGTGTATCAGACCTTGAACCGCTGATGATTATTATTCGTTTGTTATTCATGTTGTCCTTTCCGTTTTCAATGTTGAAAACAAATTTGAAGATATATTTCTTGAATTTTCACCACCGATGATGTACCATATCCCTGCGGATTTTGTCCGCAAAATTCCTGTTTCGGTGGTTCTTATGAAGAAAAAAGTCATTATCGGCATTGCCTGCGTCGTCCTCGCCTCACTTTGCTACAGCATAACCCCAATTTTGTCAAATGCTGCGTTGAACGGCGGGCTTCCTGCGGCCTTTGTCGCAGGAACATTCGGGAGCGGTGCTGTCGAAATCATGGGAGCAAGTGCGGTCAGGGCCTTGTCGAATGAAAGCGTTGTCGGGATAAGCATGTGCATTGCCTGCGTACTGTCGCTTGTTAACTGCATCGCTGCGAAGAAAAACCCTGCTGTTCCCGTAAAAACGGCCTTGCAGCTATGCTTTTTCGGCGGCGGTGCTTTTGCAGTGACATGCCTGCTGATTTCCTTCGCATACCTCTTTATTCCTGCCGGGATGACGATAGTTCTTCACTTCACTTATCCGGTATTTGTCGTTCTCGCCGGCATTTTGTTCTTTCGCGAACGCATAACGGCGGTGAAGCTTGCGTCACTGCTCGCAGCGATCGGCGGCATAGCACTGATGTCAAGTGCATCCTTCCGTGGTGAAATACGCGTTATAGGCATAGTTCTCGCACTTCTTTCCGGCATGACGTATGCCGGATACTTCATTGCAGGCAGACGTGCTGTCTATTCTACACTCGACACCAGCGTTTCCAATATATATATTACCGGCTCGGCAGGCGTGATTTGCCTTGTGATCGGTCTTTGCACGGGCAGACTTCAGGCTCCGCACGATTGGTTTATGTGGCTTATACTCTTCCTCGAAGCCCTTCTCGGCTACGTTATCGGACTTCGCCTGCTGCTGAACGGCATTCGCCTGATTGGCTCCGCACCTGCTTCCGCTTTAAACACCCTCGAACCGGCATTTGCGTCACTGACAAGCATGATCGTTTTCGGCGAAACGCTTGGGCTGACGAAGGCTCTCGGTATCGTCCTCGTCCTTGCTGCCGCACTCATCAGCATTCTGACTATCGGCAGGCAAAGCTCTGACGACACGGAAACGGTCTAATTAACCTTTGGAGTGATGTTTGTCACTGCATCGAACGCTCCGTTAGAGGCTAAAGCGACAACAACGGCGTTAATGAGGGCGATTACTGCATTCCTGAAACTGAAATTGCCCTCAAATGCCATTGCCGTAAGCATTACCGCAACCGCAATGATATAGCTGAATACTCTTGTCGGCAGCCGTTTGACGATTGGCATATCCTTGAAAAACTGCGTGATGAGGGTTGTGACAAGTGTCGCACCCGTGCATGTCAGTAAGGATTCCCAAGTGAAGAATTCCTGCATTATACTGCCTCCTCCATGTGGGCAAGCACAAACTCGCGTATACCGCTCATTGTGAGCTTTCCGCATTTCCCGTCAATCTTTCCGCAGTAATACCCGAGAGAATTGAGTGCAGACTGAAGCTCGCTTATCGCTTTGCCCTGGATCATCGGCCGTTGAATATGCAGCACGATCTGTTCGTCGTAGCAGTCCGCATCATAAATAAGCTGGCGGGTGACGAGTCCGCGGTGTGTCCACGGCCTTTCGCTCAGCTTTGTGACGCAAACGCCGAATCGGATGCCCCTTGCCTCAACGACCAGCGGTTCAGGTCCGAGAAAACCGCAGATGAACCCAACATGTGTCATTCGACCGTCTGAATTCTGGTAAAATACTGCTTCGCCAAGCTCATATCCGCGTTCAACGTCGGAAATTTTGCCACGCTCGCTGCACCATGCACTGTAACAGTAGTTTGCGTTTACGTCAGTGCCAATGAAAACGTCAAGCAAACCTTGGCAATCACAGACCTTTACACCGCGATTTGCCCAGTTTTCCGTCACAAGGTCAAAGGATTCCCTGCTCCAACCCTTCTTGCCGTAGTAGCTTGTAAATTTACGGTCGAGAAGCTCCTGCGTGACTAAGGTGCCGGTCGTTCCGAAAAGATATTCCCAAGGTTCGGTCCCGCACTCGGAGTACGAAAGCGGCAGGGTCGCTCCGACCGGAATCGTTTCATATTTTGCATGCGAAAGAGCAAAACGCACAAAGTCAATTGCATTTTTCATAGTCATTGTTTCCTTTCTGTTTAATAATCAAAAGTTCTATCATAGCCTGCACCGTAGCAGTCAACAAACACGGTTTCATTTGTTCTGTCAATCGTAATGACTGAGAAAGCGGTATCATCGGAAGAATTTGCAGTCTTCGTGTAGGTGATCCCATTTGCGGAGACATGCTCACGCCCGTTCATTGCGTTTGGACAGCCGATGGACAGGATAGTATTCGTGTTCGACTGGGTGCTGATCGTTTCGTTTGTCAGTGCGTGGTTGTGTCCGTGAATACAGCAAATAATTTTGCCCGTTGCCTTTGAAGCGTAGCTTCCCGTCACCCAATCCGAGCCAACGGGAATCGCATAATCGCCCTTGTCGGCGTAGGCACAGAGCAAGACCCCTGCATTCGATGTGTTGTGCGTTACGGTCACGCCGCCAATCGTCTTTGTTCCGCTGATATTGAGCGGAACGTGGCTGAGAATGACGATGCCCCATTCACCGGGAATGGCTTTTGAAGTAAGGTCGAGTGCTTCGTCTGCCAAAAAACTGAGCTGCACTGCTGAAATGTTGTGTGCATTGAGGTAGTTCGTATCGTTTTCAATGCTGGGAAAGCTCGCCTTATCATCCGTATTGAGATAAATGACACGCAGCTTCTCCTTTTCAAAATCAACATAGCCATAGTTACCGCTCGGGTTTGTCTCGTCAATGACAAGGTTTGCAATTGAATAATTGCTTCGACCAATGTGCGGAAACAAAGCGGAGTGACCGATCCTGTCAGCAGTGTTGCAGTAGGGTGCATCGTCATGATTTCCCTTGAGCATCAGCTTTCGCGGGTGAATCCCGTGAAAAAGTCTGTTGACAACTGCAATTTCAGCCAACGTGTTTGCCTTTGTCGAAGATGGAGCACCGTTTGCAATGTCGCCGCCTAGGCATAACAGGTCGATGCAGCATGTCTCCGTCACTATACCCAACGCCTGTGCAGCATGGGTAATGCTTGTATTTTCGGGGTCAGTGTAATATCCGCAGTGCAAATCGCTGATAAATGCGATCGAAAACGACCTTCCATCCTGATGCGACAGGATTTTTTCGGAAAAGGCTTTCGCCGCGGTGCGGACGTAGGCGGGTGTGGTGTCAATTCCGGATGCCTCTTCCAAAGCCGTGACTCTTGCGTCCAGGGAAACGGTCTTTGGAATGGTGATGCTTTCACTGAGCGTCATGCTTCCCGGGGTAGTGATGGTTTCGTAAACTATCGGCTCGCTTATCGTAATGATTGAATTGCCGCTCCATCCGACTGAGGTAAATCGGATGTAAGCAAAACCGCCGTTTCGGATGCTTGCGTAGCTCGCAAGTTTGCTCGACGTAAGCTCCAGCTCTAGGTTGCCGTCCGAGGTGTACGCTCCCATTGCATCTAGATGAGAGCCGTTCACGTGCTGCAAAAGTACATGCTCACTGCTCCAGAATTCCAATGCGGTGCTTGAATTTGTTGGAACGAATGCGATGTTTGCGGAGCGTACCGTGTCATTAAGCACTGCCGGAATGAAGCCGGAGCAGAAATATGCCCCTGCCACGACCTCAGCACCCGATGAATTGAGGCGATAGCCCTGCTTATAACCCGTGTCGCTGTATGCTCCGCCCTCGGCATTCTGCGAAATCGGAATCTGATTGGTGAATTTCGCAGCTTCGGTTGACGTCCCCTCCTCAACGCTTATAAAGCTTGTTTTCTGCGGAGTAATGCTGCCGTCAGGAATATTTACGGCCAGCTCCGGATGATCCGCAAGATATGCGTTCACAGCTGATACAACTGCGGATTCAGATACACCGTTGAAGCTGGTCCACTCGCTCCATGTGAGTGTGCTGTCGGAGTAACTGCCGACTCTGTGCTGAATGCTTCCATTTGGTCTGAGCATGAGCTGCTTGCAATCGGCTGCCGTTCCCTTTACCAACACTATTCCGCCGTCGTAAGCATACCATCCGCTCGTTGTTGCGGTGTTCAGTGAGTTATCGGGAACGGTCGTCTGGCTGCCGGCTGTGAGAATTCCGCGGAATGTGGCACTTCGCTCGTTCTCTGCCTCGATACGTCCCTGCTCCGCAGTCTGTCTTGCACTTTCACAGGTTTCGCGGTTAGTCTCCGCAAGGGTACGAATTTCCTCGGCATCCGCACGAGCGTTTTCCGACGTCCGTCTCGACGTTTCGGCACTCACTCTGTTTCGTTCATTGCTGATTCGCTCCGTCTCGGCTGAATTTCGTGCATTTTCATTTTGCACCCTGTAAAGCTCTGCGGCGTTTCTGCTGTTTTCCGAAGACATCCTAGCGGATTCCGCCGAGCTTCGCACCTTTTCGGAAGCAATTCTCCCGTTTTCCGCACTGACACGGAGCTGTTCCGCATTGACACGCCCGGTCTCGGCAGTGCTTCGCCCCGTTTCGGCAGCAATGCGGTCACGCTCATGACGCATACGCAGCCCCTCTTCCAGCCGGATATCGCTGATAAGCTCCATAAGAAGGGGAAATTCATTGAAGCTCTCCAATGCATCTCTACACAGCAGCGACTCTCGGCAGTAAAAGCTGAACTTTGCACTCGTGACCAGATTGGTGTATATGCTGCTCGTCGCTGTTTCTGTGTCAGTATAAAATTGGAGTTCGCATTCGATGATGCCGGGGGCAAGGCAGCCCTTGGAAATATCGATTGTCACTTTGTTATTGTCCAATGCGATTCCTCCGCAATCATCGCTGCTGTCCTGCACAAAAGTGCCGCAGGTGTTTGAAAAAACAGCTACCACCTTGTAACCGGAGATGTTCTCCGCAACACCGTTGTTAAAGATACTGATACGCAGTACATTGCCCGTATCTCCATTGACGACTTCAAAGTTTCGTACGGAGCAGGGTTTCACAAGGTCAATGTCAAGGTCGAAATACTTTACGAGTGAACGTGTACCCATCCTGCTTCACCTCCCACATGGCTCCCTCCGCCGGTGCTTCCGCTTTGACCATAAAGCCTCATCAAGTGATTGTATTCATTATTGCTCAACGCAGCTTGCATTGCTGCACGACGCTGCTTCCAGTAAGTACTTGTTCCATGGAACAAATTCTGCCTCTCATCATCCTCGCAGATTTCGAGATAAAGTCGGTAGGATTCATAATCATCGCTTGTGAAATCCTCTCGATATGCTCCCGTTTCGGTTTCGCTGTCACCTTCCTGCGATTTGCCGCTGCTGCGGCTTGAACCTTGCGTGCGTCCGGAGTTCTGAAGCTTTGCATTAAACAGTGCATTCTCACGGTCAAGCCTTGATTGGTATTCCATTTTCTCAAATTCACTGCGGATCCGCATCAGTTCCATTGACGCATCATACATGTACTTTGCAATCTCTGCTCCGTAGCTTGACTCGAGTGCGGCAATGTCGCTTGCAATATCGTTGTGCTCTCGCTCCTTCATGCTCGAAAGGTAGCTCGAACCGCCCATTCCGCGTGAGTATGCATCTGCATCAAGCTCTGCCATTGCCTGCTCGCCGTAACGCTGACGCTGCTCGATCGCAGAATCAACGGCTGGCCGCAGAAATGCTTCAAGCTGTTCTCGAAGCTCATCGAGGGAAGGCAAACTCAATGAAATGCCATATCCCCGCAAAGTGGAAATGAGTTTGTTGTAGTAATCGTCAATTCCGTTCGCAGGCGTTTCACTGCTTCCGCTCGAGGAATGACCAATGCCTGCGGTTCCCCCGCCTCCGGCATTCGATTCGGCCTTCATCGGAGTAATGTCACTCGAATCGATAATGACCGCATTGCGTTTTGGAGTGTCGCTTCCCCGAAGAGTACGCATTGTATTGAGCATATCGTCTGCGGCTGCTGCATTGGCCGAGCCGTTTGCACTTCCGATATCTTTAAGCTGTTTTGTTCTTTTTTTAAAAAATCCCATGATGCTCCTCTCTGGGCATGCCGAAATAAACGGCATACCCTCATGAATTCAATTAGGAAACGGTATGTTCAATTCTGACAAGCCAGAGGTCGTTCAGAATGGCTGCGGTGTAAGCGGTGACCTTCGCACCGACAGTCGCACGTTGGTCGAGGGGATCGGCGGTGCCGCTGCTGCCGTGGGGCTTGACGATGAGCTGAACAGCTCCCTTTCCGTCAACGTCAATTACACCGTATGCATCTCTGCCGAAAACGAGAGTGCAATGCACGTCATCGGCACGGTTCATGTCGCCGGCACTCTTCGCCGCATCATCACTCCAAACGGAAGTGTTTGCAGTGAGCGTGGCAGCAGTGGTGAGGGTAATGGTGTTGGTTGATGCATCGAAGGGGTTGTCCGCAAGCGTGTACTCGGTTGAGCCAATCATCAGCTTGTTGCCGGGCGTGGAAAGGTAGAGCTTTTCAGCCTCGGTGGGAGTGTTCTTCAGTACGAGCTGAGTGCTTGAGGTCGTCGCCGCAGCAACTGCATTATTGACACTCTGCCCGAAGACCTTCGCCTCAGTACTTTCAACAAAGACAACGCCGAAGAGTCTGCCGATTTCTCCGCTGTATATCGCCTCGGAATTGCTGTAAGTCGAAACGTTTTTCCACATCTCATCATTCTGAAGGTCATAAGTCGCTTCAGGCGAACAGATACAGATGAAATGGGGCTGCCTGCCTTCGTCGCTGAAGGGACGTGCTTTATTTTTCTTGAGTGTGCGAACGGCTTTGCGTATTTCATCAGTGGTCAGCTTGTCAGACGAGGTGAGCTGATTTCTTGCGGTTTTACCGCCTGCATACTGTACATTGTTGCCTGAACACATGACATCGCGGGTGACCCATTCGACGACTGTTCCAAGCTGCTCGCCGAGAAGCTCGGCGGAATCATTGATAACTCGGTCGTATGCAGTGAGGTCGAGCAGGTCGCTGACCTCAACATATGCACCGTACTGTTTGACCTGAGCCTCAACATCGCTCTGCGAAAGAGTTTGACCAACAGGGGTGACGCCCTCGACAAGTCCCGTCATTGCCTCTCTTGGGTCAAACAGATTCCAACGGCGAAAATTGACATACTTACCGTTATTGCGGGGAATAGGTCGCTTTTGACCGAACTCCTGGTGGACGAACCGTGTCTTTGCACTCTCAAGGAGCTGACGGTCATAGTATTTGGAAGAGAATTTTGCACTTCCGTTTGCGGTGATTGTAGTGTTGATTACGGTATTCATTCGTTGTTTTTCCTCCTATGCTTAAATCCGGATTCTTTTTCCGTCGCGAGCCGCATTCTGAAGCTGCTTTTTCAGCCTGCGAAACTGTTCGGTACTCATATTGTCAAAGTCGATTGCGGGAGCCTCACCCATTCCACCCTTAATGGGACGGGGGAGCTGTTTATAATTGTTGTTTTCGCCGGCATCTCCACTGTTTTCAGTGGGTTCAGGCGAGTCATTTGGCGTGGCAGGAGCGTTTTCATGCTTTCCCCAGAGCGTAATAAGTTCCTTTGCCGCATCAATAGGGTCGATTCCGTCGGGAAGCCCGATTTTGTTGAGCATTGCACGCCCAAGCAGATAGCAGGCATACATTTCCCTCGTATCATTTCCATTAGTTTCAGCGATTCCTTTTGAATCCTTCATTGGTTGGTCCTTTCTTTTTTGGTCTTTTGCATGCAGCAATTCATTCCCCAAAAATGAAAGAGCATCCGTCTCCGATGGACGAATGCTCTTTTTTTACTGCTAAATTGTACAACAGAAAGAGCGGTGGCACCAACGCAATTTCCATCGTGATAATATTATAACATAAAACGAACTCGCGTGTCAATAGTTCAGAGAAAAAAATTTTTTGAATCGCTGAAATTGGGATAATATCATCAAAAAAAGGGAATACGTGTGCAAAAAAACAGACTGTGCATGAAAACACAATCTGTTTTTAGCTAATGACAGCTTATCTCAGCCAACCGATGCTGCTGCTGAGACTGTTTATGGAGTCCGTTCCATACAGAATGAGAAAATCAGAAATGCCATATTCTGAGACAATCTCACTTGGCTGCTTGGAAGCTGAGTTGAAATAGCGAAGGTCGAGCATTACGATTGTCTTGAAGTGCTTTGCTAAAAATGGCACGATGGCATTGCCGTAGCTGTCCTTGAGGACAAGGAGCGAGCCGCCAACTGCATTCGGGTTCTCAACAATGGTAACGCCATGGTTGCTGTAAAGATAGGCGGCATAACGGTCAACATAGCCTTCAGCGAGGCAGGCTTCATCATACATTCCACTGTGTACTTCGGATGTTGAGCCGTCATAGGTCGTAACCGCCACAGATTCGTCGCCCTTCCAACGCCAAACCTCGAGTGTATCAGGTTTTGTGAGCAAAAGTCCGCTGCTTCCGTATGCAGTGCCATAAAATTCGTAATTCTGCTTCTCAAAGCTGAGTTCACCCATCGGAGCAATGCCGAGCTGTCCGCAAAGTTCAACGTATACCGCATAAGAACCCTGCATAGTCAAGTGATGATCGGTTCGGTAGTAATACTCGGATGTGTCGCCGGACTGTGCAAACAGTTTGGTATTGTCAAGCGAAACGCCGCCGACAGCGGATTCAAATTCCCGAAGAATGTCCGCATCGTGATATTCCAAGTGGAGCTTCGGTAATTCGTTTTCGAGCATCGAACCGTTGGAGGGAATACCGCAAACGATGGACCGGAGATTGTTTTTTTCAGCAAATGCAGCAATCTTATCACCGCATTCGGTAATTTCGGTTTCGTTATTTGCAACCGGAGCCGAAAGCAGCCTGTCACCCTTGCCGAGGATAATGCTTTCCGTGATATTCCTTCCGGTCAATCTATCAGCGTAGGAATACAGCGAAACAAAGAAATTTCTGAACGGGAAATGATCCTCGAGCCAGGTATCAACTTCGCCCGAAAAACCACCGCCCAGAATATTATCAATCGATGCATCGGGAGCTTTTGCAAGTACACGGCGTTCATTTGGACTCAATTCTCCCTCGTGTTTGGGCAGAAAAAGAATCAAAAGGAAAAATACGCCGATGAACCCGATAAAAGCTGCAATCAATACTATATTGGATTTGTTTTGCTTATTTTCCAATTCAGCACCTATTTTCTCAACCGACGGCATTAACGAGTTCATTGAGGACCTGCTCCGCTGCGGTATTGTCCGCACTGATCACAAGGAATACATATTCGCCGATAACACGGTTGACGCAAGTTTCAACCTTGCTGATTTCCTCGGGACCATAATTGGAATAATCGTGAATGTAGGTTTCGGTCAGTTTTTTAATCGCACCGTCGTTGATTTTGTTCGCCGCTTCAGCATCAACGGCCTTGATAACTATGACAGCTTCGGGCGTGGAGGCACAAAGACCTGCCGCTGCGGTCAGATTTTCGCCGTCCTTGCCGACGAGTGCGGTGTCAATGCCGAGAACGGTGGAGAGAGTGAATTCAACGTCTTCATTTGTCGTCACAACGGCAGGAACCTCGCTGAATTTGCATTTTTCAGCAAGTGCCATTGCCGTATCGGCGGGGTTAACGTTGGTCTTATCGGGCCACTTCATGCCGCCGCAGCCTGTCGCGGCGGTGAAAAGGGTGAGCAGTGCAATTATGCAGCTGAGTTTACGAATGATGTTTTTCATGCTAATTTCCTCCTGAGTGATCACAAAAAATTATTTCAATCCATCCATTACGCTTATGCAGATATGATCCGCCCAATAGCGTGAGTAGGTGGTGTTGAGGTGAAGTCCGTCGCTGGATGCTTCCTCCGGCAATGCTCCGTTTGCATTGATGAGCTGGGAGGGAACCGTTACAAAATAACAGCCTCTCGTCCTTGCAAGCTCCTCAAGCTGGGCATTGTACATCTGGATTCTTTCATTATAGACGCCGGTGCCTGCTGCCTCGCCCTCAGCACTCTTGCTTTCGGAGACGGGGGGAATGCCCATAATGAAAATCTTGCAGTTGGGTTGACGCTGCCAAACATCGGTGAGCAGCTGTGAGTATTTTTCGATGAAGGTGTTGAGGTTGGGCCAGCCGAGTTCGTTTTCGCCAAACATGAGAATGACCGCTCTGTAAGTTCCGGTGTTCAGCTCATCAATTATTGGAACAGTGCCTGTCGAGGTGGTCTGTTCATAGACGGAGAGGATGTTTAGACCGACTTTGGTAAAAAATTTCCCCTGTTTAATGATGCCGAAACGGTAAAGCCCCTCAAACGTTGAATTGCCAACGAATGCACAGTCGTTAAAAATCGAATAATCCGGGGTTGGTGCGGTCGAAGCCATAGGAAGCGGAGTTTCGCTCTCTGTCGGTGTCGTGATTGGAGTCGGTGCTGCCGTATTGAGCGGCTCACTCGATGCAGGTACTTCCGTCGGAACGGGAATCGTTGAAACGGGGGGGATTATTATATCCACCTTTCCGCCATTTTTTTCTTTAAATACGGCAATTAAAACCACAACGGCAACGCTGCAAACCGCAAGCAGCAGGAGTGCTGCCAGGGGGTTGAACCCACGCTTGCGTTTTCCTCCGATATAGGTTCGCCGTCTTGAGCCTGTATGTCTGTTCATATCGAATATTTTGACCTCTTTCTTCGTTGTATATGCTCAAAAGCAAAGGAATTCCGAGCTCCAAGCATCGGTTATTATAGCAAAAACGGAGTTGAAATTCAATGCCTGCTGCGTCAAAGAAGACCACTTTTAACGAAGTTGTCACATTTGGAGGCATCGAAAAAACGTACCGACATGATCGATACGTTTCGAAGATAATTTATTCGCTTGTTACAGCCGTATAGCCCACATCAGAGCCTCCGTCACAGGTGTAGACCCACTCGATTATATCCCCTTCCTTAATTTCAACGAAATCGCCGCCTACATCGGAGAACTTGCCGTTGACCTTGAGCAGCCAAAAGCTGTCAGTGCCGAAATCACCGTTGGAGATGCCGCCAATACCTTTTACAAACGAGCCGTATTCGCCGTTTTCAACGTTGAGCGAAATGCCCAACAGCCTGCATGTGTTTTTAAGCACATCGGAAACTGTACTCCCCTCGGGTGTGGACAACTTGGATGAATTCAGCATCATGCCATCAGAGTGAATCAAATCGAGAATGGCTTGATCCACATTTTCGAGCTTGAGGACAGAGCTTGCATCGATTGTCATTTCAAGCCCGACAGCAGGGATGGCCGTAACACCCGGCGGAAGCGAAGGAATACCGTTCGGGTTTTTTGTGGAGCTTGAAGGAGCGGTGCTGCATGCGAGCGTTGCAAGCAGTGCCGCAGCGGCGATCAGTGCGATGATCAGAGAGTGCTTTCTTTTCATTTTTGGTTCCTTTCGTGCTGTTTTTTGTGAAACGGTTATCTGAACAAGCCAATGATGTCCATTGCCGTTACAACTACCATGAGTGCCATAAGGAGCAGGAAGCCGATGCCGTTGATGATTGCCTCCACATTCCGATTCAGGGGCTTGCCCTTGATTGCCTCAATTATGAGGAAGAGCAGTCTTCCGCCGTCCAGTGCCGGAATCGGCAGCAGATTGAATACACCGAGACTGAGCGAAAGTATGATTGAAATGTAGACAAGATTGATCAAACCCTCGTTGGCATAATTGACCATGACGGAAACCGTTCCGACTACGCCGGAAAGATCGCCGGGTTGAATACCGTCTTTGAACATTTTGACAATTGCCTTTGCCGTGCTTTCCACAACACGCCACATATACTGACCGGATTGCTCCGCCGCTTCGATGACGTTATAATGGCTGTAGCCCACGGGTTTCGGTCCGATCGTGATTCCGATGGGTTCATATCGGTTGTTTTCATCAAGATCTCTGTAAACACGCAGCGTAACCATATGATTATTGCGTTTTAAATCGAGAACAATTTCGCCTTGAGTATATTGGAGCAGGTTGTAAACATGGTCAAGCGTGTTTTTTTCACGCATTCCGTCCTCAAAACAGGGTCGACCGTTGACAGTCTTGATTATGTCACCTGCTTTTATTCCCGCTTCCTCCGCCGGACTGCCTTCCTTGACGGTCTTAATCATAATAGTATATATTCCTGTTCCGTTGTCGCCGTACTCCTCAATCGGTGTTGCGAGGAAAACGGTGAATCCGATAAGGAATGCAAGCAAAATGTTCATGAACGGACCTGCAAAGATGGTCAGGAATCTCTTCCAAACAGGCTGGTCATTAAAATAGGGTGGGTCGTAAAAATAATCTTCATTCCCATCCTCACCCACAAACTGGCATGAACCGCCAAACGGAATGAGCCTCAATGCGTACTCGGTTCCCTTCCGCTTAAAACTCAGAAGCTTCGGTCCAAAACCGATAGAAAAACCGGAAATACAGAAGCCGAGCATTTTGCCGACAAGGAAATGACCGAGTTCATGGAAGAAAATAATGAATGCGAGCAGCAATATTGAAAAGATAATACGAACAACTATTTCCACTGTTTTTTGTTGTACCTCCTCCAAGGTTTATTTCAAGCAGACGTCCTACTCCTATATTCAGAAGCGATCCGTCTTGCCATAGTATCGATCTGGTAAATATCGTCGAGTGTATGCACAGAATTTATTTCACTCCGATTCATGGAAAATGCAACGCACTCCGCAATTTCAGTAAATAGGATGTCGCCCTTGACGAATCTGTCAACAGCAATCTCATTCGCAGCATTGTAAACGATGGGCAGTGTGTTGCCCTCGCGAAACGCCTCGTAAGCAAGCGAAATTGCAGGAAACCGGTCTGTGTCCGGTTCAAAAAATGTCAGTCCGCTCAGCTTTGGAAGGTCGAGATGCGGAAGCTGAGAGGGGACCCTTTCGGGGTACGTCAAAGCGTATTGAATCGCCAGCCGCATGTCCGGGGGGCTCATCTGAGCAAAAACCGAGCCGTCATCAAACTCGACCATTGAATGGACAATGGACTGAGGATGTACGAGAATCGAAATCTTATCAGGCTGTTCGTCAAACAGCCACCCTGCCTCCATCAACTCGAGTCCTTTGTTGAACAGAGTAGAGGAGTCAATCGTAATTTTACCTCCCATGTTCCACGTCGGGTGGCGAAGTGCCATTGACGGAGTGACTTTTCTAAGCTCATCTTTGCTGAAATCGCGAAACATACCGCCGGATGCTGTGAGGATCAATCGCGAAACATCGCAGGGCCTGCCTGCACTCAGACACTGAAAAATTGCACTCTGCTCGCTGTCAACGGGAATAATCCGACCACTGCCCTTCTTCAGCAGATTATTTATTACTGCATGGCCGCAAACAATGCTCTCCTTGTTGGCAAGGGCAACTGTTTTACCGCAAATAAGAGCTTTGATAAGCGGTTCAAGTCCCGAAAAGCCGCTGACGCCGTTGATAACAATGTCAACCTCGGGCAATGTCGCCAAATCGTTCACGTCACGACCGGAAACGACTTTGATATGCGGAAATCTTTCCTGCAAGATCCGTGCAGATTCTTCCGAAAACATGCCGACATACTGCGGATGAAATTTCTCGATTTGTTCGCTCATTAGAGCGGCATTCGAGCCGGCAGCGAGCACGGCGACCTCGAATTTATCGCAGTGATACTCTGCAACGGAAAGACTTTGTGTCCCAATTGATCCGGTTGAACCGAACACGGCAATTTTTTTCATACGTTTTTCCTTCTAACGAATCAGTATTGACCGAATATCCTGAACAGTGCGTAAACGACAGGTGCTGCAACCATGGCAGAATCTATGCGGTCCATCACGCCGCCGTGACCGGGAAAAATGTGTCCGAAATCCTTAAGCCCTGCACGACGCTTGAACGTAGAAGCAAACAAATCGCCGAATTGCCCGATAATTCCAATAATGGTGCAAACTACAAGATAGAACCACAGCGGAGCGGAAAAATCCCAGATCCCCTGCAATGCCCACACCAGCACGCCGCCGAGAGTGCCGCCGAAAATGCCGGCAACCGCCCCTTCGATCGTCTTATTCGGGCTGATGTGCGGACACAGCTTATGCTTTCCGATAAGCGAGCCGACCATGTAAGCAGTGTTGTCAGCCATGCACGGGCCGGCAAAACAACAGAGCAATGCAAGCCTTGAAACGCCCGTACTCTCAAACCCGATTATTCCAAAGAACAACATTATTGACAGGGGATAAATCATGATCGTAAATTCACCCATTACGTCATCAACGCGGCGATTCTTGTTGAAAATGCGTTCAATCATTATCGCAAGGAAAACAAGAAGGGCACAAAGTGCCGTATAGTCGACCCCAAACTTGTAGAGGATCACGAACATCGTAAGCCCAAATACAGCCTGAGGCAGACAGAAACAGTTGATGTCGAATTGGCGGAACATATTTCGCATTTCAAGGACTGCGACAAATGCGAACAGTCCGAGGATAACCGCCTGGAACCAACCTCCGGCAAAAACGACCAGGAACAACAGTGCAATCAACGCAATTGCCACCGGAACACGGCGTGACAAATCTTTCATATTAACTCCATTTGACAAGATGTTTGATGGAAACCATCACCATATTTTATGCAGTGAACATTAACTGTACGTCAACTGCATGATCATTTCACAAGTCCGAATTTCCTCGTTCGCTTGAGGTACTCGGTTATGCATTTTTGATATTCTTCGGGTGAAAAATCCGGGAAAAGTGTGGGGGTGAAAACATATTCGGCGTATGCACTCTGCCACAGCAAAAAATTTGAAAGCCGCTGTTCGCCGGCCGTTCGGATTATGAGGTCGAGTTCGGGCAGCTCGCTCGTATATAAATACCTCGAAATTGTTTCTTCCGTGAAATCCTCGGCACGTATTCCTGCACTAATAGCCGTTTTGACAGCGTGAACTATTTCCGCTCGTCCGCCATAGTTGATCGCAACGTTGAATTTAAGACCGATATTGTCCTTTGTCAACTCAACTGCCCGAGTCATCAGCTCCAAAAGCGAGGGCTGAAACCGCGACATGTCACCCAAGATCGTGATTTTTACACCGTTTGCATGTAATTCATCAATCTCCTTATGAAAATATTCGACAAGGAGTGAGAACAGGGCGGAGACTTCCTCTTTGGGTCGTCCCCAATTTTCGGTTGAAAAAGCATAAACCGTCAGTGCTTCAAGCCTGATCGAGTGCGAAAACCGGACGATTCGCTTCAAACTCTCCATTCCTGCCCGATGTCCGGCTGAGCGAGGCAGCAGCCTCTTCTTTGCCCAACGCCCGTTACCGTCCATGATTATCCCGATATGCTTTGGAATCAAGCTCTCGCCATGCGGCCTATCGGCGGTTTTTGGCGGCATGAACCCTAATTTCGCCATTTCCTCATCGGTAAACTTGGGGTAAATTTTCATTTTGACCTCACATGCAGACAGTCGCTGCTTTTAAAATACAAGAAACAGGCGTGAAAAGATCCACGCCCTGACAATCAATCACTATTTTCCGTCGAAACATTGGTTTTAAACTCACTGTATACTAATTCGACAGTTGGTACGGGTAAACCATCGATTTCGCGAAGCCGAATAACTCTCAGTGCATCGCCATCGACACCCTTGCGTGAGCGTGCCTCGACCAAGCGTACCTCATATCCGTCTCGAATGAGCTTTTCCCGAACGGTTTCGAGCGGCAAACCAAGCAAATGCTTCAAACTGCAAGCAGCTCCTTCTCTTTGTCACCGCAAATTTTATCAATTTCCTTGATTGCAGCATCGGTTGCCTTCTGAGCTTTCTCTTCGAGCCTCTTCTGATCATCCTCAGTAATATTACCATCCTTACAATCCTTTTTGATGGTTTCGTTGGCATCTCTGCGGATCGCACGAACGGCAACCTTGGATTCTTCGGCCTTCTTGCGAACGACCTTTACAAGCTCCTTGCGTCTCTCTTCAGTCAATTCAGGAAAAACGAGACGGATAACCTTACCGTCATTTGTGGGATTGACACCCAGCTCAGACTTTTGAATTGCTTTTTCGGCCGCTGATATCATCGATGCATCCCAAAGAGAAATGACAAGCAGACGAGGCTCGGGCGAGCTGACAGTACCCATTTGGTTAATGGGAGTGGGTGAACCGTAATAATCTACCATAATTCTATCGAGAAGCTGGGGATTGGCTCTGCCGGCACGAAGCGAACCAAGGTCACGCTTCAAAACGGCAATCGTTTTGTTCATTTTATCCTGTGCAATTTCAATAACGTCCATAATCGTTCTCCTTATCGTAATTTAACAGCACGCAGACAGAATCCAAATGTCTGTACTCACTGTTAATAAGTCACTCAATCTCTGTTATTTTATACCGTTTTCATGTCCTTGTCAACCTCATCTTCACAAAAACGGCACATATATAACGGAAACGATTGCTTAACAGCAATTTTATGCAAGCTCAAAGCCGGGTTTGTCGTCAACAATGGTTCCCGCATTGACGCCATTCACTGCATTGAGGAAGCTGGCATCAGATTCCATTGCAAAAAGAATCATTGGTATTTTATATTCGCGGCAGAAACTAATCGCCGTAAGGTCGGTAGCATGGAGATTTTTTTCAATGACTTCATCGTAGCTCACCCTTGAGTAACGCTTGGCATTGATATCAGTTTTTGGGTCGGCAGTATATATTCCGTCAACCGCTTTTGCAAGAAGCAGTGCATCTGCATGGATTTGTGCCGCACGCAGTGCCGCCGCAGTGTCGGTTGAAAAAAAAGGAGATCCGGAACCGCAGGCAAAAATAACGACTTCGCCATTGTCGAGAGCAGAATTCGCTCCTCTTGCACTGTAGCTGTCCATGAAGACCTCCATTGAGACAGCACTCATGACCTTGACGGGTACGTTGAGATCTATAAGTGCCTGCTCAAGTGCCAGTGCATTCATTGCTGTTGCCAGCATACCCATATTGTCTGCACGGTTCCTGTCCATGCTCCCGCCGCTTCTGCCGCGCCACATGTTGCCTCCGCCGACGACAACGCCGACTTGGCAGCCAATTTCCTGCAATATCTTGATGTGACCTGCCGCTGCCATCACATTGTCGAAATCAATGGGGGTTTTGCCTGACAAAACTTCACCGCTCATCTTGAGCAGAATTCTTCTATACTTCATATCGTTTAATTTCTCCTATCAGATCACTTGAAACGGCGTCCGAAAATCATTTCCTAATTTAAAGGGAAATCAACGAAACGCTGAGACCGCTTCACTGACACAATTATACATCAGACTTGCTTAAATTGGAATAGGCGGTCGGAACTGCAAACGTTTTTTTTGTCCAAACAAGAAAATATATTTAGGCGGTTTCGGGAGAAAATCGATGGAAAATAAATCGCTCGATGCAGTTTTTTTGAATAAATTTTTTGAATTTTCCGCAATATATTTTTAAGAAAAAACCACCGCACGAGGCACGATTCTGCAAAAAAGCCCGGAGTTACGGAAAAAAACGGGGAGAGGTGGAGAAAAAGGAAGGATAAAAAAAGGT
>CAKTYT010000016.1 GCA_934633695.1 uncultured Clostridia bacterium | reverse complement strand
ACACGAAAGCAGCAAACCGGACAACCCTTCTTGAGTTGCCCGGTTTTGTTTTGGGGACTAATGCAACAGCCCCTTTTGTTAGTGATGCCCGGTTAATTTAGGCTAAAATATGCCCCTAAAGTATAACGACAGCGTGCGAATGCTGCGTTGCACCGGTTCAATACGTGAAAGCCCGGCCTATGCTCACAATCATAGGTCGGGCTGATGGTTTTACAAATATCTGCCAATTGAAACGGTTTAACTTTGCTTATCAGTTTAATTCAGCAGCGGTGAGATAATTTTATCGGCAGCGGTAAGCAGTCTTTCAAGTTTCTGTTCCGCTTCGTGCCTTGAGCAGCCGGAGGAGCCAACGTACAGTTTCAGCTTCGGTTCAGTGCCGCTTGGGCGGACAACTATCCATGAATCCGAGGCAAAACAGTACATAAGTACATTTGACTTTGGCAAACCAATCGGTGAAGAAATGTCTGTTGCAAGCTCAAGCCGCATGCCAGTGTTGAAATTGTCATAGGTCACGACTTTTTCATCACCGAACTCAGAGGGAGGGTCCGCCTTAAGCTGTTCCATTGCATTTGCAATTTTTTCTATACCCTGCTTACCGGTTAACGTGTAGGATTTTGTTTTTTCAAGGTAGAAACCGTAGGTTCTGTAAATCTCGTCCAAAACATCAATGAGAGTTTTACCACCGGCCTTTGCCGAATAGTAAACAGCAGCTTCTGCAACCAGCATTGCTGCACAAATTGCGTCCTTGTCGTGAGCAAATCCGCCGGCAAGGAAACCATAGCTTTCTTCAAAACCAAATAAGAACTTTCCTTTTCCGCTCGATTCAGAAAGGTCGATTTGCTCTGCAACGAATCGAAATCCAGTCAGCACATTACGAATTTCCACGTTATGCTTGCGGCATATTGCATCTGCCAGTTTGGTACTTACAATTGATTTGACAATAAAGCCATCGTCTTCGAGACAATGCTGTTCAGCTTTCATTGAAATGATGTAGTTTATAAGAAGACAGCCTATCTGATTTCCGGTCAGGACTTGAAAAATACCGTCAGCATTCCGTACGGCAACACCAAGTCTGTCAGAATCAGGATCCGTTGCGAGTACCAGGTTGGCTTTGACTTTATCTGCAAGCTCAAAGGCGAGAGTGAATGCATTTGGATCCTCGGGGTTTGGGGCCTTGACCGTAGGAAAGTTGCCGTCGGGCAAACGCTGCTGTTCGACAACGTGAAGATTGCTTATGCCCATTCGTTTGAGGACAGTAGTAACAGGTACATAACCGCTGCCATGTAGGGGTGTGTAGACGATATTGACGCTGCCGCCGTGCTGATTTACGATTTCGGGGTTCAGCCTCAGCGTCATGGTCTTTCTATAATAAATTTCATCGATCTCATCACCTATCAGCCGTATGTATTTTGATGCTGCGGCTTCTTCATAAGGCATGGGCGAAACCTCAAAATAGTCAACGCTCCTAATGCAGCTCAAAATTTCCGCCGCTTGGTCGGGCGTGACCTGCCCGCCGTGTTCCCAATAGACTTTGTAGCCGTTGTATTCAGGAGGATTGTGACTTGCAGTTATGACTATGCCGGCAATGCAATGAAGTTCTCTGACGGTAAACGAAAGCTGTGGGACGCTGTGAAGAGTGTCAAATAGAAAGCACTTTATTCCGTACCGGGCAAGTGTGCAGGCTGCCTCGCGGGCAAATTCGCCGGAATAACGTCTTGAATCGTATGCAATGGCGACTCCTCTGTTGGCGGCGTCGGTATTGTTCGTATTGCAAAGATACTTTGCTAACCCCGCCGTTGCACGGCGAACCACGTAGATGTTCATTCGATTTGTGCCTGCTCCGAGTATTCCTCGCAGACCGGCGGTACCGAAGTCCAGCTCAGTATAGAAGCGTTCGGTAATCTCTGCGTCGTTTCCTTCGATATCGGCAAGCTCTTTGAGGAGATTGTCTTCCATGCCGGGGAAATTTTTCCACCTGATGTATTCGTCAAAGTATTTTTCCATATTCAACACGTCCCTTCTGTTTATGATCTATCAGCTTATTATCTGTTCCTTCCGGCCTTTGAATACGCACCGTAACCGTATTTTGCATAGTCGCTGTATCCTGCATATTTTGAGTATCGTGCGTACCTACTGTAATCATAACCTGCACCGGTACTGCTTGCATTATTGAGAACATACCCGATAAAACGCTTGTCGCAGCTTGCAAGGTTGCTTATGCCGTCAATAACATGACTCTTTCGCGTGTAATCCTGACAAATGACATACACGATAGCATCGGAACATTGTGCAATCGCCTGAGCATCAGCCATGATTGCACAGGGCGGAGAATCGAGTATGATAAAGTCGAACTGATTTCTCAATTCTCCGATAAGTCTTGACATGGCCTCGGTTTTCATCAGCTCTGCTGCATTGTTTGCAGTCTTATTGCCGTTTATAACAAACAGATTACTTCCGCAGGCAGAAATGATCTCCGAAAGTCTGCATCCGCCTGCAAGGTAATCGACCAGACCCTTTTTGCTGAGATTCTTAAAGTCGCCTATTGCGGTGGGTTTCCTTATATCGCAGTCCACAAGGACAACTTTGTTTCCCTTTTCTGCAAGGGCAATAGCAGTATTGACGGCAGTGGTTGTTTTTCCCTCACCGGGAATTGAACTTGAAAAGAGGATAACCTTTTCGTCATGTTCCTTCGCAGATTTTTCTATTCTGCTCCTTATTAGTCTTATTGCATCGACAAAATTCTTCGATACGTTTTCATTCTCGATTGAGGCAAAAGTGCCCTTGAGTCTTTTGGGCCTGACTTCATACGGTACGTTGCCGATACAACGCAGGTTAATGATGGACTTGAGGTCATCGGAACCTCTCACGGTTTTCCTTGTGATAGTCAGCAGGAATGCAGTGAGCAGTGCGATGCAGAAGCCGATGGCACTGCCTTTGATGACGGAGCCTTTGTAATCAATGGTGTTCAACGGCTCGCTCGGGAGAAGCGGCTCGTTTATGAGTGTCATTGTTGTATTGCCGACAACATAGTTTGCAACCTTGGGATAATTTTTAATTGCTGAAACAAGCACTTTATACGCCAGATCCGGGTCATACGACACTGTTTCAATCGTAAACAGTGCAGTAGAGCCCTCAACGTAGGCGTTGATTGATGCAGGAAGGATCTTGACATCCAAATCTTCGCAGATAAGATTGTTCAGGATCCCGCTCGTCAGTATAGTCGGGAATGTTTTTGACAGCTGCTCGGCGGTTCCCTGAGAATAGTATGTGGAGGTACTTCCTGTCAAACCGACTACATACACAGTGAAGGTTGCACTTGCCTTATAATACGGACGATAGTCCTTCTTGGCTTTAAGGCAAAAAAGTCCGCTGAGAAGTGCTGCAAGAATCAACGGCAGCCACCACATGCCGATAAGAATACGCAGTGTATCGCGGATGAGCTGAATAGTATCGACCCCGCCCCCAGTTGATTCCGAGCTGATCGCATTCTCACTCCCAATGGACCTGTGCGGAAGGCTGTTCTCATGGGAGAGCTCGCTTTTTGAACCGCCAGAATGATATTCTTTCGTCATCAGTTCTCATCCTCACTTTCGTTTTTTTTGTCGGAACCCTTGAAGTAACTGCTCTTGTCCTGTTCCCCGCCCTCTCTGCCGTAGCCGTAACCATAGCGGGAATACTTTCCATAGGCACCGTACGTGCCGTATGAGTTAAAACCGGAAAAATACCCGCCGCGGTTGTAGGTGCTTATGCTTGGGGTATCGTATATCAGGTAATTTAACAAGCCTATAGAACGCACATCGTTTAATATCGCACCTATGACGGAAACATTATTGGCCGCGATGTTATTTATTGCATTGTTGATGTTTTTTGCAGAGGTTTGATTCTGATGAATGACCATAACGGAGGCATCGGCAAGCTCGTAAAAATATTCTGCGTCGCGTGTCAGTGCGATCGGTGGCGTGTCAACTATGATGTAATCAAATTCTTTTCTTGCTGCCTCGAAGCAATTCGCCATGTCCTGAGAACCGATGAGTTCGGTTGAATTCATGACCTGTGTCTTGCATAGCAGGAGCTTAAGATTGGGAAGCTTTTCGGGGGACGGCAGTGTATCAAATGAATGCGGATGAAGCACGAACTCATCGAATGCATCCTGTGCTTTGACTTGACAGTTAAGCAGCCTTTCGAGAGAGGGGTTCACCATGTCACCTTCAACGAGCAGAACCTTACTGTTGTTATACGCAAGCATGAGAGAAATGTTGGCGGCAATGGTGGATCTTCCTTCACCATCGAGCACACTGTTGATGAGCAGTACCTTGTGCCCGCCCTTCTTCATGAGATATTCTATACGTGAGCGGAGCAGTCTGAATGTTTCAGAATAGCTGAATCCTGTTGTGGGATTGCTGACGAGGACGTTATCGGGTTTGCCGTTGAACATCGTTCTGAATGTACGCTTGGTTTTTTCATGATAGAGTGAGGCAAGCTTATCGGCGTCAATCTTGTTTACAAGATCCTCTTCATTTTTTACCCCGTCGCTGAGGGCAGAGACGATGATGATTATCGCCGAAATGCCGACGAGCGAAAGAAGTGAAGCCTTTATTACTGTGCTTCGTCTGTTCATACTGTTGACGGGTGTCTTCGGCATTGTCGGTTTTAAAAGCAGATCCATAGAAGCATTGGAAATAATTTTATCGGAAATAATGTGGTGGTTTTCGATAATAGCATTGATCATGGCGAATGTCAGCTCAGGAGAATCGGAAGTCACATGCAGATACAATATGTTTGTGTCTTCCAACAGACTTGAGGAGATCCTTCCCGGAAATTCGTCTATTCCGAGTATGCCGTTGATGGTATGCATCAATACATCACTGTCGAGTATGTACTTAAATGACTCTGCAAGCGACCTCGCCGTGCTGAGGTTTGAGTAAATTGTAGATGTCGTTGAACCTTTGGCAGAAATAACAAAGGTGGCATCAGCCGCATACTCTTCCTTATAAGTTTCGGTAACAACAATATAAGACAACATGGCAGTTATAATCAGACCGATAACAAGAACCCACCAATGGTTCACGATTTCGAGAAGAGCAACTTCCGGGTCAAAGGTCACGTTTCTTTCTTTACCGGCTCTTTTGCCGTTATTGGGTGTAAATTTCGGCATTTTTTCCTCCGCAGCGAATAGTTTAATCCTCACTTACAGCAATCAGCAGGCTCACCGAGCCGACAGAATCCTGTTCATATTCGCAATAAATCATTACTCTGTAAAGTCCGGGCTTTGAAGAATCAAAATCGCCCATATCAACATCAAAAATTCCCGTTCCGAACTCGCTTACGCTGATAGTCTTGTCAAGTATCGTTATTCCCTCTACATAGTCAACCGGGTCAATGATTTCACCTCTGTCAATATACACAAGGTAGGTTGAAAGGTTGATAACAGGAGTGTACTTCATTTCAGTGCTTGTTTTATTCGTGACGACGATGTCGGCAGTGAGAGTCGCAATATCACCATAGCTATTTGTTACACGAAACTCGACAGCATGCGAACCGACTGTTGAAAGGTAATCATCCGGATTAACTGTAGAAACGGAAATTTTTGCACTGATATCCCCGTCAATACAGTCGTATGCCTTTACGAATTTGAGAGGATTGACACTCGATGCCGTCGTAAATTCCAGTGCGTTTGTCAGTTCAAATCTGGGCGAGGTATAGTCCGTGAAATAAAGATCCCTCGATACGGTCGCAACGTGACTGTGCGAATCAAAAACTGCGTAAGTGATTATGCTCTTTCCTTTCTCGACAAAGCGTGAAATGCTTTCGATCACAATGCGATCGGTCAAATCACCGTCTTCAGCATCAAACGCAGTTACGCCTGCGAGCAGTTCGTCGTTGGCGGCATTGATACTCACATGAATGCTGTCGGATGAACACGAAATCACAGGGGGCTTATCGGAGGCCATAGCTCTTTCTCTGAGTATGAACAACAAAAATCCCACTGTTGCGATAAGCAGCAGTGTTAAAAGTATAACCAGCAAAGGTTTTTCATTTTTATTCATAAGTTTCTTCCTTAAAGTCGGCTTAATTGTCCCGGATGCGGGCACACACAGTTATTTTACCATTGTTTCTTAAATTTGTCCACTGAAAAATGCTGCACATCGTGCGGAATTTAATACAAGTCATTCAGAAAATTTTCAATGCAATTTGTGAAAAGCAAAATTACCGATACTTCAAGAATGCCGAAAGCAATGCGAAGTACTCGGTAATTTTACCTAAATGGTCAGCTGAATAGTCTTATAACCCCGGAGAATGGAAATAAATTACGTGAATATGTCCTTTAGTGCCTATACAAGACCAAGTGCCATGCGGCAAATGAGTACGGCATCATCGATGCCGACAGCCCCGTCTCTGTCAACGTCTGCGAGTGTGCACTGCTTCCCGTTGCGGAAGAATTTCGCCGCTGCCGCGAGCTTGTCGAGCCGTTAATTGCACACTACCGTAAGGTTTACGGTCACATCGAATCGACGGAACAGGAAAATGAATTGTTTATGCCAATGATGAAACCGAGTTCCAGGCCGATCGAACGGTACGACATCTATTCGTTTGTTTCATACTTTTATGTCAACCTCTTCGGGTTTACATCGGTGGACAACAGCAGAATTTTCGGAGGAATGTGCGTACTCTATGATGTTCTCAAAAAAAGCTATCGCACGGACATCGATATGAATGCAAAACTTGCTTCTATCATGAATACTTTGGGCAGCAAGAGCAGGTTTGATATTCTCGCACGTTTGTCTGAAGGTCCGCAGTACGGAAGAGAGCTTGCGGCGAACCTCGGTCTGACCCCTGCCACAGTGTCGCACCATATAAATGCACTGCTTGCGGAGGGTCTCATAAAGCTTGATACAAGCGGAAAACGCATTTACTACTCGCTTAACTATGATTGCACGGAAGCTTTTGTTGAGAAGCTCCAAAAATTTGCTCTCGAGAAAAAAATAAGCCGTGCAGTTTTAGTGCTGCACGACAGTAGACCCCAATACAATCAGTTCGAAACGCTGACAAAAATGCCCGTACATAATGGCGATATCCGGAAAAATTGACCTTTCGGCAATGAAGGGGATAATTATTCGATTTTTGCGATGACAACAGTCATATCATCCTGTGCGGCATGCTCGCCTTTCGCACGGTCGAGTATCGCATGAGCAATGGCTTCCGGGTCTGTGTTTGAGGCAATGCATGAGGTCAGCGATGCAACAAGATCCATGCCGAGTGCATCGGAAACGCCGTCGCTCATCATGATTATAACGTCGCCGCTGTACATGCTTAGGCTGCATACGGCAGGCTGAGCATCCTCTATTATTCCGACAGGAAGTGCTTCGGCATAGAGAGTATTGATTTTTCCTCCGCGGAGAACATAGCTTGGCGGTGCACCGTGCTTGACGAGGCTGAGTCTTCCCGTGTTCAGGTTGAACAGTACTGCATCCAGTGTTGCATACATTTCGCCATCCCCACCGGACATGAGCAGACGGTTGACGCATTCGGCTGCATTTTCGAGGTCGAAGCCTACATCAATTAATCTGGAAATAATGCTGAGCGTCTTTGTGCTCTCCCGTTCCGCACGGCGGCCGCTCCCCATCCCGTCGCTTATGGCGGTAAACAGCTTATTGCCCTTGCTGTAAACAGTGTAGCTATCTCCTATTACAACATTGCTCCCTTTGGCAAGGCTTGCACAGCCTATGTTGACATCGAAACGATGGTGAAAGCGGATCATGTCGGTGTCGAGTTCATCAATGGGTTTTGCAGCCGACTTGAGGCAGCCGGAAATCTGTTCAAGCTGGCGTTTCATAAAGTCATCCTTGCAGCATAGAGACGAGATTTCCGCAAGTACACCCGCAAGATTGTCTATGTTCTCGGTTGACGGATTTATGCAGAGCCCGACGGCGTCTGGAGAGTCATTCTTCGAAAATGGAAAAGGTGGATGTACCTTCTGCCGGCAGGCAAACCGGTAGAGCTTAAGCATCGGGGCAAAGAGAATCGTGGAGATCAGAATGGTTATGCATATCACTATGAGATAACTTAGTATGCCGCTGAGCGTGTGTTCGCAAAGAAGCGGGGCAGGGAGAAGCATAGCGAGTATGCAGGAGAGATAACGCTGCTCGACGGAAAATACTTCACGCTTCTTTGTTAGACCGTAGATGACTGCAACCAATGCAATTGAGCAGAGTGAGCCGGCATGAGATGAAAAAAGACAGCCAACCGCAGCACATGCACAGGGCAGAAGAGGTGAGATTTCGCAGCACCACGCCGTAAAAACAACGGCAAGGCAGATCGGAGAGATCGTGATACCCAAAAGGGTAAAAGAAGTTAACCCCGAAAGAAAAGCAACAAGGGCAAGCACGCCCTGAAGGATATGTCTCCACTGTAAAACATTACAGAAATTTTGAGATAAGCTCTTCCTGAAGCTTCGTATCGTTTCCATACAAATATTCCTCCGCTTTTGTGAACTGTGTTATAATGATAAACACTTGCGGTACCAATATGTGACGAGTGGAGGCCGAAAAAACT
The DNA here is from genome assembly GCA_934633695.1 of uncultured Clostridia bacterium. GTDB lineage: Bacteria > Bacillota > Clostridia > Christensenellales > CAG-138 > PeH17. The sequence goes on along the minus strand of CAKTYT010000016.1, from coordinate 32,478 downwards.
GGATAGATAGAACATTAATTGATGTTTGATTGAAGTAACCGTCAAAAAAACGGGGGATAGGTCGAGAAAGTCATTTCTTTCGGCAGAATTTCCAGGCAGTATTGACAATGACTGCGGTTTTAGAATAAAATAGCGTGTCGGCAAACCGCAGGGACTGCGGGTAGCGATAGATTCCGTGCAAAGAACGAGGGCGAAAGCTGATGAAAAAAGAAGATAATTGTGTAGTTGATAATTATTCGTTTGACGATTATAAAAAATACATTGAAAATGACAGGCGAAAACGTGAAATGAAACTGCTTGCCCTGGTTGTTGCGATCGGGGCAGTTGTTCTTGCCGTGCTGATTTTTGCAGCAAACATGATTGTGAATGCAGCAGGACCAAAACTTGATAAAGAAGAAAGGCCGACTGCCGAACCCGGCGTTGTATTGCCGGAAGCTTCACCATCGGATGTACCGGCATCGCCGATGGATACGCCGATTTTCACTCCCTATATAACGGGATTGCCAACTGATACCCCGGAGATCACACAGACTCCACAGCCGAGCGAGGAGCCAACTGCCCGCCCGACGAGAAGACCAACGGCAAGGCCGACTGCCGAACCTACGGATACTCCCGCTCCTGAGGAAACGGAGACACCCGTTCCGACTGAGCGGCCAACGCAAGTGCCGACGGAGCAACCAACGCAGCAGCCGACCCAGGTACCTACCGATGTCCCGGAACAGACGGATGAGCCGTAATGTTTGGCAATTTAGCAGCGATGAGAGAACCGGAGCCTCTTTGACATTACAAGGGGAAACGGTTCTTTTTTCTTCAAAAAAAGCCTGAAAAAGCCTGAGAAAACGCTGAAAATCGACCGCTTCGGAGGTTTTTTGCGAAAAAGATAATATATTTTAAACACGAAATATTGATAACGCGAAAAATATGCAATACAGGCGAAAAAAGAGTACCAAATTGAAGATAAATGCTTGGAATGTTAAAAAAAAACACTCGCAAATTCATATTTTTGAAGCAAATTTGACACAAAAAGTACATAATCCGCGAGTGCAGATTTGCAATTCGGAAACATGAATGGTATAATATGCTCAGCGTTCGGGTAGCAGGATGGAGAATCTATCCGATTTGGCTGTGAGGAAATAGGTTCTTGCAGCACGACCGTGTTAAAAAGAGTTGTATTGAAAGGAGGCAGTATGAAAGGACTGTTCTCAAAGACGTCAAAGTCAACTGCGGAAACGAAGCGTGTGGCTTTCCGCAAAGCAAACAAAAGTCATGAGAAAAATTCAGCTTGGGCATGGGTATGTTTCGTACTCAGAAAGATAACTGATTTTGCAAAATTAATTCCGGGTTTTTTGTCCCGGCATAAAAAGGCTGTTATATGGACAGGTGCAGCCGTCATTCTTATAGGAGTCACAGCGATTGGAGCTCTTGTTACAAATGTTCCTCAGCAGATCGTTGATACAGGCAAGAAAATATTTGCCCTTGACGTTGAACACAGAAATACGCTTGCCGACAATGACTATGATCATTCGACAAAGAACGCACCGGAGGTCAACGTGACGTCGTTTCCGGGCGAAGGCGTGGTTATTCCGGAATTTGGCAGCAGTGTAAGTGTTAAACCGACAACGGCACCCGATGTCGCGGTAAGGGGCGAACACAGCGAGGCGATACCCGAGGTTCAGCAGAGGCTTATGGAGCTGTGGTATATGGATCAGGATGAACCGACGGACTATTTCGGAAGCATAACGGAAAATGCTATTAAGGCGTTTCAACGCCGCAACGATATAGAGGTCACGGGTCTGCTGACCTATGATACATATGCTAAATTGATGAGTGCAGAGGCAAAGGTCTATATGACCGTTCTTAATGACGAGGGCAGTGATGTTGAATTTATTCAAACCCGTCTCTATGAACTGGGTTATCTCAAAGACTATCAGAAGGGATTCTTTGATGAATCGACCTACAATGCGGTAATAGATTTTCAAAGGGAAAACAGTCTTGATGTTGACGGCAAGGTCGGCAAAAACACTAAAGAAGCACTTTACAGCCCTGATGCTGTCGGCAAATCCTTTAAGTTCGGCGACAGCGGTGATGAGATTCTTCAGTACCAGAACAGGCTTCAGACTCTCGGCTATCTCACCACCGAACCTGATGGCGTTTACGGCAAAGACACTCAAATGGCTGTGAAGAGGTTCCAAGAGCTTAATTCTCTCATTTCCGACGGCAACCTCGGACCATCAACCCGAGAGCTGCTTATGAGCGACAATGCGAAGGGCAATGCACTCAGCTACGGCATGAACGGCTCGGATGTACTAAACATTCAGCGCAGGCTTTACGAACTGAACTATCTTAAGGCAAAGGATATTAACAGCTACTTTACGGCATTGACAGAAAAGGCCGTGAAGCTTTTCCAAAAGAATAACTCGCTTTCACAGGACGGGACGGTCGGAAGAAGAACAATGAGTGCTCTCTTTTCTGAAAATGCGGTTCCCGCAAAGAATCCGGTCACCGATGGCGGTAGCGGCGGTGGAAACAACGGCGGCGGAAACGGTGGAAATACCGGTGGCGGCGGCAACAATGGCGGCGGAAACGGCGGCGGTGGAGATGTTGGCGGTGATGCAGCGGCAAAGATAGAGAACTTCATCAAAATTGCTATGACCAAGGTTGGCTGCAAGTACGTTCGCGGCGGAAAGGGTCCCAATGTATTCGATTGTTCAGGCTTTGTCTACTGGTGTCTTAACAGAGCAGGTGTCTCACAGGGCTACATGACGAGCCATATGTGGGCCAATACGACAAGATATCAACGCAATAACAATATTAACAAAGTCAAACGCGGCGACGTCATTGTTTATCAGGGCCATGTGGGAATTGCATTGGGCAATTGGACAATGATCGATGCTTCACAGTCGAAGGGTAAGGTCGTCGTAAGAAGCTTCAGTTCCAATTACTGGCACAAGGTATTCATCTGTTCGTTCAGAATATTCAGGTAATATCAGCTTGAGAGTGCGGTCGTGCATCGGCCGCATTCTTTTTTACCGCAAACAGAAATATATTTCGAAAAATACACCTGAAATTGGCTCTGAAACGCAAATTTCTCCTTGACAGAAGATACATCAAGCGGATATAATAAGTACTTGTGACACTATGGGGTAGCCGTCGTGGCCTGTCCCTTGTAGATACTATTTGAAGAAAGAGGTACTGTATCATGAAGATGACTTATCAGCCCAAAGTAAGGCAGCGGAAGAAGGTTCATGGTTTCCGTAAACGTATGAGCACTGCTAATGGCCGCAATGTTCTCGCTCGCAGGCGTCTCAAGGGCAGGAAAAAGCTCTCCGCATAATCTTTTGCGGTGGACAGTGCAGCCGCAGCGCTGATGCTGCGGGACTGCATAGGAAAGGGCACCGGTTCAGTCGGTCAGCCCCATGCCAGGACATTTTCCGGTACGGAGTATCTCCGTAATTTTTTGCTGTATTTGTACCGATTCGCCCACCGGAGCGAGTAGGGCTGCATACCATTGCTTATGCGTCCGGCAGTAATGTCGGGGTATGCGGTTTTTGCGTACAGTGCGGCAGGTTAATTTTGTGAAGCGTTACTATTCTCTCAAACGGAATAAAGAATTTCGCTATGCGTACCGTGCAGGCAAGTCTGTCGGCTCGAGGGGCATGGTGTTGATTTATGCCAAAGGGAAGCTGGATGAGGTTAAAATCGGCTTCTCGGTGAGTAAAAAATTGGGCAACGCTGTAACCAGAAATCGCATAAAACGCAGGTTAAGGGAGGCGATCACCCCCCTTATTCCCGATATAAAAAGAGGGTATAAGCTTATTATCATTGCAAAGTATGCAGTTGTTGATGCTGCTTTGCCGGATATCGAAGCGTCAATGCGTTATATGCTGAAAAAAGCGGGACTTATTGTTAACGGGATTCGCTCGCCGCAGGGGAGGTCTCCTGTTGAAGGAAATTAGCTTTCCTGCTCGTGTTCTGATGTTCATTGTGAGGATATATCAGAATTATGTCTCGCCAATGACGGGACCGCATTGCCGCTATCGACCGACATGTTCCGAATATGCAATGCAGGCAATTCGCATGCATGGAGCCTTTCGGGGCAGCATATATGCGATTTGGCGAATACTCAGGTGCAATCCATTCTCAAAGGGCGGTTACGACCCGGTACCCCCGAAAAAGGGCGAATGAAGCCGGATTTAGTGTTTGCCGGAGACATATTCGCAAAATCAAAGTAATTGAAATCTGACGATGGCAAGTGCGGCGGGCAAAGCAAGAACGAAACGGCGGTCGTGCCGCATTTATTGCCACCGATGAATCGGAAAGGATAAAAATGGTAAACGATTTCTTTCTCACCGAGTGGTTTTTCTATCTTGTGCGGTGGCTGTACAGCGTTCTCGGAAACAGCTACTTTTTGACTATCCTTATTGTAACGCTCGTACTGAGAGCAGTTCAGATTTTTCCGGATATCAAGAGCAGAAAGTCCCAACGTCAGCAGGCGGCTCTTCAACCGGAGATTGAAAAGCTCCAGGAGCGCTATGCGAATAATCCTCAGAAGCTCCAGCAGGAACAGAGCAAGCTGATGAAAGAAAACGGTGTCAGCATGCTTGCAGGTTGCCTTCCTATGCTTCTGACACTACCCATTTTCTTCTCGTTCCTTGCCGCATTCCGCTTTTGGGGATATGAGCAGACAATTAAGCTCACTTACGAAACTATAACAGAGCCTAAACAGGCTGAAGAAACCTACGACAGCTTCAAATTGTTGTGGATAACGAACGTTTGGCAGCCCGACAGCATATTCTCACCTGTCGTACCGACGGCACAGAATGTTAAAAGCTATCCGAAACTTGAAAATCTTGTTATTTTCCGCAAGGGTTACACAAAGCTCAACGGCGAAAAGGTTGAAGGTGAAGAAATCTGGAACGTTTTCTGCGAAAACGGGATTGCAAAAGGTCAATTTGAGACGGACTCGATGTCACTGCTGCCGACAGATGAAGCTCAGAAGGCATATGACGAGCTGATGAGTCAGTACACAAGCGGTTATAATAACGGATGGTGCATACTGCCTATTCTTGCTGCCGTGTTCCAGTTCCTGTCAGCATGGATTTCGCAGAAGCAGACCCAGAAGAATAATCCTGCTGCCGCAAAGCAGCAAAAACAGATGAATTTCATGATGTGGCTGTTCCCGCTCATGAGTATCTGGTTCTGTATGACTTCAACGTCAGCGTTCGCCCTCTACTGGGTGCTTAGCAGCATGATCCAAATTGCAACAGGCACTGTCATCAACTGGGCGATGAACAAAGAAGGAAATACGCAAAAAGTCACAAAATAATGCACTAATTACACTATCGGCAGGCGGATGATTGTTATGACGGTGCCTCTCCCGTCCCGTCTGCACATTTTAACACCGAAAGGACAGAAACAATGCGTTCAATAGAAGCAACGGGCAAATCCGTTGATGCGGCAATTTTCAGCGGTCTGCAGCAGCTGGGAATTTCCATAGATGAAGTGACAATTGACATCATTCAGATGGAGACAAAGGGCATTCTCGGCATCGGTGCCAAGCCCGCAAAGGTTCGTCTCACCGAAAAACTTCCGGAAGAGGTTGTCGTCCCGGATTTCAAGGCGGAGCGAGAGCGTGAAAGAAGTGAAAGGCGTGAACGTCGTGAGGGTCGGATGAACCATCGTGACGGCAGCCGCAGTGAAGAAAGAAATGCGGTAAAACCCAAGGAAGACCAATCTGAGAACAGAGTATCTGAAGAAAAGCGTACCGAACGCCGTCGTCCCGAAAGAAGAAAGCCCTATAAGAGCATTGATGAGATGTTCGCCGCACAGGGCAAGACAGACGATGAAACCGCAGACTCAGGTATAGAAACTCTTGAGGATGATTCGATCGGCGAAGCAACGAGCCTTGACCTTTCCGGCAAATCATCAATGCGTTTCGACATAGGTGCAAAGACTGATAACAAAAAAGAGGAACATATTTCAAAAATTGTTCACGAAGCCGAAGCTTTGGCTGATGAGGCAGACCACAGGGAAACTTACAAGAAAAAACCTGCAAAGTCTGCGAGCAACAAAAAAAAGAACGGTGCTCCCCGTACAGAAAAGCCGGAACAGCCGGTTCAGACTGAGCAGAAGGTCGAAGCGGAACCGGTTAATTATACGGAAGAAGCGGCAGAAGGCTGCCCCGCAGCAGAATTCGTTAAGGGGCTTATCGAACATATGGGCATCGAAGGCAAAGTGCTTGCTGCCGTTGAAGACGGTACTGCGAAACTGCGTATTGACAGCGATGCTATGGGCGTCCTCATTGGTCACAGGGGCGAAACACTCGATTCCATCCAGTATCTTACCTCTCTCGTCGTCAATCGTAACCGCAAGACCGAAGGTTATACGAGGATAACGATCAACACCGAGGATTACCGTGAAAAACGCGAAGAGACTCTCGTAAAGCTTGCAAAGCGTGTGGCTCAACAGGTGAAAGCAACGGGCAAGGCGAGGATTCTTGAACCCATGAATCCTTACGAGAGGCGTATTCTCCACTCTGCCCTTCAGAGCAACCCCTTTGTGGCCACGCACAGCGAGGGCGAAGAACCGAATCGTCGCGTTGTTGTTACCCCCAAAAGGAAAAACAGGAACTATTCCAACAGGAGAAATGACTACAACAAGAAACAGGACGCGGCAAGAGTTGAATCAACAGAAAGTTCCGTTAAGGAAGCCGCTCCCGTCGTTGAAGCAGAAGAATAATTATCATGTGTATTGACAATACAACAGATACCGTTTTCGCACTGTCCACTCCGGTGGGCGGTGCGATTGCTGTTTTCAGAGTAACAGGAAGCGATTCAAAAAGAGTTTTATCCGAAATCTTTACGGGGAAGATTGAGCCGAGACTGTTTTCATACGGAAGATTGGTGGATGGGGAGAATACAATCGATGAGGTAATGGCAGTCTATTTCAAGGGCCCCGCTTCGTATACCGGCGAGGACATGTTTGAAGTCAGTATACATGGTTCGTATGCCGTGTCCAATGCAGTGTCGCAACTCCTTGCCCGGAAAGGACTGCGTATGGCAGCACCGGGTGAATTCACAAAAAGAGCATTCATGAATGGTAAAATGGATCTCGTTCAGGCTGATGCGGTAATGGATCTCATTCTTTCAGATACGAAGAGAAGCGCGGATGCGGCTCTCGAGCAGCTAAAGGGCAGCTTGAGCCGTGAAATCAACTCGATTGAAGAGTTACTTATTGATTTCATGAGTGAGCTTTTTGCTGCTATGGATTATCCCGAAGAAATGGAAGATGAGGTCATGTCCGATGCAGAACATTGCCTTGCGAAAAACATATCAAAGATCGAAATACTCATAAATAACGGCGGTCACAGCCGGATTCTTCGTGAAGGTGCGAGGGTCGTCATTGTAGGAAAACCGAATGTTGGAAAGTCCAGTCTCATGAATGTATTGACAGGGACGGAGCGTGCAATTGTTACCAAGGTTGCGGGTACGACAAGGGACATAATCGAAGAGAAGGTGGACATTTGCGGGATTCCCGTTCGGCTGACGGATACTGCCGGAATGCACGATGCACAGGACGAAGTTGAAGTAATCGGCATAGAGAGAGCCGTCGAATATGCCCAAACGGCGGAAGTTATTCTTGCAATGTTTGACGGTACAGCCGAATTTTCACGATGGGATTGTAAAATTGCAGAGGACTATCTCGGAAAAAACGCTATCGCCGTCATAAACAAGGCTGATATTGACAACGAAGAATGCGAACATAAAGCGGAATTGATTCATAATATGGTAAATGAAGCGGAATGTATTGTCATCAGCTGTGAAACCGGTGAAGGGATTGACAAACTATGCAGTGCGATCTGCAGCAGACTCGGATTTTCACATGGTGAAAGGGCAATTGTCACAAACGAGAGGCATATTGAATGCCTGATACGGGCCAGGGAAGATTTAATTGATGCACAGGCGGCGGGGCAGACGGATCTTGCGGCGGTGAGTGTGCAGTCGGCTCTTTCACATCTTGGTGAAATAACTGGTCGTGAAGTCGGAGAAGATGTGCTGGATAGGATTTTTTCAAGGTTCTGCGTTGGTAAATAAGGATTTAACTTTAAAGGAGAAAAAACTATGCTGATGGATGCAAAGGGGATAATACGTTATACGGAAAACATCTTGCGGAGCGATTATCAGATCGAACTCACCGAGGCGGACGCAAAACAGCTTCACCGTGCCCTTTCGAGTGCAGTGATGTATGCCATTGCGGACGATTGGCGTCGGAGCAGAAGGGCGAGGGAGGAAGGCAGAAGAGCGTACTATATCTCCGCCGAATACCTCACCGGCAGGATGATTTACAATAATCTTTTTAACATAGGCATGCTGGAGGATGTATCAGGGCTTCTGAAGCAAAAAGGTGTTGATATTTCAATTATGGAAGACATTGAAGACTGTGCATTGGGCAACGGCGGCTTGGGGAGGCTTGCCGCCTGTTTTCTGGACAGTGCAGCAACCCATAACCTTCCGCTCGACGGCTATGGGATAAGGTATAAATTCGGCCTTTTTAAACAAAGTTTTGACCATGGGTTCCAGATTGAGCGTGCGGATGATTGGCAGCGTCAAGGAGATCCGTGGAGCAGACGAAGGGATGATAAGACTGTAACGGTAGAATTTGCAGATAAGACAGTGCTCGCAGTTCCTTACGATATGCCGATAGTCGGGTACGGAACTTCCTGTACGGGTACGCTCAGACTCTGGCAGAGCGAGGCGATTGAAGAATTTGATTTCGCCGCGTTTAATTCCCAGGAGTATGCACTTGCTGTTCGGGAAAAGAATTATGTTGAAGACATAACACGAGTGCTCTATCCGAACGACAGCACTTATGAGGGTAAGAAGCTCAGGCTCCGTCAGCAGTATTTTCTTTCGAGTGCCTCTTTGCAGGACCTTGTTCGCAGACATAAACGTTGCTTTGGTACGGTGGATAACCTTGCGGAAATGACCACAATACAGCTCAATGACACGCACCCCACAGTGAGCATCCCGGAGCTGGTCAGACTGCTCATGAACGAGGGAAAATCTTTTGAACAGGCATTGGAAATTGCAAAGAAGACCTTTAATTATACCAATCATACGCTGATGAGCGAAGCACTTGAAACATGGGATGTAGAGCTGTTTCGTGCAGTCATACCCAGTATTCTCGAAATTATTTACAGAATCGATTCCGCCCTTGAAGGTGAACTTTCATTCAAAGGCGTTTCGAGCGAAAAAGTCGCAAGAATGCACATTATTGACGGCGGAAGGGTGCATATGGCAAGGCTGGCAACCTATGTTTCCACTTACGTTAATGGGGTCGCAAAGATTCACTCCGATTTGCTCAAAAAGGATGTCCTCAAGGACTGGTACGAAGTTTATCCGGAAAGGTTTACGAATAAAACAAACGGCATAACTCAGCGTCGTTGGCTGGGACTATGCAATCCGGGTCTTACAAAGCTCATTTCTGACAGAATTGGCAAGGGATTCATGACGGATCTTTACGAAATCAAACGCATGGAGCCGTTTATCGATGAGACAGTAATAGGGGAATTTGCAGCCATAAAGAAAGATCTGAAGAAAAAACTTCGTAAAATAATTCTTGAACGCGAGGGTGTTGATATCCCTGAAACTTTTGTTTTTGATGTCCAGGTAAAGCGTATGCATGAATACAAGCGACAGCTGATGAATGCATTGGGGATCGTACACATCTACAAGGAACTGAAGCAGGGAGCAATGAAAGACTTTCCGCCCACGGCATTCATCTTTGGAGCTAAGGCGGCACCGGGCTATATTATGGCGAAGAACATAATAAAGTTCATCAACGGTGTTGCAGATCGAATCAATTCAGACCCGGATGTCAGCGACAAACTGCGAGTCGTATTTGTGCAAAACTACAACTGCTCATATGCTGAGCATATCATACCTGCTGCCGATATTTCCGAACAGATTTCACCGGCAGGCACGGAGGCGAGCGGAACGGGAAATATGAAATTTATGCTCAACGGTGCAGTGACACTCGGTACATACGACGGAGCAAACATAGAAATCGTTGAATGTGCAGGTGAAGAGAATAACTATATTTTCGGTGCAAGGGTCGATGAGCTTTCAAGGCTTAGACCATATTATAACCCTCGTGCAGTCTACGATAATAATCAGCTGGTACGCCGAGCAGTGGATTCACTCATTGACGGCAGCATTGCAAACGATGATGACAGCAGAAGGGTGTTCACCGAGATTTATAATTCACTGCTTGTCGGTGACTGGAGAAAACCCGATTATTATTTCAATCTCTACGAGCTTGAGGGCTACGTGAAACGCCGCATTGAGGCTATTTACGATACGAGGAATGAACTTGAATTTTACGGCAAATGTATTAAGAATACTGTCAATGCGGGTAAATTCTCCAGTGACCGCACAATAAAAGAATATGCGAACGAATTGTGGCATATTGAACCGATAAAAAACGTCTGAAAAGGAAACGCTGTGCAGGCTTGGCCTGCCGGCGGTTTTTTTTGCCGGTAAGGAATAAAACACGACAGATGGAATACATTTTATCAGTATCAATAGCGTAAAAGGAAGGATACAGGAAATGGAACTGTTGTGGAATGAATTTGGGGTAAAGAGACTCGTTTATTGCGGTGTTGAACAAACGCAGGTCGATGAATCCATTCCCCTGCCGGAAGAAATGCGGGCGGGAGCAATGTATGATACTGCTGTTGAAGTTCTCGATTACTCGGCGGATGTTGCCGTTGATAATTGCAGAGCGGAGAGCGGAAAGATGAATGTTGACGGAAGAATCCTCATAAGAGCCGTTCTGCTCGATGAGAATGAAAAGCCCTATGCTTTCAATGCTGAGGTTCGTTTTGCAAACTCCTCGGTGGCGGAAAGTGTTGATTCCGGAATGGAGGCGAACGTGCAGTCGTCGATAAAAAGCTTGAGTTTAAGAAGTGCAGGTGGTTCGCAGCTTGTCATGAGTGCCCTTGTAGAACTTGAGTTTAACGTGACTTCAAGCGTGCCGCTCAAAGTGCTTTCGGGTATTTCAGGCGTTGCCGATATGGAAATGAAGACAATATCCGTTGCGACCGGCAGGAGGGTCGAACTTGCAAATGAGACCGTCAGGCTATCGGAAGAGATTGCCTCGGACGGTGCGGAAGATGTACTGATCTACAATGTGTTAGTCTCAATTCGCGACACGAATATCGAAAATGGAAACGCATGCATAAACGGCATTGTTACACTTAATGCCCTTTGCAGAAACAACGACGGGGAGCTTGTTCAACTTGTCAGAAACATTCCGTTCCGGGAAAGCATTGAGATGAACGGAGGTGCAGAAGAAATTTTCACCTCGGCAGAGGTCGAAAACCTCAGTGTTCGTGCATTGGGCACGGAATTCTCTCTTATAAGCTTCGATGCGGACGTTCGATTCAGGGTCTACGGAATGCGACGCGGGAAAATGGAGATTCCTGTCGACGCCTTTTCACCGTCAATGAATTTCAATTGTCTCATGCAGAAGGTTTCTGTACTCAATTCGGAAGGTGGTTCGTGCATACAGCACTCCGTTCGGGAAAATCTTACCGTTCCGGATGGTATGCCCGACATCTTCACGGCACTCAATGCTTCCGTTTGTCCGATAGTTACCTCAGTCGGCTTTGCAAACGGAGAAATGCAGACGGAAGGACTGCTTGCAACGAGATTTATCTATAGAAGCAGTCAAAATAAGCTCTATTCCTTCATGGAGGAGGTGCCTTTCTCATTCACAATGGCGGTGCCGTCAGGGGCGGATAAGGTGAAACTTGTGCTTAACGCTCAGCCTAACGTGACGGGAGGTGGCGGAAGAACTGCACAGGTTTCTTACAGTGTTGACGCCTCGGCAGAGTTCATGAGCGTTGCTTCGTTCAGTGCTGTTGCAGGCATTGCAGAGGTTGATGCAGCCAACGGCAGTGAAACAAGGCTGAAAGGTATAATAATTTACAATGCATGCGACGGAGAAACAACATTTGATGTTGCAAGAAGATTTGGAATTCCATCGTCAAAAATTGCATCGTTGAATAAGGAACTCGGAGACACATACAAAAATGGAGACAAATTGATTTTGATTGTGTAAGGAATGAACGGAAAACAGGGTTGATGCATTCAGCCCTGTTTCTTTTTGCAAAAAGGCATTTGAAAGGTGTCGAATAAATTAAGAAAATGTGTACTGAATATTAAATTTTCTGTTTTGGCCCTAAAAACCGCTGTAAGGGCATTGCCTTTTCAGGAAAAAGTGCTATAGTTTCAGTATGAATGGAGAACAGGTTGCACAGCTGTGACCCATTCACAAAGACAAAGAAAGGACAAAAAATGAAAATGACTTCTCTCCCTACCATTCGTCGCCATACAAGGCTGACATTTACAGCAGCTATTTCCGTTGCATTTGCCTTAACGTCGATCTTTGCACTTACGGCATGCAGTAAACGGCCTGTAGATCCGACCACGTCTGCCGCCGTAACGGAAGCTCCGACTGCCGTTGTGACAGAGGCTCCCACTGCGATCGTGACTGACACTCCAATGCCGACCGCACCCTCTCCGGCTCCCGAAACTCCCGTTCCTGCCGTTGGTGAATACACCAAGACCTGTCAAACCGTTACGGTGGATTTCCCGGAAACTGAAGTTACCCGTGCATTCAGCGTCTCATTTGAGCTTCCCGAAGGCTGGACAGTTAAGAGTGATGAAGGTGTTTACCCCCATGCGTCATATCAGGACTACTGTCTCAACCTGTTGGGCCGCATGGTCTTCTGCGATGAAAACGGTGAACTTGTCGGGGCAGTCGGATTTGAAGCTTACAAGCCCGAAGATTATGCTGAAAGCGGGCTTCGCGGAGTTTACGCTTATGCAGATCTCGGACATGTAACATTTATCAACTATGATTACTACAACCCTGTTGAGGGCGATTCTACGAACTGCGAAAGTGCATACTCTGCATCATATCACAGCTGCTCACCAAATGACTGGACGGTGGGAGAGGGCTTCCATTCCTACTGCAATCCGGTCGCACTTTCTTACACCGAAGACAATCCTGTTTTTATTGTCATAGAGCTTTCACGCTTCTATGAAGATTCGGCAAGTCTGTCAAGACACATAGCCGAGAGCATCAGGTTTATGGAATAATCCTCTTTGATGAGACGAGCCGCTGCGGATAAAATTCTGCAGCGGTTCGATTTTGCTTTAAACATAAAGAATGGTGACTCCAAAATAGAGACGCTAAAATATATCGTCAATTCAACAGAGAATTTAATCAAAAAACACTTGAAAATTGGAAAAGGCTCGCTTATAATAGCACTGAGGCGGAGAAAGATGCTCCGGCCAACGCCAAGGCTATGTATGGAGGTGTGATTCATGGCAAAAGCAAACAAAAATTTCGGCAGCAGACTTGCCCAGCTGAGACGTGACAGCAATTTTTCCCAAATGGAAGTTGCAAGGAGAATTTCTCTGAATTGTGGGGACATAACAAACAGAGCGGTCAGTAAATGGGAAAACGGCGACTGTCTTCCCGACGCAGAACAGTTTATCTGCTTATGCAAAATTTACGGCATAAGGGACGTCCTTTCGACCTTCTGCGACATCGGAGCAAATGACCCTCTTTTCGGATTGAACAAGCTCGGCAGAGAACGCGTGACCGAGTACATCGAGCTGCTCAGGGGCAATCCCGAATTTTCCAATAAATCCCGAATCGTGCGTGCGACAAGACAGATTCCGCTCTATGATTTGCCCGTGTCGGCAGGTACGGGAGTCTTCCTTGACAGTGACAGATACGATTTAATCGATATTGACGAGGATGTTCCCGAAAATGCAAATATTGCAGTCCGGATCAGCGGCGACTCTATGTCTCCCCTGTATGATGACGGTCAGATCGTCTATGTTCAGCTCAAGCCCGAACTCAAAAACGGTGACATAGGTGTCTTTGTTATTAACGGTGATGCGTATTGCAAAAAATTTGAAGTTGAAGATGGTATAAGCCTCGTTTCACTCAACCCGGCATACAAGCCAATTAAAGTAAAATACAGCTACGAGCTTCGTATTATCGGCAAAGTTGTCGGATAAATTGGCTGCCTAAAGATACGAAAATGTTGAAATGCGTGCTTGACGTGGAGAAGCCTGATATTGTAAAATATTCTGCAAGATAATGCGTCTTAATGAAAGGATACCGTTGATTTTCAAGGGTAGGAGATTGAAATGGGTAATACCAAGAACAAAAGGAAAATAGACAAAGAAAACTGTATGCTTTATGGAACGCCGCACTGCAGACTGCTCAATATGCAGAGCTGTAAGGATTGCTACATCACAAAGCTTTCGAAAGAAGAACAGCGGTCTGCAATGGAGGATATTGCGACTGTTGCGGTGGCAATGCCCTATGGCGGTATGGAAGCGATAAGTGAAGGCGAAAAATGTGCGTTGTGTAAACGCGGAAGAATTTCCAAGCCCGATGGCGGCTATGCAAGATTTTGCTTGGGACATTTGAACCCGAATGCTCCCGACGAAGAAAACAGCAAGGGTCATAAACGCAGCACTGCACTGGTGGTTCCCGTTCAGCTTCCCGTATGCCGTAGTTGCAGGGCAAACATAACGAAACTCAACTTTATTCCCCTGCTTGTCGGAATGCTCGTTGCAATAATCGGTGTCGCCGCAGTGTCGTTTACTCCGCTTAAGGCAACGCTTGAAAAAAGCGGAAGGATAATTCCATTCCTTATCTCACTCATTTCGATATTCGTAGGGATCATTGTCGGAAGTCTCGTCAGGGGTCTTATTATAGGCAGAATTTCGTCACAAACCACTTTGACGCCGAATCACATACCGGGGATTAAGGAACTGATTGAAGATGGATGGTTTGTCATTTCGAACTCTGAACTCAGTATTCCGTTCACTTTCAGTGAGGCAAAGATGGCACAGGACATAATGACGTGTGAAAACCAGGAAGAGACTATATCCGAAATTATCAAGTGGGGCGAAGAAAACAGCTCAGAAGAGTAACCGCGCGATCTGACAGCAATTAGGCATCCGTACCGGTTTGGTGCGGGTGCTCGTTGTTTGTAAATCGTATTGAAACCCAAAAGGGTATCGGACCGAAGTCCGATACCCTTTGCTGTTGCGACAAGGTAAATTATTTGATTTCGATGACTGCACCGACCTCTTTGAAGGTAGCTGCGAGCTTCTCTGCTTCTTCCTTGGAAACAGCTTCCTTGAGGGTGCTGGGAGCACCGTCAACTGCTTCCTTAGCTTCCTTAAGGCCAAGACCGAGCTGTTCACGAACAACCTTGATGACCTTGATCTTCTGAGCGGCATCATAGCTCTTGAGAACTACGTCGAACTCAGTCTTTTCTTCAACTTCTTCAGCTGCTGCTGCGGGGCCTGCGACTGCAACTGCGGTTGCTGCTGCGGATACGCCGAACTCTTCTTCGACTGCATGAACGAGGTCTGCAAGTTCGAGAACGGTGAGGGACTTAATATAATCGATAAATTCCTGCTTATTCATTATTATTTCCTCCGAAATGATTTTTACGGGCATTGCCCTTATTTTGCTGAACCGAGACGTTCAGCCCACCGGAACGGTGTGATGTCTTGCCGAAAAACGGCAACGGGATTACTCAGCCGCAGCTTCGGTGCTTTCGCCGCCGAGCTTCTTTGCGAGCTGGTCGAGTGCAATAGCAAGACCGCTGATGGGAGACATCATGCTGCCAAGCAGGCGAGCGATGAGAACCTCGCGGGGGGGCAGATCTGCCAGAGCGTCGATCCCTGCTGCATCGGTGATAATACCGTCAACAATACCGCCCTTAATTGCACACTTCTTTGTCTTCTTGATGAAATCCTTCAGAATCTTTGCGGGTGCGACAGCATCGTCGTAACCGAATGCGAATGCAGAAGGTCCTTTGAGCATTTCCTTGACGGAAGAGTCGATGTTGAGTTCTTCACATGCTCTTTCGACCATGCTGTTTTTAAGAACGAGGTACTCAACGCCGGCTTTACGCATTTCAACACGCAGTGCGGTAACTTCGCTGACAGTGAGTCTGCGATAATCAAACATAACGACGGACTGAGCCTTGTTGAGGCGTTCAACGATTTCCTTAACGTGCTGCTCCTTCATCTGGAGAATGGAAGCATTTGCCATGGAATGATCCTCCTTGTCACAGTTTCAAATAAATATCCCCCGACCATAGGACAGGGGATGAACATAGCTATAACCAACGTATGAACTATCGATTTCACCTCGGCAGGATATTAAGCCCGAAGGCACCGGCTGTCTATGGCGGATATTCATTTGTCTCTCAATTATAGCTTGGGTCAAAGCATTTGTCAAGAGGAGTAAACAACAAAAACGAATATATTTTTCGATAGGTTCTTTTGACAACAAAAAATCTAGGGCCGTACAGCCCTTGAAAATCGCAGAAATCAGCGAAATATACTTTGAAATGTAAGCCTGTTTGCCTTGTTTTCAATCACGCAGCGGACTATAATATGAGGTGGACTATGCCCCTGCGGTATCGGCGTCATAAATTCGCCGGCAGGGACAACAAAATACTAAGGAGGATAATATCTCTATGGCAAAGACCGTCACTATCGATGGTAATACCGCTGCGGCACACGTTGCTTATGCGTTTTCCGATGTAGCAGCGATTTATCCCATTACTCCCTCATCTCCCATGGCTGAGGTTGCAGACGAATGGGGTGCACAGGGCAGGATCAACCTCTTCGGACAGAAAGTTCGCATCGCTGAAATGCAATCAGAAGGCGGTGCAGCAGGTGCCGTTCACGGCTCTCTGGCAGCAGGTGCATTGACCACTACCTTTACAGCTTCTCAGGGTCTTCTTCTGATGATTCCCAATATGTACAAGATTTCCGGCGAAATGCTTCCCGGCGTTTTCCACGTAACGGCTCGTGCTCTTGCAGCTCACTCCCTCTCCATTTTCGGTGATCACAGTGACGTTATGAGTACTCGTCAGACCGGTTTTGCAATGCTTTCCTCCGCTTCCGTACAGGAAGTCATGGACCTTGCACTCGTAACCCATCTTTCCGCTATTAAGTCCAGCATTCCCTTCGTACATTTCTTTGACGGCTTCCGTACTTCTCACGAAATTCAGAAGATTGAACAAATCGAATACGAAGATATGGCAAAACTCCTTGACTACGATGCAGTCAGGAAGTTCCGTGAGCGTGCTCTTAATCCCGAGCATCCCCATCAGGCGGGTACCGCTCAAAACCCCGATATCTATTTCCAGGGTCGTGAGGCAGCAAACATTCATTACGCAAAGGTTCCTGAAATCGTTGAATACTACATGGAAAAGGTCGGCGATTTGACCGGCCGCAGGTATCATCTCTTCGATTACGTCGGTGCACCTGATGCAGAGCGTGTTCTCGTTATTATGGGCAGTGGTGCGGATGTTGCGGAAGAAGCTATCAATTACCTTAACGCACGCGGCGAAAAACTCGGTCTTATCAAGGTACGCTTGTATCGTCCGTTCGCTGCTGATAAGTTTATTGCTGCAATCCCCGCAACCTGCAAGAAGATAGCCGTTCTTGACAGAACAAAAGAACCCGGTTCTCTCGGCGAGCCCCTTTATCAGGATGTTGTCAATGCTCTTGCAGAAGCAGGCCGTGACATCAAGTGCTACGGCGGCCGCTACGGTCTCGGCAGCAAGGAGTTCACCCCCACCATGGTTAAGGCTGTTTACGACAACCTCAATCTCGATGAACCCAAGAACCACTACACTGTCGGCATTATTGACGACGTTATGAACACTTCACTCCCCATGGGTGAGTTCGTTAATGCAGCTCCCGAGGGAACGATTTGCTGCAAGTTCTTCGGCCTCGGTTCCGACGGTACCGTCGGTGCTAACAAGAACAGCATCAAGATCATCGGCGACCACACAAACATGTACGCACAGGGCTATTTCGCATATGACTCCAAGAAGTCAGGCGGTCTGACAATCAGCCATCTGCGTTTTGGCAAGACTCCTATTCAGAGTCCCTATCTCATTGACAGTGCGGACTTTGTCGCATGTCACAATGCAAGCTATGTCACCAGGTACGATGTACTTGAAGGCCTTAAAGAAGGCGGCGTATTCCTCCTCAACTCTCCGTGGACCGTTGAAGACATGGAAAACGAACTCCCCGCTGCGATGAAACAGACCATTGCGAAGAAGCATATCCGTTTCTACAACATGGATGCTGTCAAGCTTGCAAGGGAAGTAGGCATGGGCAATCGTATCAATACCATCATGCAGAGTGCTTTCTTCAAGCTTGCCGAAGTTATTCCCGTTGAGGAAGCTATTGGCTACATGAAGGCTGCTGCAAAGAAGAGCTATTCCAAGAAGGGTGAAGATGTCGTTCAGAAGAACTATGCTGCAATCGACATCGGTATTGAAGGTCTTGAAGAGGTAAAGTATCCTGAGACATGGGCAGAAGCAACTGAAGGTGCAACTGCAATGCATGTCAGCGATGATCCCTATTTTGTAGAGTTCATCAAGCCCATCCTTGCACAGCAGGGCGATAAGCTCCCCGTCAGTGCTCTTGCAGCAGACGGTTTCGTTCCCACCGGCACCACCAAGTACGAAAAACGCGGTATTGCCGTTGAAGTTCCCACTTGGATTCCCGAAAATTGTATCCAGTGCAACCAGTGCTCACTCGTATGTCCGCACGCATGTATCCGCCCCTTCGTCATGGTTGACGGCACCGAAGCTCCGGCTGAGTTCGTGACCAAGAAGGCAATCGGCGTAGGCGACGGCAAACAGTTCCGCATTCAGGTCAGCCCCTATGACTGCACCGGCTGCGGCAACTGCGTCGATGTCTGCCCCGCTAAGCAGAAGGCCCTCAGGATGGATCGCCTCTCCGATGTTGAGACAGTTGAGAACAACAATTGGAACTTTGCTCTTGAGCTTCCCGACCTCGACCTGCCCGTAAACAAGGCAACTGTAAAGGGCAGCCAGTATCTCCAGCCCATGTTTGAATTCTCAGGTGCATGTGCAGGCTGCGGCGAAACTCCTTATGTAAAGCTCGTTACCCAGCTTTTCGGCGACAGGATGATTATTGCAAACGCAACGGGATGTTCATCCATCTACGGCGGTTCCGCTCCCACTTGCCCCTACACCGTAAACAAGAAGGGCCATGGTCCCGCTTGGGCAAACTCCCTGTTTGAGGATAACGCAGAGTTCGGATTCGGCATGAACCTTGCAACGAGTCATCGCCGTGAAAGGCTTGCAGATCTCATCAGACAGCTCGCAAATGGCTGCGGTGACGATGTGAAGGCAATCTGCAATGCATGGCTCGAGAATATGGACGACGCAGAGGGCAGCCGCGAGGCAGCAGCTCCCGTCGTTGAACTGGTCGAAAAGTGCATGAACTGCGGCTGTGAATGCGACGATATCTGCAAGGAGATCTATGAACTCCGCGATCTCCTCGTAAAGAAGAGTCAGTGGATTTTCGGCGGTGACGGTTGGGCATACGACATCGGTTACGGCGGACTTGACCACGTTCTCGCAATGGACGAGGATGTCAACGTTCTTGTTATGGATACCGAGGTCTACTCAAATACCGGCGGACAGTCCTCTAAGGCAACTCCTACCGGTTCTGTTGCAAAGTTTGCCGCAGCAGGTAAGCGTACCAAGAAAAAAGATTTGGGTATGATGGCAATGAGCTATGGCTACGTCTATGTTGCAAAGGTCTGCATGGGTGCAAACCCCGCACAGCTGCTGAAGGCAATCACCGAGGCAGAAGCTTATAAGGGACCTTCCCTTATCATCGCTTATGCTCCCTGTATCAACCACAACATCAAGGCCGGCATGGGCAAGGCTCAAGCAGAAGCCAAGAAGGCTGTTGAAGCAGGTTATTGGCCCCTTTACAGGTACAACCCCGATTTGGCAGCTCAGGGTAAGAATCCCTTCACCCTTGACAGCAAGCCCGCAACCGGTGACTACCGTGAGTTTATCATGGGCGAAGGTCGCTATGCAGCTCTCAAGCAGCAGTTCCCCGATATTGCAGCTGACTTGTTTGTACGTGCAGAGCAGGAAGCAAAGGATAAGTACGATTACTATAAAAAACTTAACGACATGGAATAATTTCATGACGAGTTAACTTCCCGGCCGGGAGCCTTTGGCTCCCGGTTTTAATTTGCAGCTCGACTGAATTTAATCACACATGCATTGGGGAAAACTGTCGCCAAAGCAAAAATACAAATTTAACCCGATTAGAAGCATATCGATAAAAGCAATACCGATATGAGAAAAGGGCAATTGCGAAAATGCACGAAATATGTTACCATACATGCGTAAAATGTTCGAAAGGAATGTTTGTCATGAAAAAAATCACAATTATCGGCACTGGAAGCGTCGGTGCAACTATCGCTTACACCATCAACACGATGGGTATTGTTTCTGAAATCGTCCTCATTGACATCAATACAGAAAAGGCCATGGGAGAGGCATTGGATATTCGCCAGGGCAATTCGTTCTTTGGCGGTAACTGTTCGATATATGCAGGCGACTATTGCGATGCTGCGGGTTCGGATATTGTCATTCTCACATCCGGTATAGCAAGAAAGCCCGGTCAGTCGAGACTGGAGCTTGCACAGACGAACGTGAATATCGCCAAGTCAATTATACCTCAAATTACAAAATATGCTTCAAATGCAATTTACATCATTGTCAGCAATCCTGTCGATATCATGACATATGTTTTTTGCAAATGTTCGGACATCCCGGAAAGAAAAATCATTGGTTCCGGCACGGTGCTTGATACTTCCCGTCTGCGTGCGAGATTGTCTGAATATTACGGAATTAATCAGACTAATGTCCATGCGTATGTGTTTGGCGAACATGGTGACTCATCATTCGTGCCGTGGTCGGTTGCAAATATTTCGGGTGTGCCCATTGCACAATGTCCGGAACTCGTTGCTGTACCAAACAAGGTGACTCCTTCCCTTGACTATGAAGAGATTGAAAAATATGTCAAGACTTCCGGGGGAAGAGTCATTGCGAGAAAGGGTGCAACCTTCTATGCAGTATCCTCTGCCGTGTGCCATATTTGCAGGTGTCTCAATTCGGGAATTGAGACGGCAATGACTGTGTCGACGATGATGCACGGCGAGTACGGAATCAGCGATGTATGTCTCAGCACGGTAAATCGCATTGGAATAAACGGAATCAGCAGCAAAATAAACATTGCTCTGACCGATGATGAAGTTGCTAAGCTCCAAAGAAGTGCAGAAGCTTTGAAACAGGTTATAAAAGGACTTGAAATTTGATGCTCCAATCGGATTTCAGTGTCGGAATACGGAGACAGAAATGAAAGTTAGCTATTTCCCCGGCTGTACGCTGAGAACAAAGGCGAAACAGCTCGATGTATATGCACGGGAGTGTGCAAAAAAACTGGGCATTGAAATGTGCGAAGTGCTGGATTGGCAATGCTGCGGCGGTGTTTTCGTCTCCGCAAGAGATGAAATTGCAACAAAGCTTGCAAGTGTCAGAGCTTTGAGAAATGCTAAGAAAACAGGTATGCCGCTTGTTACCGTTTGTTCGGCATGTCATAATGTAATTAAGCAGACAAACAATGCGGTCAAAACGGATGATGAGTTCGCAAGAAAAGTTAATACTTACCTTGCTCAGGACAGAGATGGTGAAGACCCTTATAACGGCGAAACAGAAGTGCTTCACTACCTTGAGCTGCTTCGCGACAGAATCGGCATGGATAAAGTGAGGGAGGCTGTTACAAACCCATTAAAGGGAAGACACATAGCGGCATATTACGGATGTATGCTGTTGCGGCCAGGCCAGGTCATGGCATTTGACGACCCGGAAAATCCATCGACACTAGAAAATTTAATTCGGGCTCTCGGTGCGGAGCCTGTTGCCTATCCAATGAGGAATGAATGCTGCGGCGGTTACATCGTGCTTGAAGATGCCGATATGGCAAGAAAAAGAAGCTTAACGGTTGCAGAAAATGCGAAAAACTGCGGGGCGGATTTAATCGTCACCGCATGTCCTCTTTGCAAATACAATCTCGAACGGAGCGGATGTTCAATCCCGGTCGTTTATTTTACGGAACTTATGGCAGAAGCCTTTTCAATAAAGGAGGAAAGCGATGCAGAATAAACAAGAACGGCAGAAGGAGCAGATTCTTCGCATGAGTGGAGTTAATCCGCTAAAATGCATGCGCTGCGGAAAATGCTCCGGGACATGCCCGTCGTACGATGAAATGGATTATCATCCGCATCAGTTTGTCTATATGGTCGAGACGGGCGATATTGAAACGCTGATGAAGTCAAAGTCGATTTACAAGTGTCTCTCATGTTTTGCCTGCGCTGACAGATGTCCCAGGGGTGTTGAGCCTGCAAAGCTGATTGAGGCGATACGTCTCATGGTCATAAGGGAGAAAGGAGCCAATCACCTTAAAGCCGATGATATTCCGGCACTTGTCGATGAGGAGCTTCCACAGCAGGCAATTGTCAGTGCAATGCGAAAGTATACAAAGTAGGAAGGATACGGGCCAATGCAGAGAATCGGTGTTTTTGTGTGCCATTGCGGCACGAATATAGCGGGTACAATCAATGTTGCGGCAGTAGCCGAGGCACTAAGAAAAGAACCCGGTGTCGTATTTTCGACAGACTATCAGTACATGTGCTCCCAGGCAGGGCAGGACATGATAAAAAAAGCTATAAATGAACAGAAATTGACGGGAATTGTCGTTTGCTCATGTTCTCCGCGTATGCATGAAGCTACCTTCAGAAAGACGGCTTCAGCAGCGGGAATTAACCCATACATGGTTGAAATTGCAAATATTCGCGAGCAATGCTCATGGGTACATAAGGATGTTTTGTCGGGAACGGAGAAGGCAATTATCCTCGGTAAAGCTGCCGTTGCAAAAGTAAACCTCAATGCACCGCTCACGTCAATGGAAACCCCTGTTACGAAGAGGGCACTTGTTATCGGCGGCGGTATTGCAGGAATTCAAACTGCTCTCGATATTGCGGATGCTGGGTTTCCCGTTGATATAGTTGAAACGAAACCCACAATCGGCGGCAAAATGGCACAGATTGACAAGACTTTTCCAACACTTGACTGTGCAGCATGCATTTTGACCCCTAAGATGGTGGATGTTGCCCAAAACGGCCTCATAAGGGTGTTCTCCTATTCGGAGATTGAAAAGGTCAGTGGTTTTGTCGGCAACTTTGAAGTTACTATAAAACGCAAGGCGCGTTTCGTCAAAGAAGACGTCTGTACGGGATGCGGAGCATGTACTGAAAAATGTCCGATGAAAAGTGTACCGAATGAATTTAACCTCGGTATGGACAACAGAAGGGCGATTTATATCCCGTTTGCACAGGCTGTTCCAAAGGTCGCAACGATTGACCCTGCCTATTGCATGATGCTCAAAACGGGTAAGTGCGGAGTATGCTCCAAGGTTTGCACTGCCGGTGCAATTGATTATAAGGCAAAAGACGAATTTGTCACGGAAAAATACGGTGCAATTGTTGCCGCAACGGGATTTAACCCGATTTCGCTTGAAAAATTCGATGAATATGCCTACTCACAGTCCAAAGACGTTATAACTTCTCTGGAATTTGAACGGCTGACTAATGCGGCAGGCCCAACAAAGGGCACGTTGCTCCGCCCCTCCGATGGGCAGCATCCCAGGACAATTGTTTTTGTCCAGTGTGTCGGCTCAAGGTGTTCAAAAAACGCTGCAAAGGGTGAGGAATACTGTTCAAAGGTTTGCTGCATGTACACGGCAAAGCACGCAATGCTTACCAGAGACAAATACCCGGATACGGATGTTTACGTTTTCTACATAGATGTTCGTACACCGGGAAAAAACTTTGACGAGTTCTATCGCCGGGCGGTTGAAGAATACGGTGTGCATTACATAAAGGGCATGGTTGGCAAAATTTCTCCGGAGGGAGGCAAATTGAAAGTTCAAGCTTCCGACCTCATAGCGGATAAGCAGCTTCACATCGATGCCGACCTTGTTGTACTTGCGGCGGCAATGGAACCCGACAAGTCGGCAAGAGGGCTTGCAACGATGCTGACGGCAAGCATGGACACAAACGACTTTTTCACCGAGGCTCACCCGAAGCTGCGTCCGGTCGAAAGTCCAACAGCAGGTGTTTTTCTCTCGGGTGCATGTCAAGGTCCCAAGGATATTCCGGAAACCGTTGCTCAGGCCGGTGCAGCTGCAAGCAAGGTCATAGGTCTTCTTGCAAAGAATAAGCTTAAGGGCAATCCCTGCGTTGCTCATTCGGATGAATTGATGTGCAACGGCTGCGGAACCTGTGAAAATGTATGTCCCTACGGTGCAATAACTTATATCGAAAAAGAATTTAAAATGCCGGACAGAAGCGTAAGGGTACGCCGCGTCGCAAACGTGAATGAGGCTGTTTGCCAGGGCTGCGGAGCATGTACGGTCGCTTGCATGTCTGGTGCAATGGATCTTAAAGGGTTCATGAATAAACAAATCATGGCGGAGGTAGATGCAATATGCAAATGACAGAGTATAAACCGCTTATCGTTGCGTTCTGCTGCAATTGGTGTTCTTATGCAGGAGCGGACCTTGCCGGCAACAACAGACTCAGCTACCCTGCTGATGTGAAGATAATCAAGGTTCCATGCTCGTGCAGAGTGAATCCGATGTTTATCCTGCGTGCATTCCAACGCGGTGCGGACGGCGTTATCCTCTGCGGCTGTCACCCCGGAGACTGCCATTACACTTCAGGAAATTATTATACGCGACGCAGGATGGCACTGCTGTTCTCAATGCTCGACTACCTCGGCATCGAACGTGAGCGCACTCGTGTCGAATGGGTCAGTGCGGCCGAAGGTGCAAAGTTCGCCTCGGTCATGAATGACTTTGCGGAAACAGTTTCAAAACTCGGTAAGAACAGGCGATTGGAGGATTTGAGATGCAGAAAGTAACTCGTGAAGCCCTCATAGGCAAGGCTGCGGAAATTCTTTGTGAAGGCAGAGTGAACAGAGTCATGGGCTGGCAGAAGGGCGAGTTTGATTATGATATTACCCCGGCTGTGTTCAGGTCCGTTGAAGAACTCGAAAAATCTTTCGTTTTCAACGGCTTCTGTGCTGCGAATTTTTCGAAATATCTTGTTAAAGAAACAATCGGAGACGCAGAAAAGGTACTCGTTTTCCTGAAACCATGTGATACCTACAGTTTCAACCAGCTGTTGACGGAGCACAGGTTCAATCGTGACAAAGTATACGTTGTAGGCATCGCATGCGACGGCATGATTGACATTAATAAGATCAAAAACGGTGTGGAAGCGATTTCGTCCCTCGAATTTGACGGCGATAAGGTTGCTGCCGATACACTCTATGACGGAAGAATAACCTTCGACAGGTCTGAGGTGCTGCTGGAACGATGCAAAAACTGCAAATCAAAAAAACATGTTGCCTTTGATGAGCTCTTGGGTGATGAAGGCGAGATGGATGAAACCTGCGGAAGGTTCGACCAAGTTTCCGA
Organism: uncultured Clostridia bacterium; assembly: GCA_934633695.1. Classification (GTDB taxonomy): domain Bacteria; phylum Bacillota; class Clostridia; order Christensenellales; family CAG-138; genus PeH17. The sequence continues at coordinate 6,967 of CAKTYT010000016.1, read as the reverse complement.
GATCGAAGCGATGACGTCCGAAGAAAGGTTTGCGTTCTGGCAGGGCGAGCTTTCACGCTGCATAAGGTGCAATGCCTGCCGTGATGTCTGCCCTGCATGCACATGTGAAAAATGTGTTTTTGATAACCCTGCATCCGGCGTGGAAAACAAAGCGGCAGCTGACTCGTTCGAAGAGAAAATGTTCCACATTATCCGTGCTTTCCATGTTGCAGGACGCTGTACCGATTGCGGAGAATGCTCAAGGGTATGTCCGCAGCACATTCCCCTTCACCTGCTGAACAGAAAGTTTATAAAGGATATTGACAATTTCTACGGAGAGTACCGTGCAGGTGAAGTCGAAGGCAGCAGAGCTCCTCTTGTGAACTACAACAAAAATGATATCGAACCGGCCTTTGCGGTGGAAAGGAGCGGAAACAATGCTTAAGATTGCAGCTGAAAACAAGAATGCATTGTTCAATGCCATTTCGAAAATTGCTGAGCTCTACCTTCCCGTTGATACGAACGGTGGTGCAAAGTTCGGAAAATGGAGCGGCGGCGAGACCCTTTCAAGATCACTCAATACAGTGCGGAGTGCAAAGGACTTCTTCTTTCCTCAAACTGAAAACATTGTAGACTTTAAGGTGGAAGGAAAGACGATAGAAATAATTGATAATGATGCGGAGGCATCTGACTTTGTTCTGTTTGGCGTGCGTGCCTGCGATGTAAGGAGTCTTGATGTGATGGACAGAGTTTTCCTTGCAGAGCCAACTGATACCTTCTATAAGAGCCGCCGCGAACATGGCATTATTATCTCTCGTGCATGCGAGAAACCATCCGAGACTTGCTTCTGCGGCACGTTCGGAATAGATTCTGCCGATCCGCAAGGAGATATCTCCTGCATCGAAGCGGCGGGCATGATGTATTTTGAAGCAAAGACGGAACGTGGCAATGAGTTGCTTAATAAGCTCGGAACCGGTTTGCTTTCAGTAAGCGAATCCGATGGTGAAACAGTCGAGAAAAAAAGAACAGAGATTCGTGAAAGATATTCTCGGCTGCCGTTTGCACAACTCAGTGCGGAAGACTTTGGTTCCGGAAAGACGGATGAGTATTTCAATGCTCCCGAATGGAAGCAGCTCTCGTCAGCTTGTCTCGGCTGCGGGACCTGTACCTTCGTATGTCCGACCTGTCAGTGCTATGATATAAAGGATTTTAACACGGGCCGTGGTGTAAGGCGTTTTCGCTGCTGGGATTCCTGCATGTATTCGGATTTTACAAAGATGTCTGCAGGTCAGCCAAGACCTACTCAGCTTGAAAGGTTCAGGCAGCGATTTATGCACAAGCTCGTGTATTACCCTACCAATAACGATGGACTGTTCTCTTGTGTTGGATGCGGCAGGTGCGTAGCAAAATGCCCCATAAACATGAACATTGTTAAGGTTATGAAAACGCTCGGAAAGAAGCAGTGTGCAAAGGAGCAGAAACATGAACAGAATTGAAATGAAAGAGCCGCTGATTCCGAAAATCGGAGTTGTGACCGATATAAGGATCGATACACCCGATGTTAAGACCTTCAGGGTTGTTACTCCGGATGGAAAAAAGACGTTTGAACATCGACCCGGGCAGTGTGCAATGATTTCGATTCCGGGCATTGGCGAGGCTATGTTCTCGATCACATCTTCGCCGACAAACACGGAATTCATGGAATTTTCAATAAAAAAGTGCGGTTGTGTTACAGACTGGCTCCATGCGATGGAAGTGGGTCAGCAGATAACCATACGCGGACCGTACGGACATCCGTTTCCTGTAGATACTGAGTTTGCAGGAAGGGACTTGCTGTTCATTGCAGGCGGTATAGGGCTTGCCCCGCTCCGCTCAGTCATAAACTATTGCCGTCATTACCGCAGTCGTTACGGTAAAATCGACATTGTCTACGGTTCACGCAGCATGCAGGATCTGGTTGACTACCATGAAATCATTGATGAGTGGACAAAGGATGACAATGTAAGCATTCATCTTACCATTGACCGTGAACAGCCGGAATGGACGGGACATGTAGGCTTTGTACCTAACTATGTCAAAGAGCTTGGATTTACGACCGATAAGGTTGCAGTGCTCTGCGGACCGCCAATAATGATTAAGTTTACTTTAGCAGGCTTGCAGGAGCTTGGGTTCAGCAAAACCCAAATCTATACGACCATGGAACTGAGAATGAAGTGCGGTATCGGAAAATGCGGAAGATGCAACATAGGTTCAAAGTATGTCTGCAAGGACGGTCCCGTCTTCCGCTGTGACGAACTTGATGAACTGCCGAATGAATATTAACGGAGGTACAAAATGGAAACTAAAATGATAAACATCTACCTGTTCGGTAAGCCGTACGCTGTACCTGCCGATCTTACGATTATGCGTGCAATGGAATATGCGGGCTATCAGCTTGTCAGGGGCTGCGGGTGCCGCAACGGTTTTTGCGGTGCATGTGCAACGATATACAGAATTAAGGGCGATAGAGAGCTTCATGCTTGTCTTGCCTGCCAGACCAAGGTTGAGAATGATATGTACGTTGCAACACTGCCGTTCTTCCCGCTCGTTAAGCAGGTTTACGATATTGAGAAAATCAGACCCACCGAACAGATAATGATGCAGCTCTATCCCGAAATATACGCTTGTGTCGGCTGTAATGCCTGCACCAAGAGCTGCACCCAGGGTTTGAACGTTATGCAGTACATTGCCTATGCACAACGCGGCGAGTTCGAAAAGTGCGCGGAGGAATCCTTCGATTGCGTGATGTGCGGAGTATGTTCTTCAAGATGCCCGGCAGGTATATCCCACCCTCAGGTTGCGATGCTTGCAAGAAGGCTGAACGGCAAGTACCTTGCTCCGAAATCTCAACACCTTGAGAATAGGGTAAAAGAAATCGAAAACGGCACTTTTGAGGAGCTTATTAAGGCACTAATGGATAAGCCCGTTGAGGAGCTTAAAGAGCTTTACAACAACAGGGACATTGAAAAGTAAGGGGGAAGACAGATGTATTCCGAGAACTTTCACGAATCACTTAAAGCCGTTGAAGCAGCAAGGGAAGGCAATATTGCCTACGAGCCTGCCAGGATGACGGCGGAAGAGAAGGAAAAATTACTCGCAAAATATCATCCCGATTATAAGAAGGATGAATTTGATACGCTTAAAATCGGTGCAAATAGGGGCGAACCCGTGCCGCACGAGCTTTGTGAAATTCTTCAGGCACACAGCAGGATCAGCCCTGCCGAAATTGATTTGAATAACGTTAGATATGATGTTGACGTGCTTGTTATTGGCGGCGGCGGTGCAGGGGCCTCGGCAGCAATAGAGGCACACAACGCAGGTGCAAGGACGCTGATCGTCACAAAGCTTCGCATAGGTGATGCAAACACCATGATGGCAGAGGGCGGCATTCAGGCGGCTGATAAGGAGAATGATTCTCCTGCAATTCATTTTATTGATGCATTCGGCGGCGGTCATTTTGCCGCAAAGAGAGAACTTTTGAGGAAGCTCGTCTGCGATGCACCTGGAGCGATACAGTGGCTCAATGACCTTGGCGTTGAATTCGACAAGGCAGAGGACGGAACCATGATAACCACTCACGGCGGCGGAACATCAAGGAAAAGAATGCACGCCGCAAAGGATTATTCCGGTGCGGAAATAATGCGTACTCTGCGTGATGAGGTCATTAACCTTGGCATTGACGTTGCCGATTTTACCGCTGCTGTTGAATTGATTCTCGATGAGAACGGCAATGCGGCAGGTGCAGTGCTGATGAATATGGAAACCCATGAGCTTATGGTCGCCCGTGCAAAAACTGTTATAATTGCGACCGGCGGTGCGGGCAGAATGCATTACCAGGGCTTCCCCACTTCCAACCATTATGGTGCAACCGCAGATGGGCTTGTGCTAGGTTATCGTGCAGGAGCGAAGCTGCTTTATGCAGACACATTACAGTACCACCCCACGGGAGCCGCTTTCCCACAACAGATTTTCGGAGCTCTCGTAACAGAGAAGGTTCGTTCACTCGGTGCAAAGCTCGTCAATCGCGACGGCAAAGTCTTTATGCATCCGCTCGAGACGCGTGACGTTGCGGCAGCATCAATAATCCGCGAATGCTCCGACAGGGATGAGGGCATTGATACGGGCAACGGGAAGGCCGTTTGGCTTGATACTCCGATGATTGAGAAAATCGGCGGTGAAGGGACTATTGAAAAAAGAATCCCTGCTATGCTCAGAATGTTCATGAGCTACGGCATCGACATAAGAAAAGAGCCGATACTGGTCTACCCCACGCTCCACTATCAGAACGGAGGGATGGACATTAATGTCGATGGTATGACGCCGAACATAAAAAATCTCTTTGTTGCAGGCGAAGCCGTCGGAGGCATTCACGGCAGAAACAGGCTCATGGGCAATTCACTGCTCGACATAATCGTCTTTGGCAGGAGTGCCGGCAGGAATGCCGCAAGAGCGGCGGAAAAAACCGTACTCGGCGAACTTACGCTCGAACACATAAACAGGTTTGACGAAGAGCGGCGTGCAGCAGGTATTGAAACAGAATGCGTTTCTCCGAAACTCCTGCCCGACTACCGCCGTAAATAAAATATAAGCGTCCCATGACGCACGAAAGGATTTATTATGTTAGACTTTCTCGAAGCGGCAACAATATTCTGCTTTGGCCTCTCCTGGCCGATTTCAATCAGAAAATCGATTGTTTCCCGTACGGCAAAGGGCAAGAGCTTATTTTTTGAGGTCTTCCTGCTCCTCGGCTACGCCTGCGGTATTGCAAGAAAGATAATGCAGCTGGTCGGCGGAAGTTCCGGCTTCCTGTTCTATTTGAGTGCATTTTTCTACGTTCTCAATTTTATTGAGATTTCAATTGATGTTGCTCTCTATTTCAGAAACAAAAAACTGGACGAGCTTGCAGAGCGGGAAGCACTCAGCAAAGCAATGTGATTCTTATAAGTTTTCTTTGAACCGTCGGACATAATTCCGACGGTTTTTTTGACACACGCTTGTCACAAAAAAATAAAAAAACTGTTGACTTTTATACAAAAAATGCTATAATGTATCCAGGGAAAAACATTATCCAAGTATCACAGTTAAAACAAGGAGGATTGAGTATGAAAAGATTCACGGTCATTATTTCACTGGTCATTGCAATGATGATCACGTCAACATTCGTGGCGGGTATTTCCTTCGCCGACGGCGGCGAACCGATGAACGATCCAAGAGTCGTTGAAGCAGCTCGCATATTTGATGAGCTTCTTGAGAGTCGTCAAGGTGGAGTGTATCCGGATGTTCCGCACCCTGATTATTACGGTGGGGAGTACGTTGGAGATAAGGACGGCGAAGGCGAAAAGCTGTACATTTATTTCCATGATATTTCGGACGCTGAACTCAAGCTCTACAAGGATGCGTTGAAGGATTATGAGGATGCAGTGGTTTTCGGCACTTCACAGTACTCATACACATTCATCTATGACTATGCAAAGGCGGCGGCGGAAGAGCTCAAGTCCAAGGGCTATGACTGTGAGTCGTGGGGACCTTTGGCACCGGATTCCATTGAGATTTGTTTCTTCAGGCAGGAAAACGATGGGGATGGCGGGCTGAAGAAGGCACAGGAAATTGTCGACGCATACGGCATTGAAGAGCATGGTACCAAAATTATGTGTAAGCTGTCAATATCAGAAAATGCGGGAAGAAATACGGGTACGGCTTTAAGTACTTCGTTCCCGACGGTTCCCGTTATTGTCAGTGCATGCATCGTTGCAGCAGCGATTGTGGTTTTTGCGGTAAAACGCAGACAGGCCAAAGCTTAAAATAAAACTGATCGAAATTACACCAACTGTTCACTGCTCGGCATTTGCCGGGCTTTTTTTTTGTCAAGATTTTCAGACGGCATACTGTTGCGTTGGAAACCATTTTGCGGTATACTAAATAACGGATAGCAAACAGTGGGGGGATCCTGATGAATTTTTTGCACATTAAATACGCTGTTGAGATTGCAGAGGTAAAATCGATAAACAAGGCTTCTGAGACTCTCTTTGTCGGGCAGCCGACTTTGAGCCGTGCAATCAAGGAACTTGAGGCAGATTTGGGAATCAAAATCTTTGAACGCAGTGCAAAGGGCATGTTCCTGACCGGTGACGGAGAGGTGTTTATTCGCCACGCAAAGGCGATTCTCAAGCAGGTCGATGAGGTAGAAAATTTGTTTAGGAGTGAGGGCAAGCCATCCCACCGCTTCTCCATTTGCTGTCCGGGTGCAAGTTATATTGCAGCAGCATTTGCGAACTTTACGCAAAAACTTGGCAAAAATGCAGTGCATGAGGTCACATATCGCGAAATGGAGGCCATGAATGCGATTAAAAAAGTTGTTCAGGAAGAATACAAGCTCGGTATAATCAGGTATCCGTCTGAGTACGATGATTACTACAAAGAGTTGATGGAAAGCAGAGGGATTAAATACGAACTTGTTGCCGAATTTGATCTTGTACCGGTCGTCAGCAGTCAAAGCCCGCTTGCGAAGCTGGACTCGATAAATTACAGTGACCTTGAAGCCTTTATTGAAATTACTGGTGCGGATATGTACACGCAGGATGAAAAAGAGGGGGCAAACACCCATTCCGCAGAGCGGTTCACCATTCTCGAACGAGGATGCAGACTCGAATCTCTGTCCGCGAACCCACGCTTTTATATGTGGACCTCACCGATTCCGGATGTAACCCTCGAAAGGTTTTCCCTCTCGCAGTTGGTTTTTCAAGATAAATCACTCAGCTGCAAGGACGTCCTGATAAGAAAAAAAGATTATAACCTCTCATCTGCCGACGAACTCTTTATCGCTGAGCTGTGCAGCTCCAGACGGCAGGCAATAAAGTAAATCAGACACCGTTTGGGGCTGTTGCATTAGTCCCCAAAACAAAACCGGGCAACTCAAGAAGGGTTGTCCGGTTTGCTGCTTTCGTGTATA
>CAKTYT010000015.1 GCA_934633695.1 uncultured Clostridia bacterium | reverse complement strand
ACACGAAAGCAGCAAACCGGACAACCCGTCTTGAGTTGCCCGGTTTTGTTTTGGGGACTAATGCAACAGCCCCTTTGAAAATCAATGATTATTTGAGCTCGAGCATGCAAACCTCGGCACCATCGCCACGGCGGGGCCCAAGTTTGAAGATGCGAACATAGCCACCCTTAACACCGTCATACTTGGGAGCAAGCTCACGGAAGAGCTTCTCGACAACGGGGTGGGGGGTATCCTTGACGCGGGCACGGAAAGCCTTTGCAGTTTCCTTGTCCTCCCTGGTAAGGGGAAGGTCATAAAGATAAGCCATGATTTTTCTGCGAGCATGGAGCTTTGAGGGCTTGTCGATGATCTTTTCGACCTCAACAGCCTGCTTCATTTCATTGTAGGTAGTTTTGGTAACGGTTTCGGTATTCTTATATTCGGACACTGCAAGGGTGATGAGCTTCTCGGCAATGGGGCGAACTTCCTTTGCGCGGGCCTCGGTGGTAACGAGCTTACCGTTCCAAAGGAATGCGGTGACCATATTGCGAAGCATGGCATCACGCTGATCGGTGGCCTTGTTAAGCTTACGGTTAGGCATAAAATTTCCTCCTATATAATGCCTGCATCGTCAATTCCCCGATACAGGCGAGCGAATTAGTCGTCGCTGTCACGCAGGTTCAGACCCAGAACGGCCAGCTTCTGCTGTACTTCCTCAAGGGACTTCCTGCCAAGATTACGCACTTTCATCATTTCATCCTCATCGCGTTCGACAAGTTCGGCAACGGTATTGATGCCTGCACGCTTGAGGCAGTTGTAGGAACGCACGGAGAGATCAAGTTCCTCGATTGCCATGTCATAAATCTTATCGTTTCCGTCAGATTCAACATCGCTTGCAATCTCGATTGTCTGTGTACCATCGGTGAGGTCTGTGAACAGTGAAAGCTGCTCGAACATTATTCTTGCTGCTGCACTAACCGCTTCCTCGGGACGAATGGTTCCACCGGTCCATACTTCCAGTGTAAGCTTATCGTAATCGGTTATCTGCCCGACACGAGTATCCTCAACCTTAAAGTTTACCTTCTTAATGGGTGTAAAGATGGAATCAATCGCAATCTCGCCAATCGGCATACCGGGCCTTTTGTTCTTATCGGCCGAAACATAGCCGCGACCCTTTTCGATTACGATATCCATGTAAAGGTTTGCACCCTCTGCTAAATCCGCAATGTGAAGCTCGGGATTAACAATCTCAATATCACTGTCGTGGATTATGTCACCGGCGGTTACTTCGCACTCACCGTGAGCATCGATAAGAACATGAACAGGCATGTCTTTGTGCATCTTAATGCGAAGCTCTTTGATGTTAAGAATGATTTCAGTAACGTCTTCCTTAACACCCGGAATGGTCGAAAACTCATGAAGAACGCCCTCTATCTTGATAGAAGAAGCTGCTGCACCGGGCAATGAACTCAGAAGTACTCTCCTGAGGCAATTGCCAAGAGTTGTTCCGAAGCCTCTCTCAAGTGGTTCAACGACAAACTTGCCATAGTTGTCCGTGAGCTCCTTATTCATGATTCTCGGTCTTTCATTTTCGAACATCGAATCTCTCCCCTCTCTTGAAATAAAGTAACTGGTAGATCAGGGTAGCCGCGATGATTACCTTGAATAGAACTCAACAATGAGGTGTTCCTCAATTGTGAGATCGATATCATCACGCTGAGGCATTGCTGCCACTGTACCGCTGAGGTTTGCTGCATCAAGCTCAAGCCACTTGGGAATGGGCTTATCAGCACCCTGCTCCCTCAAAGCCTTGAAGAATTCAATGTCGAAACTCTTAGTGCGAACACTGATCTTCTGACCGGGCTTTACAAGGTAGGAGGGGATGTCGACCTTCTGGCCATCTACGAGGATATGACCGTGGGCAATCCACTGACGAGCCTGTGCACGGCTTGCACCGAAACCAAGGCGATAGCAAACGTTATCGAGCCTGCGTTCGATGAGGCAGAGCATGTTTTCGCCGGTCATACCGCGCATGTTAGCTGCCATATCGTAGTACTTACGGAACTGGGATTCGAGGATGCCATAGGCACGACGGCACTTCTGCTTTTCACGGAGCTGGGTACCGTATTCGGATGCCTTACGGGCACGAGCCTGACCATGCTGTCCCGGAGGAGTGTGACGTTTCATAACCGCACACTTTGCTTCGTTGTAGCAACGGTCGCCCTTAAGAAACAGTTTGGTGCCTTCTCTGCGGCACTGCCTGCAAACGGAATCTGTATATCTTGCCATAGTCGTTTGCTCTCCTTATACTCTTCTACGCTTGGGAGGACGGCATCCATTATGGGGAATAGGAGTTACGTCCTTGATCATGTTTACTTCAAGTCCTGCTGCCTGGAGGGCACGGATTGCAGATTCACGACCTGCACCGGGTCCCTTGACATAGACCTCTACAAAACGCATACCATGTTCCATGGATGCTTTTGCAGCAACTTCAGCTGCCATCTGAGCAGCGAAGGGAGTGCTCTTACGGGAACCGCGGTAGCCGAGGCCGCCTGCAGATGCCCAGGAAATAGCGTTACCGTTCATATCGGTAACAGTAACCAGTGTGTTGTTAAAGGAAGAACGAATATGAACCTGTCCGCGTTCAATGTTCTTACGCTCACGACGCTTGCGACTGGTAATCTTCTTGCCGCCTTTAGTGGACTTTGCCATTTGTCATTTCCTCCTTATTTCTTTGCCTTACCTGCAGAACGCTTGGGACCCTTGCGAGTGCGTGCATTCTGCTTAGTGCTCTGACCACGAACGGGCAGTCCCTTACGATGGCGAACGCCACGGTAGCATCCGACTTCGATAAGCCTCTTGATGTTCATGGAAACCTCACGCCTGAGGTCACCTTCTACCTTGCAATTGTGGTCAATATATTCTCTGAGTTTGTTTACATCCGCTTCGTCCAGATCGCGAACCCTGATATCAGGGTTAACACCTGTTGCTTCGAGGATGTTCTGAGCTGTCTTGCGACCGATACCGTAAATGTAGGTCAGTCCGATTTCAACTCTCTTGTCCCTGGGCAGGTCTACGCCGCTAATACGCGCCATAAAGAATCTTTACCTCCGTTATAATTGTTTCTTTTTTGGTAAATACTGCCGGTTCCCAATCTCAACTATTGCCAATCTGTTTGGCCGCGGTTGAGATCGGGCAGCCGCACCGACAGGAGTAAAAAGTGACGTTCGCTCTACTCAGCCCCGTCACACTCCCGGCACGGGTTATCCCTGTTGCCGTTGCAAGCATCGAGCGGTTTTACTCTTGCTTGCCAGTTACGTACGAAAGCACTCCTGCAATCGTCCGTTCGGCTGGCGAACGGGTTATTTTCGCCGCCTGAGTCAAGCCATCGGGCTGAAAATCAACCCTGCTTCTGCTTATGTCTGGGATTTTCGCAGATAATCATAACGCGACCTTTGCGTTTGATTATTTTGCACTTCTCACACATGGGCTTTACTGAAGGCCTTACTTTCATTGTTGCTTCCTCCTGTGATAATTTGGTTGTTCTGCTGAGAAAGCTCTCAGCTCTTTCCGCGCCATGTAATGCGGCCCCTTGAAAGGTCATAGGGCGAAAGCTCAACTGTCACTTTGTCGCCCGTCAAGATGCGGATGAAATTCATACGCAGCTTGCCCGATATGGTAGCCAGAATCTTATGGCCATTTTCGAGAGTTACCTCAAACATTGCATTCGGGTATGAGTCAGTCACGACACCCGCGACTTCAATCACGTCTTGTTTAGACATTAAATACGCAATTCCTCCTTAACTCCGGGTTATTTGCACTCCATTTTATGGTTTGCAATAGCTTTACGCAGCTCCGCATTGAGAACAGTTTCGCCCCTTATGAGCTTTCCGTTCAGCTCATCAGAGATGCAGTCAAGTATCTTTACATGACGAAGCTTTTTCTTTTTCGGGCGTTCAATTGGCCTCACTCTGCCGTCCGCAAGCCAAAGGTGATTCTCATCTTCAACTCCGACAATGATAAAGTATTCCCCGCAATCTCTTCCTGCGGTGGAAACAACCATCTGAGCTGCCGCTTTTTCACTGCCCGCAATGGCGAATTTACAGAAATTTTCGGGTTTTTTCCGCATTTTTTCACCCAACTCCAATCCATAAGTCGCAACCTTGTTATTATAGCTCATTAAATTGGATTTGTCAATATCTCCGGGCCATTTTTTGTGATGAATATTGTGTTTTCATAATGGGCACTGGGTTTGCCGTCATAGGTGATGCAAGTCCACCCATCAGGTAAGAAATCCACATAACGTGAACCCATATTTATCATCGGTTCAACAGCAATTGCCATTCCGGGAACTAATTTTGCCCCTCTGCCCATGCGAATATTGACAAAATTGGGTACCTCGGGAGCTTCATGCATGTTTGAGCCTATCCCGTGACCCACCAATTCACGCACGACGCCATAACCGAATGACTCGGCATGCTCCTGAACGGCTTTTGCTATATCCGCTACATGGTTGCCAGGCTGTGCCATTTCAAAGCCTTTGAAGAAGCATTCTTTGGTCACTTCCACTAATTTGACCACCTGAGGGTCAACATTTCCGACCAAAAATGTTCTGGCAGCGTCACCATGAAATCCTTCTACAATTGCCCCGCAGTCGATGCTGATAATATCACCGTCCTTGAGCTTGACTTTCTTGCTTGGTATACCATGAACAATCTGCTCGTTCACTGAAGTGCATATGCTTGCAGGAAAGCCCTCATAGTTCAAGAAAGATGGAACTCCGTTATGTTCTCTGATGTACGCTTCAGCTGCTTCGTCGAGCTCCTTTGTGGAAATCCCGGGCTTAACGAGAGTACCAAGGTATTGCAAAGTTTCGCCGACAAGAGCACCTGCTACCTTCATGAGCTCGTACTGTGCATCTGTCTTAATTGTAATTTTTCCTCCGGACATAATACCACCATTTAAGAAAGTTTACTGTCGATGAAATCAAAAATCTGCATTGAGACCTCTTGAACTGTTCTCGATCCGTCAATGGGTACGAGCAAATCACGACTTCGATAGAACTCAATCAAAGGGTAAGTGTTTTTATAGTACACCTCGAGCCTGTGACGCATACTTTCCGGATTATCATCGGGACGTTTGGTTAGTTTGGTACCACATTTTGTACAAATTTCTTTATCTCCGGGTTTAACCGTCTGAGAATGCTTGCACTCAGGGCAGACACGCCTTGCAGCAACCCTGTTGATCAAGATTTCCGCATCGACATCAATATCGAGCACGGCATCTATATCAGCTATTGAAGCAAGCACCTGTGCCTGTTCAATTGTCCTCGGATATCCATCAAGCAGGAAACCGTTTTCACAATCCTTCTGGGAGATCCTCGCTTTGACCATCGCGTTTATGACTTCATCGGGAACGAGATTTCCGTCGTCGATCAATGCCTTTGCCTGCAAACCGAGCGGAGTTTTTTGGGCAATTTCAGCCCGCAGCATATCTCCGGTGGAAATATGAGCGAGCGAGTACCTCTCCTCTATACGTTCCGCTTGCGTACCTTTTCCGGCGGCGGGCGGTCCTAACAGTATGAGCTTCATGTTTCTGTTATCCTCATTTATTTTTGTTTCCGGTCAAGTGTACTTCCTAAAAATACATATAAAGACCATCAACTGTCAAACATGGCTATACCGCTTGCCCCAAAAAGGGGCAAACGGTACAAAACTTTTAAGTTACTCCTCAAATTAACCAAGGAAGCCCTTATAAGTCCTCATAAGCATCAAGGAATCGAGCTGCTCTGCAATTTCGAGAGATACGCTTATCATAATAAGGATACTCGTAGGACCGAAAGCTGACAGGATATTGATATTGAGAATCCTGAGCAACAGCGTCGGGATGATCGCAATGACCATGAGGAAGAGAGCACCGAACATTGTGAGGCGATTGCACTTCTTGAGCAAATAGTCAGAAGTGTTTCGACCAGGACGAATGCCGGGGATAAAACCACCGTTCTGCTGGAGATTCTTGGAAATCTCAACAGGATTAAAGGTGATGGAGGAATAGAAATATGCAAATCCTACAATCATAAGTGCATAGAGCACATAATAGATGATGAGACCTGCAACATTAGTGCTGCTTGCACTGAGGTACTTTGAGACAAAAGCGTTGAACTTTCCGTTGGGCCAGAACTGACCGAACATAGCGGGAACCTGGAGAATCGTCATTGCGAAAATCAGGGGCATAACGCCGTTTGCATTTGCCTTGAGGGGGATGTGTGTGGATGAACCGCCATAGGTCTTCCTGCCGACAACACGCTTTGCATACTGTACGGGAATCCTGCGAACCGCTCTGTCAACCATGATGATACCCATGGTGAGAACGAGAACAACGAGGATAACGACGAGTGCATACCACCATTCTAAAGCAAGCACAACACTATTTCCGATAACAACGGGTTTAATATGGAAAGTACCGTTGATAAGGTTGATAACGACCTGAGGAACGGAGGAGACGATTGATGCGAAAATGAGGATGGAAACACCATTTCCGATTCCCTTTTCTGTAATCCTCTCGCCGAGCCACATAAGGAATGCAGTACCTGCAGTACAGCAGAAGCCTACTGTGATGTAGGGAACGATACCGTTCATGAAAACACCAAAACCGGAAGTACCGAAGATGGTGGTCTGCTTAAGCAGGTTTCCGCTTGCACTATTAAGACCGACAACGATGCTGACGGACTGGATAAGTGCAAGACCTACGCCGACATAGCGGGTGATATTTTCAATCTTCTTAGCACCATCCTCTTCCTTGGAGAGCTTCTCAAGTGAGGGAATTGCGATCGTCAACAGCTGCATAATAATGGAGCCGGTGATGTAGGGTGAAATACCCATTGCGAAGATTGAGAACTGGCTCAGAGAGCCGCCGGAGAACAAATCGAGAAAGTTGAGAAAATCGTACTGAGATACGAGCTTGCCGAGTGCAGCCGCATCGACACCGGGAACCGGTATGAACGAACCGAGTCTGTAGACGACGATAAGCAGCAGCGTGTACAGCAGCTTAGTACGAATGTCCTTGACTTTCCATGCATTGAAGATAGTTTTAAACATTAGAGCACCTCTACAGTTCCGCCCATCGCAGCGATAGCTTCACGGGCCGAATTTGATACCTTTGCCGCTTTAACGGTCAAACGTTTTGTAAGCTCGCCACGACCCAGAACTTTGAGGCCGTCCTTTTCGATTTTGCTGATGATGCCGGTTTCTTTCAGCATTTCAGCAGTGATAACTGTGTCATTGTCAAAGCAATTGAGGTCTTCGACATTGATAACAGTATAAACGTTCATAAAGTTGTTGTGGAAGCCTCTCTTCGGGAGACGACGGGGCAGGGGCATCTGACCGCCTTCAAAACCGTTCTTTTTGCTTCCGCTGCGAGCCTTCTGACCCTTGTGGCCATAACCGGCAGTCTTGCCGATACCGGAACCGGAGCCACGACCCACGCGTTTCCTTGCGGTTGTTGAACCCTCAGCAGGTCTTAACTCATGTAAATTCATGCGTGTACCTCCTTATGCGTCTGCTTCTTCCACCTTAACAAGGTGCTTTACTTTAAAAATCATACCACGGATGCAAGCATTGTCGGGCTTAACAACCGTGTGATTGAGCTTGTGAAGGCCGAGAGCGGCAACAGTTGCCTGCTGGTCCTTCAGTGCTCCGATAGTACTCTTAACGAGTGTAACTTTCAGCATTGCCATAGTCTTTACCTCCTGTTAGTCAAGGATCTCGGCAACGGTCTTGCCGCGAAGACGAGCAACCTGCTCAGCAGTGCGGAGCTGAGAAAGTCCGTTGAGAGTAGCCTTTACGCAGTTAGCGGGATTGTTGGAACCATAGCTCTTGGTGCGTATATCTTTGATACCTGCAAGTTCGAGAACACTGCGAGCGGGACCGCCTGCAATAACACCGGTACCGGGCTCAGCGGGGAGCATGCGGACATGACCCTTTGAGAACTTACCTTCTACCTCATGAGGAATGGTGGTTCCGACGATGGGAACATTGATGAGATGACGCTTTGCATCTTCAACGCCCTTGCGAACTGCTTCGGGAATTTCGGCTGCTTTGCCCATACCGACGCCAACGCGACCTTTTTCGTCGCCAACAACGATAAGAGCTGAGAAACGGAAGATCTTACCGCCCTTAACAACCTTAGCTACGCGGTTGACCGCAACGAGCTTCTCTCTGAATTCCGGAACTTCCGGAGTAAAATTACGCCTGTTGTTCTGCATTTGGTTACCTCCCTTAGAAATCCAAGCCGGCCTTACGGGCACCGGCTGCCAATTCGGCAACACGTCCGGTATAAAGGTAACCGCCGCGGTCGAAGACGACCTTAGTCACACCCTTGTCGAGTGCACGCTTTGCAACGGTTTCGCCAACGATAAATGCTGCTTCCTTCTTGTTCTTGCCTTCAATCTTTGCCTTAACATCAGCTTCAACGGTCGATGCTGCTGCAATGGTATTGCCGATGGAATCGTCAATAACCTGAGCGTAAATGTGGTTCAGACTGCGGTAAACATTCAGGCGGGGCCTTACGGGTGTGCCGATGATATGCCTGCGGGTACGATAATGACGTGCCTTACGCTTTGCATTCTTATCAAGCTTACTAATCATACTGCTATACTCCTCCTGTTATTTACCGGTCTTGCCTTCCTTGCGGATAATGACTTCATAGTCATACTTGATACCCTTGCCCTTGTAAGGTTCAGGTTCACGTACCGCACGGACGTCTGCTGCAATCTGGCCAACCTTCTGCTTGTCGATACCCTTAACCGAAATACGGTTGGGAGCGGGTACTTCGAAGGTAATACCATCTGCTTCTTCGAATTCTACAGGATGGGAATAACCCACATTGAGAATGAGTTTGTTGCCGGTCTTCTGTGCCTTGTAACCGGTACCGTTGATTTCGAGCTTCTTTTCGAAACCGGTGGTCGTACCAACAACCATGTTGTTGATAAGGGTACGGGAGAGGCCATGAAGAGAGCGGTCTTCTTTTGCGTCACTGGGCCTTTCAACCTTCAGGATGCCATCTTCCATTGAGACCTTCATCCTGGTGGAAATCTTCTCGGAGAGCTGACCCTTGGGGCCCTTGACTGTCACGGTGTTGTCGTCAGAAACCGTGATTGTCACTCCGGCAGGAATAGTTATCGGATGTTTTCCGATTCGAGACATTGCTGCACCTCCAAATAAATTCAGGAATCTTCCTGTAAACTTTTTATTCACCATGTCCGCCGATGCACTTTCGCCCGGCGGACACGAAAAATCAATTACCAGATGTATGCGAGAACTTCGCCGCCTACACCGAGCTTCCTTGCCTCACGGTCAGTCATGATACCCTTAGAGGTAGAAATGATGGCGATGCCGAGACCGTTGAGAACCCTGGGGATATTATCCTTACGAGTGTATACACGCAGACCGGGCTTTGAGATACGCTTGAGACCGGTGATGACCCTCTGACGGTTGGGACCGTACTTGAGGGTAATGCTCATCATGGGTTCAACGCCTTCTTCCTTGATGGAATAGCCCTTGATGTAACCTTCGTTAAGGAGAATCTCTGCGATTGCACGCTTCATGCCGGAAGAGGGAACCTCGACGGTTTCATGCTTCACGATGAGAGCGTTGCGGATACGAGTAAGCATATCTGCAATAGGATCAGTTACGAGCATTAGTTTATCCTCCTTTTACCAACTTGCCTTGCGAACGCCGGGAATCTCGCCCTTATAAGCAAGTTCACGGAAGCAAACGCGGCAGATGCCGTACTTACGGAGTACGGAGTGGGGCCTGCCGCACAGACGGCAACGGGTGTAAGCCCTGGTTGAGTACTTGGGAGTAGCCTGCTGCTTATTCTTTAATGATGTCTTTGCCATTATTGTTTCCTCCCTTAGTCATTGTTGCCGAAGGGCATACCGAGGAGCCTGAGAAGCTCTTTTGCTTCTTCATCGGTCTTTGCGGTCGTAACAAATACGACGTCCATACCCCTGACCTTATCAACATCGTCATAATTGATTTCCGGGAAAATCAACTGCTCTTTAAGACCCATTGCGTAGTTGCCGCGACCATCGAAGCTGGTATCAGGTACACCGCGGAAGTCGCGAACGCGGGGGAGAACGATGTTCATAAGTTTATCGGCAAAATAGTACATACGGTCACCGCGGAGAGTAACCTTTGCACCGACGTTCATGCCCTGACGGACTTTGAAGTTTGCAACAGACTTCTTTGCCTTGGTGATAACGGGCTTCTGACCTGCAATAATGCCGAGTTCTTCGACAGCTGCATCAATGCCCTTGGGGTTGTCCTTATCAGAACCCAAACCCATATTGAGAACGATTTTCTCGAGCTTGGGAACTTCCATGGGGTTCTTGTAACCGAACTTTTCAACGAGCTGAGGTACGATCTCCTTATACTTTACACGGAGACGAGCGGGCTCGGTGAACGGTGCGGCTGCCTGCTGCTGTTTCTTTTTCTTGGCGGGAGCCTGTGCGTTTTCTTTCTTAGCCACTGTAAATTACCTCCTCAATCAGTCGATTACCTTGCCGCAGCCTTTACGTCTGCAAACACGAACCTTCTTCTTCTTGCCGTCAACCTCGACAAAGGTATGACCGACACGGGTCGGAGTCTTGCAGTGAGGGCAAACGAGCATAACGTTCGATACATGGATGGTACCTTCCTGCTCGATTCTGCCGCCCTGCTGACCCTGCTGACGGGGCTTGGTATGACGAACGATCATCTTCCTGCCCTGTACAATTACACGCTGCGTCTCAGGATAAACCTTGAGCACTTTACCGGTTTTGCCGGCATCTTTCATTTCACTGCCGGTTATAACCATGACGGTATCACCGGTTTTGATGTTAAGCTTGCTGCTCATAGTATACCTCCTTACAGCACTTCGGGTGCGAGGGACACGATTTTCATGTAGTCCTTCTCACGAAGTTCCCTTGCGACCGGCCCGAAGATACGGGTGCCGCGGGGCTGCTTCTGATCGTTGATAATGACTGCTGCGTTATCATCAAAACGGATGTGGCTGCCATCTTCGCGATGAACACCGGTAACCGTGCGAACTACAACTGCCTTAACAACATCTTTTTTCTTAACTGCACCGCCGGGGGACGCACTCTTGACGGAAGCAACGATAACGTCACCGACGCTTGCGAACTTCCTGGTGGAGCCGCCAAGCACGCGGATGCACATAATTTCCTTTGCGCCGCTGTTATCAGCAACTTTTAACCTGGTTTGCGGTTGAATCATGTTGTCCTCCCTCGGGCTTACTTAGCCTTTTCAATGATTTCGACCATACGCCAACGCTTATCCTTGGAAAGCGGACGGGTCTCCATAATCCTTACGGTATCGCCGATACCGCAAGCGTTTTCTTCGTCGTGTGCCTTAACCTTGAGGGTACGGTTAACCATCTTGCCGTAAAGGGGATGACGTACTTTGGTTTTAACTGCAACAACGATGGTTTTATCCATTTTGTCGCTTACAACGATGCCGACACGGGTCTTGCGATAGCCCCTTACGGGAGCATTATTCATTTCCATTTATATATCCTCCCTTAATTAAGCACGCTCGTTGATAAGAGTCTTGACTCTTGCGATATCACGTTTGCATTCCTTCATACGCATGGGGTTAGTGAGCTGGCCCGTTGCATACTGGAATCTGAGGTTAAAAAGCTCTGCCTTGAGATCCTTCTCTTTTTCGATGAGCTGTTCATTGGTGAGCTGCTTGAGCTTTTCCCATTCTTTTTTATTCATAGCTTAGCCCTCCACCTTTTCTTCAACGGGTTTGATCACAAACTTACACTTAAGAGGAAGCTTGTGCATTGCAAGACGAAGTGCTTCTCTTGCAACTGCTTCTTCAACATCGGCGACCTCAAAGAGGACTCTGCCGGGCTTAACAACTGCTACCCAATATTCGGGGGAACCTTTACCGGAACCCATACGGGTCTCAGCGGGCTTTTCGGTAACGGGCTTATCGGGGAAGATATCAACCCAAACCTTACCATTACGCTTCATGTAACGAGTCATTGCAACACGAGCTGCCTCAATCTGGTTGCTGGTAACCCATGCGGGTTCGGTTGCAACAAGACCATACTGACCATAAGCGATGATGTTGCCGCGCTGAGCGGTGCCCTTCATGCGGCCCCTATGTACCCTGCGGCGTTTAACTCTCTTAGGCATTAACATAGCTGTTATCCTCCTTACGCTTTTCTGGCACGGTTACGATTGAGAACCTCGCCCTTGTAAATCCATACCTTAACACCGATACGTCCGTAAGTGGTTTTTGCCTCTGCGAAGCCGTATTCGATATCTGCACGAATGGTCTGAAGGGGGGTTGAGCCCTCGTTGTAGCCTTCGGTTCTTGCAATTTCAGCACCGCCGAGACGGCCGCCGCACTTAACCTTGATTCCCTTTGCACCGGACTTCATTGCACGGCCGAGGGACTGTTTCATTGCACGGCGGAAGCTTGTTCTCTTTTCGAGTGCAGTTGCAATGTTTTCAGCAACGAGCTGAGCATTTGCATCAGGATTGCGAACTTCCATGATGTTGACGTTTATGGGTCTGCCAACCAACGCCTTGAGCTCTGCCTTGATAGCGTCTACACCTACGCCGCCCTTGCCGATGAGCATACCGGGACGTGCAGTGTGGATGCTGATGGTTGCTTTGTTTGCGGCACGCTCGATATCGATCTTTGCAATGCCGGTTTCATAGTACTTCTGCTTCAGGAAATCCCTGATCTTCTTATCCTCTACGAGGTAGTTTGCGAAATCCTTCTTATTTGCGTACCAACGGGTATTCCAATCCCTGATAACGCCTACACGGAAGCCATTCGGATTAACTTTCTGTCCCATTCTATGTCCTCCTTATTTCTTCTCGTCCAGGATAACGGTGATGTGGCTGGTGCGTTTACGAATTCTCGTAGCGCTGCCCCTGGAACGAGGCCTGTAACGCCTGAGGGTCGGTCCCTGGTTTGCATAAACCTCTGCAACGTAAAGAGTTTCTTTATCCATGCTGAGGTTGTTCTCTGCATTTGCAATTGCACTTCTGAGAACCTTGAGTGTGGGCTCGGATGCTGCCTTGGGAGTATACATCAGGATAGCTTCTGCTTCCTGAACACTCTTGCCCCTGATAAGATCGATAACGATCTTAACCTTGCGGGAGGAAATGCGGATGTACTTGGCGGTTGCATGGGGACGCTTTTCAGCGTGTTCCTTGCGGAATTCTGCCTTTACTTTAGATCTGGTTGCCATTTTTACGCCTCCTTATTTACCGCGTGTTGCCTTTTCGGAACCGCGATGGCCACGGAAAGTACGGGTGGGAGCAAACTCGCCCAATTTATGTCCGACCATATCTTCGGTAACGTATACGGGAACATGCTTCCTGCCATCATGGACAGCGATGGTGTGACCGATCATGTCGGGGAAAATGGTGGATGCCCTGGACCAAGTCTTTACAACAGACTTCTTGCCCGAGTTGTTCATTTCAACAATCCTTGCAAGCAGCCTTTCGCTGACAAAGGGGCCCTTCTTAATTGACCTACTCATGTTTCAATTCTCCCTTCTTAGATCACTTACCGTCCCTGCGGCGGACGATGTATTTATCATTGATGTTCTTAGTCTTCCTGGTCTTATAACCCAGAGCAGGCTTGCCCCAGGGGGTGACAGGGCCGGGACGACCAATGGGGGACTTGCCTTCACCACCACCATGGGGATGGTCGTTGGGGTTCATGACAGAACCGCGAACTGTGGGACGGAAGCCCATGTGACGGGTACGACCGGCCTTACCGAGCTTAACGTTGACAGAGTCAATGTTGCCGACCTGACCGATTGTTGCCTTGCATCCGAGGGGGATGAGGCGAACTTCGCCGCTGGGAAGACGTACCTGAGCGTACTTGTTTTCCTTCGCGAGAAGCTGTGCAGCGTTGCCTGCACTGCGAACGAGCTGGGCACCCTTGCCGGGGAGAAGCTCAATGCAGTGGATCATCGTACCGACGGGGATATTCTTGAGGGGAATGGCGTTGCCGACCTTGATGTCAGCTGCTTCGCCCGAAACAATAACTTCGCCGACCTTGAGGCCGTAAGGAGCGATGATGTAACGCTTTTCGCCGTCCGCATAGTGCAGAAGAGCGATGTTTGCAGAACGGTTGGGATCGTATTCGATGGTTGCAACCTTTGCGGGGATACCGTCTTTGTTGCGTTTGAAGTCGATGATACGATACTGACGCTTTGCACCGCCGCCGCGATGGCGAACGGTTATCCTGCCGCGATTATTGCGACCGGCGTTGCTCTTGAGATTTTCAAGCAGCGAACGCTCGGGAGTTTTGCAGGTAATCTCCTCATACTCGGAGACGGTCATAAAACGCTGACCGGGAGTGATGGGCTTAATCTTTCTGATAGCCATTAGTAAAATCCTCCTTACTGTGCAAGACTATCGAATGCTTCGATGGTCTTGGAATCCTGAGTGAGGGTGATGTAAGCCTTCTTGGTGGAGGGGCGGCGGCCTTCAAAACGGCCCTGCCTCTTAACCTTGCCGAGACGGTTGACGGTATTGACGCTTTCAACCTTTACGCCATCGAAAATGGTTTCGATAGCCTGCTTAATCTCGGTCTTGCCGGCTTTTTTAGCAACGATGAAGACGTAAGTCTTGGACTGGATTGCTTCGTAGCTCTTCTCGGTGAGTACGGGTCTGATGATGATGTCGTGAGCGTTCATTATGCGTATACCTCCTCGACCTTTGCAACAGCATCCTTTGTGAGGATGAGAGTATCGTACTTGAGAACATCATAGGTGTTGAGAGTGCCTACGGTGGTTGTGCAGACGCCGGGAATGTTGTTTGCCGCACGAACGACGGTCTCGTCCTTAGCGGGGGTAACTATGAGAGCCTTTGCAACCTTGAGGTTGTTGAGAACCGTTACCATTTCGCGGGTCTTTGCTGCGGGAAGCTCAAGTGCATCGAGAACAACGAGCTTGTCTGCTGCAACCTTGGAAGAAAGAGCGGACTTGAGAGCAACTCTCTTGAGCTTCTTGTTGAGGCTCTGGCGATATTCGCGGGGCTTGGGAGCGAATACTACACCGCCGTGAGTCCACTGGGGAGAACGGGTTGAACCCTGACGGGCACGACCGGTGCCCTTCTGCCTCCAAGGCTTCTTGCCGCCGCCGGATACTTCGGCACGGGTCTTTGCACTCTGAGTGCCCTGACGCTGATTTGCGTTGTAGGCGACAACATAGGAATGCATTGCATGGACGTTGATTTCGGCACCGAAAATGTTTTCGGAAAGCTCGATCTCGCCGACCTTATTGCCCTGAATATTATAAACACTTACATTAGGCATGTTGGTTCCTCCTCTTATTTAACCGTGCTGCGGACGTATACAAGACCGCCGTTTGCACCGGGGATACCGCCCTTGATGAGGAGCAGATTACGCTCTGCATCGGCACGGACGACTTCGAGGTTCTGAACGGTGATACGCTCATGGCCCATGTGACCGGGCAGATGCTTGGTCTTGAAGACCTCACCGGGGTAGGTGCAAGCACCCATGGAACCTGCTACACGATAGGAATGAGAACCGTGAGTCTTGCGGCCGCGGGCCTGATTCCAACGCTTGATGTTACCTGCAAAGCCCTTGCCCTTGCTGGTGCCGGTTACGTCAACCTTGTCGCCCTTTTCAAAGGTGTCAGCCTTGATAACATCGCCGATTGCGAAGCTGCCGCAATCGTCAAACTTAAATTCCTTAACATAGCGATGTGCTTCAACACCGGCCTTTTTCAGGTGACCGAGCTGGGGCTTGGTGATGAGCTTTTCGCGTACGGGCTGGAATGCAATCTGTACGGCTTCATAGCCGTCGCGGTCAAGAGTCTTG
Source organism: uncultured Clostridia bacterium (assembly GCA_934633695.1). Taxonomy (GTDB): domain Bacteria; phylum Bacillota; class Clostridia; order Christensenellales; family CAG-138; genus PeH17. Next base: position 26,576 of record CAKTYT010000015.1, on the reverse strand, counting down.
ACCTGGGTTACGGGGCAGGGACCTGCAAGAACCACGGTTACGGGGATCATCGTGCCGTCTTCGCGGAAGAGCTGGGTCATGCCGACTTTCTTGCCCAAAATAGCTTTTTTCATTTTGTCTGTACCTCCGAAATCACAGCTTGATCTCGATATCGACGCCGGCGGGAAGGTCGAGCTTCATCAGTGCATCAACAGTTTTTGCTGAAGGCTGAAGGATATCGATGAGACGCTTGTGGGTACGCATTTCAAATTGTTCTCTTGAGTCTTTGTACTTATGGGGTGCACGAAGAATCGTAACAATTTCCTTCTCTGTGGGGAGGGGGATAGGTCCTGAGACCCTTGCACCCGTCCGCCTCGCCGTTTCGACGATCTTCTCTGCGCTCTGGTCGATGAGATTGTGCTCATAGGCCTTGAGCTTAATGCGGATACGATAGTTTGCCATTTTTATCTCCTTATTTTGTATCGTGCGGTTATCGCCGCACTCGAATTTAGGCTGTACACTCTGCCGTGCGTTCTCAAATAAAAAAGCTGCGGCGGGGCGTACCTGCCCCTTCCTCGTCCTGTACTGCACGGGTTAAATGCACATGAACGAAGGTGCCCGATCGAGTCGAGCCTCCTGCGTGAATTACCCGGATTGGCGACCGGCAACCTCTCGCAGGGAAACGTCCGAGTTCCTTGGTCAGCATGACGGGTGGAGATTAAGCCTGAGGAAGCATAATACACCCCTTTGACCCGAACGTTCCTATCATACCACCGTTTTTCGCCGTTGTCAACAGTGTTTTTGCCTATTCTGCTCGTTTTTTCAAATATATTAGCCAATCTAAAGGCGGGCTGCAATGGGAACCGCATCCCGCCGGCTTACTTGTCATTTATCCGAAGAGCGGTCCTTTCCAGCCGCAGGTTTTAAGGAATGCCGTCATCCCCGTATCCACAAATTTCCCGTACGGGAACTTGCGTTCAACCTTGGTGATCCCGCCATAGCTTATTTTATTCTCCCATGTTGCACCGCTCTCGAGAAGCATCCGCACCATTTCCGTGCTTTGTGCATCAGCAATTGCATAAGTGAGCATTGATTTTCTTCCCCGACTGCCGTTGTCAAAAATTATGTCCTCGACTCTGTCCGGGTCTGCTCCGGCATTGATCAGAATTCTTACCATTTCAACGTTCTTTGTGTTCCAGATCGCATCGCCGAGTGCAGAGTATTCTGTATCTCCGTATTGATTTTCGTACATTCTGGTACTGTCAGGGGCAGCACCGTGTGCAAGCAGCAGTCTTACAATCTCAACGCTATTTGCATCAACAACCGCATACGTCATCATTGATTTTTTTCCGTGATTGCCGCTGTCAAAAATTATGTCCTCGATTCTGTTCGGATCAGCACCTGCGTCAAGCAGCATCTTCGTCATCGACAGGCTCTTCGCATTCCATATGGCGTCCCCCAGGACAGAATATTCAGTCATGCCGTATCTGTTTCGATATGTTCTGAACGAATTCGGGTCCGCTCCCGCCCCCAGCAGGAGTGCAAATATTTTCTCATTTCTATGCGTCCAGGCAGCATCATTGATGACGGGATGCTCCGTAACGCCCCAAGCATTTTTCAAAAGCCTCTTTGAGTTTGCGTTTGCTCCGCAGTCGAGAAGCGTCTTGACCGTCTCCGTCGGATAATTGTTCCACACTGCATAGCTGAGAATATTGACAGTTGATGTTTCGTTATTGCCGTGGTCGATCTTGATCTCGTCCTTCAGTGCCGAGGGGTAAGTCGAAACAATGTATTTTATTGCATGGACAATTCCGTACTTCGCCGCTGTCTTCAAGTACTCCATGTATCCGCAGCTGTTGAGATACTGTCTTTCCACATCGGAAATCTCTTTTGTTCGAGCGAGCTTATCTGCAAAGTACTTGACATTATTGCCGAGATGTTCGCCTACAACGACCTTATAGAAATAAAATGCAGCTTCATCAGGGTATTTGTCGAGCATACCCTCACACTTTTCGTCCGCCTGCTTCCACTCACCCGACTCAATGAGCATCAGTATCCTTCGATACATCGCATTCTTTTCCTTCTCATCGGCGTTGACAGGCTGGGCAGTATAGACGACTTCCTGCACCTTAGGCTTTTCCTCTGTCTTCTTCGGGACGATTTTCCTTATGCCTCTCAAAAGATCTTGCTCAAAGCCTATCTTATCACAGTCCTGCGACTGAAGTCCCTTAAACTCGTGGGGAAGGGCATAGGGGCTCATCTCGTAATAGCAAGGGTAAATTTTCTTCTTTGGATCGGTTGCAGCGAGCTCAAGGAATCTGCTCCATTCGTTTTTTACCCATACGGCATTGAAATGCTCCGGCTTCGTACCGACAACGAGCATAACTCTCGAGCTGTTCAGTGCCGCAAAGATGTAGGGCTCGTACTTCTCTCCGAGCTTGTCCTCAAGCGTTATCCTTGCAAAGAAAACCCTCAGTCCGTCTCTCGTCAACTCATCGTAAATCTTTTGAGCGATAACGCTGTCCTGCGTTCTTCTGCCCATGTCGTCGGTTTCTTTGTAGCAGATGAAAACATCAAACGGGTCTTCCTTTGAGGATATTTCAAGAATGCCTTTCTGAATTCCGTCGATGACTCTTGCTTCGCTTTCATAGACGCGTCTTGCTTCTGCGTCCGCCTTTTCAATTGCAGACTTGTAGTCACTCGAATCGAGTATCGACTTGAACTGCGTGCGGTGGCAGGTGGGGATACGCCTTCCGCTCTTGGGGTCAACGATATATTCTATTCCGTATCTGCACAGACAAAGACCCCAGTACGCTTCGGGTTCATTCGGAAATTCGCCGATTATGTCGTTATAGACCGATGCTGCACTGTCAAAATCCTTCTGCTGACGATAGCTGTTCGCCCTATCGAAAAGCTCCCTGCACTTTTCATCCGCCATTCTCGGCAAAGTCTGCTTCGTGCGGCAGTATTCGCATTCAACAACGGAGTCTTTGCTCTGAGGAAGCACCGCTCCGCACATTTTACATCTCAATACGCTCATTTTACACCTTTTTCACCGGATTCCAGACCGGATCCCCAAATAGCAAGTCCGATTCCAAATAGAAAGACTGGACCGAACACCAAAATGAAGTCAACTGCATCGTACGTGAATATAGTTTCAAAATCTATTCCTCGCTGAATCATCCCCCCTGGTGCAAAGAAAAAGACAAGGCACGAAATTACCATTATCACAGTCCCTATGGTTCGTTTTGCTTTATGCTGTTTGCCATAACGTTGTTTGATGAAATCTTCTACGCATTCCGATCCACTAGCCATGTGAGATTCGCCTAAAGAAATAAAAGCACCTACGGCAAATACCGCTATTGTACACAACGGTGTCCATTTGATTCCTTTCAAAAAGGAAGTAAAACTCGTCCCTATCCAAGTCGATGTTACACCATCTATTCCCGGCAACGCGCCAATGCAGCTTGCAAAGTTATACGCAAAGAACAGGTATGAAGCAATCATCAATATGCGGCCTATCAGACGCAACGGTTTCCGACGTTTTCTATTCAGCTGCCAATCGTCAACCGCTTTTTCCTCCCTCTCCCTCAGTTTTCTTTCCAAATCATCGTAACGCTGCCTGGCAACCGGATCGGCATCTGCAAGCTTTCGTCCCTTTATGTAATATTCATCTCCCGTTATTTCCTTCATGCCGTACAAGCTGTCTCCCTTGTCGATGAGCTCATACTCCGTACGATGGAATCCAGCAAACAACACGTTTAAATACGATTCCGGATCCTTCGGGTACTTGTTAAGAATCGTATTCGCACAGTCCCATGCATCGCTCCAACGCTTGTTCTCCATTGCCCACTTGAAACGTCTTCTAAGGCGATCGTCATACCTTTTTTTCGAAAGTTGACTGATATTGCTGAGTTGCGACCTCATTTCGGAGTTTCCGAATTGACATGCACGCTTAAAGTCTTCTTCATCTTCAAGGTATGCATCTACAGATGCAAGCCCTGATATGTTTTTCTTATTGAATTTTGCACAAACTTTACCGATATATGCCCTTGCTTCTTCCGGGGACTTGTCCAGAGCGTTGTCAAAACATTTTATTGCAGAGTCCCATTCTTCTCCCTCAAGGAAAATTTCTCCTCGCCTTATGAGAGCTTCCGACTCAGACGCTCTGACCGAAGTAATTCGACTTTTTTCCTGTCCTCCTGTGTTACCGAGTTTCGGAACAATTTTCCTTATGCCTCTCAACAGATCCTGCTCAAAGCCTATCTTATCACAGTCCTGCGACTGAAGTCCCTTAAACTCGTGGGGAAGGGCATAGGGGCTCATCTCGTAATAGCAAGGGTAAATTTTCTTCTTTGGATCGGTTGCAGCGAGCTCAAGGAATCTGCTCCATTCGTTTTTTACCCATACGGCATTGAAATGCTCCGGCTTCGTACCGACAACGAGCATAACTCTCGAGCTGTTCAGTGCCGCAAAGATGTAGGGCTCGTACTTCTCTCCGAGCTTGTCCTCAAGCGTTATCCTTGCAAAGAAAACCCTCAGTCCGTCTCTCGTCAACTCATCGTAAATCTTTTGAGCGATAACGCTGTCCTGCGTTCTTCTGCCCATGTCGTCGGTTTCTTTGTAGCAGATGAAAACATCAAACGGGTCTTCCTTTGAGGATATTTCAAGAATGCCTTTCTGAATTCCGTCGATGACTCTTGCTTCGCTTTCATAGACGCGTCTTGCTTCTGCGTCCGCCTTTTCAATTGCAGACTTGTAGTCACTCGAATCGAGTATCGACTTGAACTGCGTGCGGTGGCAGGTGGGGATACGCCTTCCGCTCTTGGGGTCAACGATATATTCTATTCCGTATCTGCACAGACAAAGACCCCAGTACGCTTCGGGTTCATTCGGAAATTCGCCGATTATGTCGTTATAGACCGATGCTGCACTGTCAAAATCCTTCTGCTGACGATAGCTGTTCGCCCTATCGAAAAGCTCCCTGCACTTTTCATCCGCCATTCTCGGCAAAGTCTGCTTCGTGCGGCAGTATTCGCATTCAACAACGGAGTCTTTGCTCTGAGGAAGCACTGCCCCACACATTTTACATCTCAGTACACTCATTTTATACCCTCTCCTTAAACTCCCTGCAAAGTCTGTTCCGTTCCTGCAAAATCAGGCTTGCCCTTCGGCATAGGCTTTGTGCATCTTCGTTTCTGCCGTCCGTCAGAGCATCCTCGGCATCGTCCAAAGCGGATGAAAGCTTCGTCTCAATCTCACCGAGTGCATCGCAGCTGACCGGATCGCTGTAGCGGAGCTCTTCCGCAAGATTCAAAAACGCTCTCTTTGTTTCGGCATCGCTCACCCTGTCGGCAATGGTTTCGGCGTCCGTACGCAGTCTGCTCATAAATTCGGTCGAAGCATTAACCTTTTTCTGAATTTCCTCCCTCGTCTCTTTTGCAAAATAACACATTGAGAGAAAAACAATATGAACCGCAAGCAAAACAAGCTGTATTGCCGTGGGTATTGCACCTGACACAATCACGCCGTCAAAAATCATAAACAATATCGAGGCAATAAGCTCGACAGCCGTATAAATTGCACTGTGTTTGAACACGGGATACCCCAGAAGAAAGTCCCTCGGCTGAATAGCTCTCCTGTTGAGCAAAACCGCATTCAGTGCAATTAATGCAAACGCAATAAGCATGAACACGTACGAAACCCAAAATACAATGCCATGACCAACGAACCCGCTCACAACAAACAGCACGACATTATAAACAGCAAACACCGTCAGTGCCGCAACGGCGGCAATTGTTTTTTTCTTATCGACCTCAAACATCATTCATCCCTCTTCTTTCCGCAATTGTCACAGAATTTGCCCCTAATGTTTTTGTTCCCGCAGGAGCAATCCCACGTAATTTCTCTTTTCTCCGCTTCGTCAAGGCTCTTACCGCAGTTTGAGCAGAACCTTCCCTTGTTGCCCTTTTCTCCGCAGGCAGGACAGTCCCATGCTTCGGGCTTTGGTTTTCCGCAGTTTGAACAGAACTTACCCCTGTTGTCCTTTTCTCCGCAGGCAGGACAATCCCATGCTTCAGGCTTGGGTTTTCCGCATTCAGAACAGAATTTACCCCTGTTGCCTTCACAGCCGCAGGCACATTTCCACCCTGTTTCTCCTTTGGATTCGTTTTTTTCCGCTCCCGATGAAGTTGTATCACCGTTCAAAATTCCGCCGACAATACCTCTTGCCTGCGAGCCAAGCTGACCCATTGCGGCAAGACCGACTCCGAGTCCGACGACATCGCCTGCAATGCCGCCACCCGTGCCTCCGCCGCCTGTCATTTTACCAAGACCCGATGCAAATTCCTTTCTCACATCCGCCTCAAGGACATCCTTCTGATTATAGCCCTGAGCAGCCATGACCTCTGCCTGAGCAAAGCCGGTGCGGCGTATTCTGTCTGCTTCCGCCTCCGTCTCTGCCATTCTGTGTCTCTTTTCACGTTCGAACATGCGGTCGGCGATGAGATCCTTGGTGTTGAGTTCTTCAGTGACAACACTTCTCTTTGCTGCGATGATCTCAGCATCGGCAGCGGCAAGGCTCTTTTCGAGCTTTGCACTCCTGATCTTTATGATTTTTTCGATATTGGGATTGTCTTTATCATAATAAAGGTTCGTTACAAAGAATTTCGGAACCGCAAGACCGTATTCCTCAAAACCGCTGCCGACCTTTTCCCGAAGGGACTCCGAAAGCTCTGCAAGGTGGCTGTCAATGCTTAAGATGTCAAGGTGCCGATTTGTTATTGAACTTGAAAGATTTGACTTGATCGTCATCATCAGATGGGGCCAGAAGATATTGCGAAGCGAATCGGAAAATTTACCGTGACTGCCGTCTCCCGCTTCGTTATCCCATGCAATGCCACCCATCGTGCCGACGAGCTTGACCAATAATTTACGCGAATCTGCAACCTGTAGCGTGAGTTCGCCGAATGCACCGATATCGAGCGGAACCTCCGTATCAGGTTCAATGAACCGCACTCTTGAATCCGTTCCCCACTTGAGTGAGGGCTGGTGTGTTTTATTGATAAAGTAAACTTCCGCATGGAACGGATTTGCCTTGCCCGTGGGCATATCGACAACGCCCCCGAGCAGCGGAAGGTTCTCCGTCTCAAGCGTATACCTGCCCGGCCCGAACAGATCCAAAGCCCTGCCGTTCATCATAAATATCGCTTCCTGCGATTCATGGACTATGAGCTGTGAACCCCAGTTAAAATCTTCTATCGGGTGTTTCCATACAAATGTGTCATTTTTGCCTTCGTATTTAATTACACTGATCTTATTGTCCGCAACAAGTTTTGACTTGCTTATCTCGCGCTGTACATCGTCGATCCTACAGCGGCAAACGGGGCATTCGATAGCTCCGCTTGTATTTGCATCGACCTGCATTGCACACCCGCACTGAGGGCAGGGCACGGAAACCATTTTCCCCTTTCCGGGGTCGATTTTTTGATGGCAAACCGGACAAATATGATTATCCCTTGCCAAATCATAGACATAGTCGCTGTTGCAGTGAGGACACCTTCTCGAAGCCATCCTCCCTGCCCGTATGTCTATTTTTGTACGGCAATTCGCACATTCAATTATCTTCTTTGAAAAAATACCCGTTGATGCGGTGTTTAACGTTCCGCAATGCGGACACTCAATTCTAAACTTGGCCATAACGTTCCTCCCTTTTGCTCTGCCCGATCGGGCTGTACGGTAAACATCACAGTACGTCCAAACTCCTCGCAGGTGCCGGAGCATGTCTATCTGATTTCACTCAACATTATACGAATATGGCGGGAATTTGTCAACAGCATATTAAGGGGATCATGCTTTTTTTGTATGCTTTTGAAGTTCCCCTTTCCGTGTTTGTTTTTTCCTGCAAATATGATATAATTGATAAAAAAATGCGGAGGAGTTATGACTGCAGGCATCAGCTTTATTATGGGACGTTCCGGTTCCGGAAAAACGGAATTTATTCTTTCAAGGACAGTTGATAACGAAAAAAAAGGGAAACGTTCCATCCTCATCGTTCCCGACAGAGCGACATTTGAAACCGAACGGCTGCTATGTTCTCGGTTCGGCGGAGGCATACTCAACACATATGTGCTTTCCTTCACGAGTCTTGCAAGGCGTGTTATGCGGGAGTCGGGCGACAGCCGCACATTTCTTTCCGCACAGGGCAGGCAAATGCTAATAAGGCGTGTCATTGACAGCAGCACTCAAAAGCTTTCAGCGTTTGCAAGGGTTGCAAACCGCATGGGATTTTCATCCGAATGCGATGGTATCATTCTGAAGTGTAAACGTTTTTCCATTTCCCCCGAAGAGCTTTTAGGGGTCTGTCCGACCGTAGGCACACAACTTGCGGAAAAGCTGCACGACTTTGCATTGATATTCGATGGCGTCAACGATGCAATGGCTGAAAGATACATCGATGCAGAAGACCTCGTCAATTCACTTGTCGAGCTTCTTCCCTCATCCTCCCTATGCGAAGCTGATGTATTTATTGATGCTCCCGAATCGCTCAGCGAACAAAGCATTCGCATTATTTCCGTTCTCATGGACATCGCTCAAAGGATAACCGTTTCACTGCGCGGCGACACAAGTGAGACCTGCCGTGACAGGAGAATTTTTGATAATGACAATCTAAACTACCGTCGCCTCCGCCGCCTTGCCGATGAAAAAAAGACAGAGGTCGAGTTTATCGCACTTGGCGAAGATATGCGTAAGAAGCCCCCGTGCCTTAAACACCTCGAAAAAAATCTTTTTGCTTTTCCCTCCGACATTTTCAAGGGAGACTGCTCCTCGGTAATAGAGCTTCACCTTGCAGGAAGCAGGACTGCGGAAGTCCTCGCTGCCGCCGAAGCGATACGCAATGCCGCAAAGGACGGCCTCAGGTATCGCGACATGGCGGTTATCGTTGGGGACAGTGGCGGATATGCAAACACAATAAAGAGAATCTTTCGGGAGTTCGGCATACCGTTCTTTATGGATGTGAAACGTCCTATTTACACTCATCCCGTATCGGAATTGCTGATAAATGCCCTTAAATGCGTCGAAGGCGGCTTCAGAGCAAAAGATTTTCTTGGCATCCTCAAGACAGGGCTTGTAAAGGTTTCTCATGGGGAATGCGAGTTGATTGAGAATTATGTTTTAAGATACGGACTCAATGGTTTGTCCATAACGGAGCCGTTTACTCTTGACGGTGCTTCCTGCGAAGCGGAAGAGGCACGCAAGCGGGCGGTAGAGCCTCTTGTCAACCTCAAATCAAGGTTATCCGGACACTCAAACGCAAGTATGAAGCTTCGAGCTTTATTCGCCTACATTGAGGAAATCGGACTTGCAGAGACGCTTAAGACTGATTGTGAAGCGATGGCGGAGGCAGGCGACTATGATGCCGCACGTGAGAACGCTCAAATTTATGATACTGTTATCGAGCTTTTAGACCAGATACATGTCATTCTCGGTGAAAGCAATATCGGACTTGCAAAATTTATTTCGATTGTCGAGGAGGGACTCTTGTCTTACTCTGTCGGCATAATTCCGACTACACTCGATCAGGTGATCATAGGTGATGTTGACAGCTCCTGCCTCCCCGAAATCCGCTTTATGCAGATCCTCGGTATGAACGAGGGTTTGATCCCAAAAACCAAGCCTGATAACGCCATAATAAACGATACAGAGCTCCGGCTTTTGAACTCACTTGGGATCAATACCTGGCAAAGCACTGAAAACATGAACAGGAATGAAAGCCTTCGTATCTATTCACTCATAACAAAGGCCGTGAGTAAGCTCCGAATCTCCTATACTTGCGAGATAGGAGGAAATACCGCCGTTCAATCCCATCTATTTGACAGAATCAGGCGGATGTTCCCGAGCTGTAAGTTTACAAACGGCATCCTTTCTCCCGTATCCGGAAGTACGGAGCGAGCCGCCTTCAGCAGACTTTCAAAAGAATTGAGAAGCATGGCCGACACCTCCGAAGAGGCAGCCGAGACAGGCACTCTTTATGCAATGTTTGCCGAAAATACGATTTATTCGTCTGCACTGTCCGCCATTGACCAAAACCTTATCGGTACAGACATAAATTCACCTCTTGGACAAAACGACACGCTCCGCTTGTACGGAGAGACGGCCACAGGCACTGCAACGCGGCTCGAAACCTTCAATCGGTGCCCTTTCCGTTACTTCATGCAATTTGGACTTAGTGTTAAGGAACGAAAAGAGTATGAGGAGAAGGCAACCGACAGGGGTGCTTTCATTCACGAAGTTCTCGACAGACTGATGAAAGGGCTGATCGCCGATAAAGTCGATTGGAACGATGTATCTGAGGAAGAAGTTTCTGCAAGGCTGACTGACATATTCGTTCCGTTGATGCAGGAGCATAATAATGGAATTTACCTCAGCAGTGCGAGGATGCGTGCAGAACTTCTCCGTCTTATGGAAATGCTCTGCATTGCATCGTTCGCTCTCGTTCGTCAGGTTGCGGTCGGAAGTTTCCGCCCGCTCGGGAGCGAAGTCAGCTTCGGACGAAAGGGCGACATTCTTCCGGCACTCGATATTAGAACGCCCGATGGTTCACACTTTCGGGTTTGTGGTATTGTAGACAGGCTCGATGGCTATTCCACCGGTAATACCGACTTTATTCGCATTATCGACTATAAATCCGGCAGCCTTAAATTTGATTACACTGAGCTTGCAAACGGACTGAAGCTCCAACTTCCGCTGTACGCTGCGGCGATGGAGGCTGCCCTACGTGCCGAGGCAAATATAGCAAAAAATCCGGGAACAGCCGGCTTCTATTATCTTCACGTCAACACGCCTGAGGCATACGCAGATACGCCCGAAGAGCTGAAGGCCGAAATTCAAAAGTCCTTTAAGATGCACGGGCTGACATTGGATGAAGACATAGTGACCTCCGCTGTTGACAGCATCGGAACGGGCTTCTCCGACACCGTATCGGGACTCCGCCATCTTAAGGACGGAAGCTGCTCCGGTATGCTCGCCTCCTCTGATGAAATGCGTCATACTCTCGATTTTGCAAGAGCTACCGCCGTGAAAACACTTGAGGCCGTTATGCTCGGAAGAATTGAAATAAGTCCTTCCTCCTGCAAAGGCATCACGGCATGTAAATATTGTCCGTACGGCAGTATATGCGGATTTGACCCTGCCGCCGGCAGCAGATACCGCAGAATACGTGCAGTCACCGCCGACAGCTTCTTCAACCGCAAAAAGTGACCAAAAAATCCATAATTTGTTAACACAATGTCCATCATTTGCCATTGACACGGCGTTTTGGACGCTGTACAATTTATAGGTAGGTGTTTTGAGGATGTCAATTAAATAAAAAAATTGTTACCCTTTGAAAGAACGGAGCAGCAGGGCTGTTCCGTTTGCTTTCATATTAAAAGGATGCCCCGTTTCCGTGAGCATCCTTTTTTATTATTAGCGTTTACTTTACATATCGAACGATTGGCTTTCTTGCAGCAGTCGTCTCATCCGGTCTTCCTACGGGCGTGGTTACGGGGCAGGCATGGATTGCTTCGGGGTTTTCCTTTGCTTCTCTTGCAATATCCTTCATTGCCTCGATGAACTCATCCAGTGTCTCACGACTCTCACTCTCGGTTGGTTCGATCATCATTGCTTCGTGAACAATGAGTGGGAAGTAGATAGTCGGAGGATGGTAGCCGCGGTCGATCAGTGCCTTTGCAACATCCGTAGTATGCACACCGTAATTCATCAGCTCGCCGGGAGTAATGACACATTCATGCATACAAATGCGGTCATGCGGAATTTCGTATGTGCCGCGAAGAGCATTCATAATATAGTTTGCATTTAAGACCGCATTCTCACTTGCTTCCTTAAGCCCTTCACCGCCCAAAGAACGAATGTAGGCGTATGCTTTTACGATAACATTGAAGTTTCCATAGAAATTCTTTACCCTGCCGAAGGATTCGGGGCGGTCGTAATCAAGCTCAATCATGCCGTCGCGTTCAACAAGCACGGGAACAGGCATAAAGGGAATAAGGTGTTTTTTTACGCCGACGGGGCCGCTTCCGGGACCGCCGCCGCCATGAGGGGTCGAAAACGTCTTGTGAAGATTGATGTGCATAACATCAAAGCCCATGTCGCCGGGACGAACAATGCCCATAATTGCATTGAGGTTTGCTCCGTCATAATAAAGCAAACCGCCGGCCTCGTGAACTATTTGAGCAATCTGCTCAATATTGCGTTCAAACAGACCCAGTGTTGAAGGGTTGGTGAGCATCAGTCCTGCCGTATCGGGACCGACTGCTGCCTTAAGTGCCTCAATATCAACTCCGCCATCAGGAGCAGACTTGATTTCCTTAACCCTAAAGCCCGCCATAACTGCACTTGCGGGGTTCGTGCCGTGTGCAGCATCGGGAACAATGATCGTTGTGCGGGCAAAATCGCCTCTGCTCTCATGGTATGCCCTGATGTGCATAAGACCGGTGAGTTCTCCGTGTGCACCTGCTGCCGGCTGGAGAGTGAATGCATCCATACCGCAGATCTCGCACAGGCATTTTTCCATGTCGTACATAAGTCTGAGCGAACCCTGGCACATATCGGTGTCAAGAAGAGGGTGCATCTGCTCGAACATGCATGCAACCTCTTCGTTGATTTTAGGATTGTACTTCATTGTACAAGAGCCAAGGGGATAGAACCCGTTGTCAACGCCGAAATTGCGGCGGGAAAGGTTTGTATAGTGACGAACAAGGTCGATTTCTCCAAGTTCGGGGAGATCAAGTTTCTGTTCGTTCCTCATATTTTCGGGAATAGCTTCACACACGGGAACATCAAGCTCCGGAAGGTCGTATGCACGCCTGCCCTCATGGGAGCGTTCAAAAATCAGCTTATATGCCTGTCTCATTCTTCATGACCTCCTTCACCAAGGATGTTTTTGAGCATATCGACGAGGAAATCCATATCCTCTTTGGAACTCATTTCCGTTGCACACCACAGCATACCGCCATCGGGAAGCACGAGACCGCCCACAATGCCAAAATCCTTGAGAGCTTCGTTGACCTGCTCTGCCGGGACGTCGGAATCGGTAACAAATTCATTGAAGAAGGGCGTGTCATATCTAAGGCGAATCCCGTCGATCTTTGCCATCTCTCCGGCAAGGTAATGTGATTTTGCAATATTCTGATTTGCAACTTCTTTCATGCCTTCAGGTCCCATTGTGCAGGCATACATCGATGCCATTATAGCACAGAGCATTTGGTTTGAGCAGATGTTGCTCGAAGCCTTTTCACGACGAATATGCTGCTCCCTCGCCTGAAGAGTGAGGACATAGACCCTGTTTCCCTCTGCATCGCGAGTCTCACCTGCAATGCGTCCGGGGAGGTTTCTGATAAGCTTGCCGCTTGTCGCCATGAAGCCGACATACGGACCGCCGAAGTTCATGGGCATACCCAAGGGCTGTGCATCGCCGATTGCAATATCTGCACCGTAATCACCGGGGCGTTTTACTGCACCGAGGGAGATGGGGTTGACATAGCTGACAAGGAGTGCTTTTGCATTGTGAACCATGTCGGCAATTTCGTCCATGTTTTCAATTATACCGTAGTAATTCGGTTGTGCTGCTATGAAGCCTGCACTGTCCGCAAGGTTCTCTTCAAGACTCTTCATATCGGTCCTGCCATCATTGCCGACTGCAACTTCGACAAGCTCAATACCCGAGCAGTGAGCATAGGTCTTTATCGTGCTGACAACACCGGGATTGAGTGCGGCACTGTAAAGGACTTTCTTCTTGCGTTTGCTGTCGCGGAGCATTAGGAGTGATTCTGCTGCGGCCGTTGCACCATCGTAAACAGAAGCATTTGCAGCTTCCATTCCCATAAGGTTGCAGATAACAGTCTGATACTCAAATATGCTTTGGAGCATACCCTGACTCATTTCCGCCTGATAGGGAGTGTATGCTGTGTAAAACTCGCTCCTTGAAACGAGCTGGGGAATGAGGGCCGGTATATAGTGATTATAAGCACCTGCACCTCTGAAAATCAGGCTGCCCTCGTCGTTCTGGAGAACGTAACCCATCATCATCTGACGAATCTCCATTTCGCTCATGGGAGCGGGGAGGTCGAGCGGACGGTCAAGCTTAAGACCCTCCGGAATATCGCCAAAGAGCTGGTCCATGCTTTCAAGGCCGATTGTCTTGAGCATTTCCTCACGCTCTTTTACGGTATTTGGAACATAACTTTTCATTCAATTTCTTCCTTCTCAAAGAATACAAGGTCGGGGGAGTAGTAAATTCGCCCGACCTTAGTAAGGTTTTAACTTAGATTACTCCTCGGATGCAAGGAAAGCTTCGTACTCCTCAGCAGTGAGCAGTTCACCTTCGTCAACTTCGGTAATTTCGATGGCAGCAATAAACTGTCCGTATGCATCTTCGTTGAGCAGTTCGGGTTTTTCATCGAGCTCTTCATTGACTTCGACAACCTTGCCGGAAACCTGTGTGTAAACCTGGGAAACTGCTTTTACGGACTCTACAACTGCATAGGAATCGCCGCAGGTAAGTTCATCGTCAACAGCGGGAAGTTCGACATAAACGATATCACCGAGGGCTTCCTGTGCGTGGTCGGTGATACCGAGCTTTGCAATGCCATCTTCAATCATTACCCATTCATGGTCACGGGTGTATTTGCGGTCGTTGGGAATCATAATAATATCCTCCGTATTGTTCTGATTAATCTTAATATTTATTCTGCGATCCAAAAAGAATCGCAGGGGATTACGCTATGCTCTTTTATAGAATGGCATGGGAGCAAATTCGCATTCAATAACTCTGCCCCTTACCGAAACAGCCCATTTACCGTTTTCATCGGCATCGGCATTTACAAGAGCCATGCAGTAATTTCCGCCGACTGCGGGGGCGGGACCACCGGAAGTTACAACGCCTACTTTTTCGCCGTTGCAGAGCACCTCAGCCTCGGGACGGGCAATACCCTTGCCGACGAGCTTGAGTCCGATACGCTTGCGGGTCTGGGGTTTGAGAAGAGCTTCTTTGCCGATAAAGTCATCCTTGTTGAGCTTGATTGCAAAACCGAGGCCGCACTCTACCGGAGTGATGTTTTCGCTCATTTCATGACCGTAGAGGGGCATGGAAGCTTCAAACCTAAGTGTATCCCTTGCACCGAGGCCGCAGGGGAGCATATCCACGCACTTGCCTGCTTCCATAAGTGCAGTATGGAGCTTTACGGTATCTTCTGCCGCACAGTAGAGCTCAACACCGTCCTCACCGGTGTAGCCCGTCCTTGAAACGAGACAGGGGATGCCGGCAACGGTCATTTTGTCGTTAAAAGTATAGTATTTTTGGGGGATTTCGCCTTTATAGCCTGCTGCATCAAGAACCTTCTGGTGCATCGGTCCCTGAAGTGCGAGCTGACCCCACTTTGCACTGTTGTTGACAACCTTTACATCGCCGAAGGTATGCTCGCACATCCATGCAAAATCCTTATCAGTATTGCCGGCATTTACGATGAACATATAGTGATCTTCTGCAAACTTGTAAATAAGAACGTCATCAACTGCACCGCCGTTATCATAGCAGAGAACTGCGTACCGGCACCTGCCGGGAGTCATGCTGGTAACATCGTTTGTAACCATTTTCTGAACGTAAGCATAAGCATCTTTGCCATAGATATCAACTTCGCCCATGTGAGAGACATCGAACAGACCGCAGCGTTCGCGTACAGCCTTGCATTCATCGAGAATGGACGAATACTGCACGGGCAATGCCCAACCGCCAAAATCGACGATTTTGCCGTTCAACTCAACATGTCTCCCGTAAAGGGGAGTTTTTTTCAAATTTTCAAAATTCTCCATGGTCATCCTCCTGGGAAATTACAACAATTGTTATAAGTGCTTCGTTCATTTGCCGCTCTCACCGAAAGAGAGCCTCCCAAACAAGCATTGAGGCACACATTGCTATTATATAGCTCCATCAACCTAAAAGTAAAGACAGGCTGCGATATATTTGAGGATTTTTCTTTCAAAAATCGAGTTCTATCCGTTTTTTCAATAAATATCCCTTCAATTACTCAATTGCCAATTAATTGGTTCGATGCCCGCTCTCATCAATATCTCATTTGTTTTCGAGAAATGCCGGCATCCGAAAAACCCATTATATGCCGAAAGCGGGCTTGGATGGACGCATTCCAGCTTTGCATGGAGCGGATTTGTGATAACGCCTGCCTTCCTTCTCGCATTTGCACCCCAGAGCAGGAAGACGACCGGCGTCTCCTTTTTATTGAGTTCGCTGATAACTCTGTCGGTAAATTTCTCCCAGCCCATACCTTTATGACTGTTTGGCTGGTGCTCCCTCACCGTTAGAACTGAGTTGAGCATAAGTACACCGCGTTTCGCCCACTCCGTAAGCTCACCGTGTGAAGGCGGAACAAACCCTACGTCGTTTGACAGTTCAGTGTAAATATTCTTGAGAGACGGCGGCGGAGTTACTCCTCTTTTCACCGAAAAGCACAGCCCATGTGCCTGATTCGGTCCGTGATACGGGTCCTGTCCGATAATGACTGCCTTTGTGTCTGCAAAAGAGGTGTACTTGAGTGCATTAAATATGTCATACATATTTGGATAAATCACTCTTGTACGATACTCTTCGGCAAGAAAGCGTCTCAAGTTCAGGTAATATTCTTTCTGAAATTCATCTTTGAGTATTTCATCCCAGTCATTGCCTATGTTGACCATATTTTACTCCTTTTCAGCGGTTTTATACCGGTTTTCTCTATCTTCATGCTTTTCCCCAAAATTGAGGTTTTGTACAACGCCAATAAGCTGCCCCGAAAGTGTCACTGTCAGAAGTGAATAGATTATTCTCTTCAGGGGAATGTATGTCAGCGACAACAGAAGGACTATCAAATCCGTTACAAGGTACATCCACTTGATGTTCATTTTCGTGAGATGGGCGAGACTCATTGCGAGAGCATCATCTCCGCCCTGGGCACCGCCTGAACGCACACTCAACCCGACTCCGATACCTATGCTCAAAGCCCCTAGCAGGGCAGCAAGGAGGGGGAGTTCACCGATTTGCGGAAAAAGCGGACCGATTTTTTCGAATATAGCATAAAAGAGAGTAAATCCGCCGCTTGCGATCAGGGAATAGCCCATAAACTCGCCTCCAAGCAGTTTCCAGCCCCATGCATAGCAGAGCAAATTAAGCACGAGACTCGACACCGATGGGGAAATTCCCGTCCAATGCTCGAGCAGCAGCACAAATCCGAGCACTCCGCCTTCCGTCACTCCGGATTGGGCATGTATGTTGAATAACCCAAATGCAGCGATAACGCTCCCTGCAAGAGCAAGTATGCATTTGCCCGGCTCAAGGCTTCCGAAAAGGCTCTTAAAAATCTGCTTTGTCTTTGCTTTTATTTCTATTTTCTTATCCACCGATACTTCTCCTTTAAGTTTATCCGTTAATTGTACCCGATGGAATTTTTTTAGTCAACACCCCTGCACACACTGCACCGTATTAGGACTTAAGCAAAAGCCTCAGGCGTTGAAATGACCACGGCTTTTGTCGTTAATAAATTTGCAGTATTTTAAATTTATCAAGTTACCTTGAATTTGGTCCTTTTTTGATTTCAGCCCACAAACGAAACGGTCATCGCAGCACAATCTGCGATGACCGTCGGTATCAGTTAAATTTTTATTTATATTTCAGTTATTCAGCCTTCTTTGCCCCACGCTTTGACACAATGAGCTTTGTGAGAATGCCGACGATGAGTGCAGTCGCAACGGGAGAGATAGTGACCTTGCCGAACTGGAGAGTCAAACCGCCGATGCCCGTTACGAGAATCGCACTGACGACAAAGAGGTTTTCACTTTCACCGAGGTCGACATTCTGGAGCATCTTAAGACCGCTGACTGCAATGAAGCCGTAAAGAGCAATGCAGATACCACCGACAACGCACACGGGAATGGTATTTACAAATGCCACGAACGGAGAGAAGAATGACAGAATAATTGCCATTATTGCAGTAATAGCGAGGGTCGAAACGGAAGCATTGCCGGTAATGGCAACACAGCCAACGCTTTCACCGTAAGTGGTGTTGGGACATCCTCCGACGATTGCACCTGCAATTGAGCCTATGCCATCACCGAGGAGGGTACGCTTAAGACCGGGCTCCTTGATAAGGTTTCTCTCAATGATCGAACTGAGGTTTTCGTGGTCTGCAATATGCTCGGCAAAAACAACGAATGCAACCGGAGCAAACAAAGCAAGCAGGGAAACAAAACCCGTTATACCCTTAAGGGGTGAGAATCCTTCTTTAATCGCAGAAACGATTGTGAATTCGGGAACGGAGATGATGCTCTCGAAGGTGAACGGAGCAAAATTGGCAGTGAGACTGCTGTAATCAACTATTTTGAGGTAGTCAACGTTTGCAGCAGCACCAATAATCGTAAAGATTGAAGCAACGAGGTAACCTGCGACAATGCCGAGAATGAACGGTATGAGCTTCATTGTTCTCGTACCCTTTGCAGAAGCGTAAACCGTTACTGCAAAAGTCACAAGACCGCAGAGAATCGAAACAAGGTTATAGTCGCCGACCGCAGTGTTGTTTACGTTTTCGATTGCGGAAACGCAAAGGCTCAAACCGATGAGGGCGACGGTAGGACCGATGACGACCGGGGGAAGGAGCTTGTCAACCCAGTTGGTTCCGACAAAGTGGATCACGATTGCAATTGCAACATAGACAAGACCTGCAATCACGGCACCGATGATAATTCCGAAAAATCCGAATGCACATGCACCGATGAGCGGACTGATAAATGCAAATGAGCTGCCGAGGAAGACAGGGCTTTTCTTTTTGGTGAAAAGAATGTAGACCAAGGTTCCGACGCCTGCACCGCAGAGGGCGGCTGCCTGGCTGAGCATCTGTGTGCCTGTTCTGAGATTTACAAGGGTTGGTACGAGCAGGGTTGCCGCAATGATGGCGAGCAGCTGCTGGAAGGCAAACACAAGGTTCTGTTTGAATGCCGGTTTGTCTTCAACGTTGTAGATGAGTTTCAAAATAATTCCTCCGTTTTTCCGCAGCATCCTTTTCGGCATACCGCTGTTTTGCCTCATGAAACACCGGCGTCCGTCGTTTGCAAGTAAAAGCCCTCACCTTGCTCTCATTCACGCAGCAGACGCACATTGCCTCATTTTTCGACATTTGTGACAGTATAGACCAAAACACTGTTGATGTCAAGGATTTCTGCCGTATTTGACACAGCAAATACAATATTCTTCCGACAATTTCATTCAAACCATTGAGCATTATTTTGTCTTATGTAATCTGCAAAACAAAAAATGACCGGAAGTGCCTTTGAACTGCACCCCCGGTCGGGTTTAACTAAACTCAGTGAGCATTCTTTTTATTGTAATACCTTCTTTGGAAGAACTTCACGATCTCAACAATAACAATTGTTGCAAACGCAAGAGCCATCGCAATTATGAATTCATCAATGCCGAAATCGGTTGCAAGGCTGAAAAGTTCCGCCACGGGGTCAACGAAGATTACAATGCAGGTTAGCAACAGTGAAATGAGGAACGATCCCCAAAGCCACATGTTCTGGCCCTTCTTGAGGAAGATGCTGCCGTGCTGTGAACGAAGGTTGAAGCTGTGGAATATTTCCGCCATGTTCATTGTCAAAAATGCCATTGTCATACCGTGAAGGCTGTCGGGACTTGCAATGACGTTCCAGTTGCCGAATTCGCGGAAGTGACCTATGAAATAAGCCGCAAGGGTAATAATCGTGACCATAATGCCCTGGTATGCAACTTCAAAGCCAAGACCATTGGCAAAGATTCCTTCTTTCGGGTTTCTGGGGGGACGTTTCATTATATCGTCGTCCGAACGTTCCATCGAGAGGGAGAGGGCAGGGAAGCAATCTGTTATAAGGTTTATCCACAGCAGGTGTACAGGCTTAAGAATCGTGAAACCGAGCAGGGTTGCAACAAATATGCTTATGACCTCGCTGGCGTTCGATGCGAGCAGGAATTGAATTGCTTTCCTGATGTTGTCATAAATTCTTCTGCCTTCCTCGACTGCGGAAACAATAGTCGCAAAGTTATCGTCCGCAAGCACCATGTCCGCAACATTCTTTGTTACATCCGTACCGGTAATTCCCATTCCGACTCCGATATCCGCCGCCTTTATTGAAGCTGCGTCGTTGACACCGTCTCCCGTCATTGCAGTTATCTTGCCGTCACGCTGCCACGCCTTGACGATACGAACCTTGTGCTCCGGCTGTACGCGTGCATAAACGGAGTACTTTTCAATGTTTTCATACAGCTCATCATCGCTCATTTCATTAAGCTGGGAACCCGTCAATGCTTCGCTTGCATCGGTGATAATTCCAAGCTGCTTTGCAATTGCAACTGCCGTATCACGGTGATCGCCCGTGATCATTATAGGCCTTATTCCCGCTTCTCTGCACTCTTTCACTGCATCGACAACCTCGGGACGAACAGGGTCTATCATTCCGACAAGTCCGATATAGGTCAAATCGTGTTCAAGGTATGAGGGACTCATGCTTGCCGGGAGCTCATCCCATGTACGTTCTGCTGCAGCCAGTGCCCTGAGTGCCTCGTCAGCCATTTCCTTGTTTGCAGCAAGAATGCTGCTTCTTATTTCATCAGTCATGGGAACGGTGGCTTTACCGTTGAAGTAATATGTACATTTCTTTAGCAGCTCATCAGGAGCACCCTTCGTGTATTGAACTATCTCTCCATCGATATTGTGAACGGTTGACATCATTTTTCTTTCGCTGTCGAAAGGAGCTTCTCCGACTCTGGGGTTTTTCGTCTTCAGGTCGGGCTTTTTAAGTCCCACGCCTGCTGCATAGTTCACCAATGCACATTCTGTAGGCTCACCCACGGCTTTGCCGTCCTCACCGAGCTCGGCATCAGAACAGAGGGCCATTGCCGAAGCCAGCAGTTTTTCATCATCCGTAGATGTCTTAACAACAGTCATCTTGTTCTGCGTTAGTGTACCGGTCTTATCGGAGCAGATGACCTGTGCACAGCCAAGTGTTTCAACGGCGGTGAGTTTTCTTATGACCGCATTGCGTTTGCTCATTTTCGTCACGCCAATCGAAAGCGAGATCGTAACGACTGTTGCCAGACCTTCGGGGATGGCGGCGACCGCAAGACTGACTGCAATCATGAAGGTGTTGAGAACAAAGGGGAAGTCGATTGCCTTGTTTGCAGTGATAAGGCTGAATCCGAACATAAACACGCAGATACCAACGACAATATATGTCAGAATTTTACTGAGCTGCCCGAGTTTTATCTGCAAGGGCGTCTGGCCTTCTTCCGCACGGGTGAGAGCATCGGCGATTTTACCCATTTCGGTATCCATTCCCGTTGCAGTTATAACGGCGAAGCCTCTTCCGTAAACGACGGTCGAACCCATGTAGCACATGTTTACTCTGTCGCCGAGGGGGATGTCCTTACCATAGTCTTCGATTTTGCCTGCCTGTTTGTCAACGGGGACACTTTCACCCGTCAAAGCAGCCTCTTCGATGCGAAGGCTTGCACACTCGATTATCCTGCCGTCCGCAGGAACAGAATCACCCGCTTCAAGCAAAACGACATCACCCGGAACGAGCTGTTCACTCCTGACGAGCTTTACAATGCCATTACGCATAACCTTACTCGTTGCGGCAGACATAGCCTGAAGTGCTTCAATTGCTTTTTCGGCTTTACTTTCCTGGTAAACACCAAGAATTGCGTTGAGGAGAACTACAACGAGTATGATTATCGTGTCAGCAAAGCTCTCCTTTTCGATAACTGCAATCACGCCGGATACAACGGCGGCAACGATGAGGATTATCAGCATCGGATCCTTGAGCTGTTCCAGGAATCTCTTAATCAGCGAAACCTTCTTCGCCTCTTTCAGACGGTTTGGACCGTGAGTCTCAAGCCTTTTTGCCGCATCCGCATCGGATAGGCCCTCAGCCGAGCTTCCTATTGCGGCGAGAACGTTTTTTTTGTCCTCAAAATAGAATTTCATTTTAGAATTCTCCTTCTTTTTTCTTAAAAAAACAGACCCATGGCAGCGAACCAATGGTCCACTACATGAGTCTTGCTTATATCTTCACGATATTATCCAAGCCAGAAACGGCTCAGCCGGCCGCAACACGATGTTGACTTGAACCACAGCACCGCACCGGTCGGCACTGCCAAACTACTCCCTCACGAGTCTTGCTTTTTCGGTGTTGAATTATATCATCTTTTTGCACAAAATGCAACCATACAATGTAAATATATTTATTCGTCTTATCAGCAGCTCACGAGAAGAATTCCATTTCGCCAAACGGATAGAGCCTGAACCTAATCTCCCCCACAACGTCTTCGTACATTACCACATAGCTCTCAATTGAAGAAACATCAAAATTCTCCCTTGTATCGGGCAAAACAAGCAATTTCCCTTCAAGTACCGTAAGCTCAGCGTAGCTCTCTTCGGAAAAGTCTTCCGCATAGTCAGTTTCATCAAGGAGGCAATCATCAACATAAAGCCGCCCTCCGCTTATAAGCACACTTTCTCCGCCGTACGCAATGACCCTTCCGATGGTAAATTCCCCTCCATCATTGCGGTAGACAATGATGTCTCCCCTGTCGTAATCATCAAAGTACAGTCCGATTTTATCAATAAACACAAAATCGCCTTTGCGGACACTGCACACCGTATCTTCGGTTATGACATATGGCTTTGCTGCAATGAAAGAAAAGAAAATAACTGCAAACAAACCTATTGCGACAAACACAAGCCAGTCCACAAATCTGAAGAGCAGAGTTTTCGGATCTCTTTCCCTGATAATCTGCTTACGCATGGCTTATTTTGCTGGTCTGATCCTATTAAGGGGCCAAATGACGGAAACTGCTCTGCCGACGACGTCCTCAATGGGAATGGGACCAACGTCTTGAGCCCTGCTGTCGTGCGACTCGTTTCTGTTGTCACCCATGACGAAAACACAGCCGTAGGGAACGGTATAGCTTCCGTCCACTGAACCCAGCGTATGCACCGTTCTGTAAATATTACCATACCAGTCACCGGCATATTCGGATTCATCCAGTTGTTTATCGTTGATATAAACAAACCCGTTTCTGATAGCTATCGTTTCACCGCCCAAAGCAATTATGCGTTTGACAAAGAGCTCGCTCCTTTCAGGAAAGTGAACGATGACAATATCTCCCCTCTTTGGTTCATTGAACCAGTAGCTGACTTTCTCAACAAAGACTCGCTCTCTATCCATGAGTGTGGGCTGCATCGACTCCCCGTCGACGTAGTTCGGCTCAAAAACGAAGATACGAAGAATGACAACTGCAAGTACCACACAAATAAGCTTCATCGCAAAGTGAAGGTAGACCGTTGTCGTATAACGCGAATCCTTACCCATGATCTCATCTGCGGCATTTTTAAAAGCCTTCTGCTGTTTTTTGCTCAGCGTAGTCGATTTGTTCTGTCTGACCTCAGTTATAGTTCCTTTTCCATCGCCAGTGCTGTTCATTGCTGAACCCATACCCCCTATTCGGTTTTCCGTCCGCAGGGGTTCCTTTCTCAAAATTTGTATCACGACTCAATCGGGTTTATTTCCCTCTGAAACAAGTTTCTTTTTTGCGGCACGGATGAAATCACACCTGTCCAGCATGACAACACGCCCGCATTTGATGCATTTGATTTTTATATCGGCACCGTCTCTGACGATTTCCCATTCGTTGCTTCCGCAAGCATGGGGTTTTCTCATCACGACATGGTCGCCCAAGGCAAATTCCGTCAGCATAGTACCTCCCAGCTCACCTTTTTGACAGTCACACCTATTCAAACATACCGTTCAGTCCGTACTTACTGATTATAGCACAGTTTTTTTATTAATGAAAGGGGTAAAACGGTGCATCTGTATTCATTTTTGAAAAACGGGTAAGCAATAAGGACAGGCACGGAAACCGCACCTGCCCCAGTTCCATATCAGGAAGAACTTATTTAAGCCTGATCAAATCTTATCTTTTTTGCAATTTGGGCAGCTGCCGTCCGAGTCGAGTTTGGAACCGCAATTCGGGCAGAAAATATCCCTCTTCTCTTTCAGATCGGAAACCAGTCCGTCAACGCCGGGAGCGGTAAAAATATCGGCCGCAGCCTTATCGCCGTTCTGATTGCGGAGTTTATTGTTGATTGAAATAACATTTTTTACCAAAAGGACCGCCATCATGAGCAATTCATAGACAAGACGTACGGCAATCGGACCTAAAATCATGACGAGAATGCCGATTCCTCCCATCCAATGACCGTAGACCGACTTGAAGAGCATAAAGAAGCCCGTCAAGATTACCGAACAAGTAGTAAAGATATAGAGAGCCTGGAGAATCTTCTCAACGACCAAGTACTTGAAGTTGAACGTATTATGCAGGAACCTGCCGAACGCACTGAGCTTGTCTTTACGTTTTTCGGGTACAACGAGAATGAAGATCACAAACGTCGCAATAAGTGCAAGGACAAAAGCTATTGCAGCGAGGGTTGAGTCAAGGGTGAAAATGCTTGGAATATATCCCATCTTGATACCTCCGTATCGAATTCTATACCCGCAGTATACCATATTCTCCGGATCTTGTCAACCGCAATTTACTGCTTCGCTGAATTTTTTACTGTTTCTTTGTCCGAGAAGTCAAACACCTTCGTTGCAATGTCATCAACAAATGCCCTATCATGTTCAACGAATACCATTGTGGGGCAAAATCTCAGAATCAATGCTTCAATTTGCAGCCTCGAGATAACATCGATGTAGTTGAGCGGCTCATCCCAGACATAAAGGTTTGCCCTTTGACACAAACTTCTTGCAAGCAAAACCTTTTTCTTCTGCCCCATCGAAAAGTCCGACATGTCTTTTTCGAACTGTGTACGTTTGAAATCCAGTTTTCGCAATATTGTCTTGAACAAGGTCAAGTCCACACCGCTCTCGGCTGCAAATTCATCCAAATCTCCGGTCAGAAAAGACATATCCTGCGGAACAACCGAAACGCTCAGCCTGCTGCCAACCTCTATAAAGCCCGTATGCTCGATTTTCTCACCCGTCAACAGTTTGATAAGGCTGGATTTTCCGCATCCGTTTTTACCCGTTAATGCGAGTCTGTCACCCTGTTTGACGGTCAGATTTATTCCGTCTGCAACACATTTTTCCCTGTAAAAAAGAGATAGATCCTTGATGAAAACCATATTGTCCTTATAGTACGGTTCGGGAAAGATTTTGAGCTGTTCATCATATTCAACATCTTGCAAAAGGTTCTCCCTTTTCTCTATTTCGCGAGCGAGCCTGCTCTGCTGAGCTTTCGCATGCCTCATCATTTTTGCCGACTTTGCACCGATCGCCCCCCTGTCGCACGGACCCATTCCGATTTTCGTCGCCTCAATTTTGTCCGACCACGAAGCAATCCTGCTTGCAGCTTGTTTGAGCGAGTTTATTTCCGCCGTCAGCCTTTTATTTTCACTGATTTCGAAGTTATCTCGCCTCGTCTTTTCTCTCTGCCATGAGGTATAGCTGCCCTGAATGACCTCGATTGTACTTCGGTTGATCGACAGAACATGATCAATGCACTCATCAAGAAACTTTCTATCGTGTGAGACGAGAATAAAACCACTCTTTCCATTGAGGTATCGTGCAACCGACCTTCGTCCCTCCGCATCCAGGTGATTTGTCGGTTCGTCGATCAGTAAGAAGTTATTCTCCTTCACAAACAGAGCCGCAAGCGTGAGCTTTGTCTTTTCACCATTGGACAGGGTGCAAAACGGACGTGTCAGGATTTCCTCATCAAGGTTCAGCAGCTTCATCTCCCTGCCCAATCTCCAGAATTCTTCCTCCTCCATGCCCGCCGCACGCAGAATGACGGTTTCGGCATTTTCATTTTCATCACTGATTTCGAATGGAAAATAATCGAACTTTACACTGCTCGTTATTCTGCCGCTGTACTCGTACTTTCCCATGAGAAGTTGCAGAAAAGTTGTCTTTCCCCGTCCGTTGCGGCTGATAAAGCCCAATTTCCAATCCGTATCAATTGAAAAGTTCACGTTTTCAAATACATTGTCCGC
This sequence comes from uncultured Clostridia bacterium, assembly GCA_934633695.1. Taxonomy (GTDB): domain Bacteria; phylum Bacillota; class Clostridia; order Christensenellales; family CAG-138; genus PeH17. The sequence goes on along the minus strand of CAKTYT010000015.1, from coordinate 468 downwards.
ACTGCCTTCGTAGCAAAACGTTAGATTATTTACAGAAATAATTGACATAGACACCTCCATTAAAATGTAAATTATGCAGATGACGCTGTCGATATATGCAAGATATAAACAAAAACGGACGCTAACCCCGTCCGTACACGAAAAAACACTCTGCTTTGCGAATATCAGAGGCATTCACCCGTATCGACGCATCAACTGAACGGCAACACAACTAACGGCAGAAGGACTCCTGCCTTTAAAAGCATTGCATCAAATTTTTGTTCAGTCGATAATGTTCACTCCGGGATACCTCCTGAGAAATTTTCTTTTTGCGAAGAAGCAAGCTCTGACGCAATCGGTGGAATAGCGGAAATCTTCCGTTCAAAACGCTTCACCGGAGCGTTTTGTTTTCCCCCGGCTTCGATTCCCTCCATTCACAAACAAGAAAACGCCCAATGGGTGTTTTCTTGTTTGGAGCGGGTGATGGGA
>CAKTYT010000014.1 GCA_934633695.1 uncultured Clostridia bacterium | reverse complement strand
CGGCACTGCCCATCCCGGCCGTCACCGTCAACACCAGAAAAGGCGTGTTCGTGAGCTACACAACTGACGACAGACCTGCTGTTTGAGCAGAAAAAAGCGAGTGTCCTCACAGCTTTTCAAATGCTGTAAGAACACTCGCCATGGTGGGGATGAAGGGACTCGAACCCCCGACCTCTTCGATGTGAGCGAAGCACGCTAACCAGCTGAGCCACATCCCCACGCTGCGAGGGAACACAAAAAGCATTTCCTCGACAATGAACTTATTATAGCACTTCAGGGAATAAAATGCAAGTGCAAATTTTTATTGCAGCCTGAAAATCAGTCTTCATCTTTTTCTTCATTTTCCTCGGGTGGCTCAACGCACTTGACGATTATTTCATCGACACGATGATTATCGACCTTAGTCACCTTAACGTGGAGTCCCTCGTAATCGAACTCGTCGCCGTTGACGGGAACTCGACCGAACTGCTCCATTACCCAGCCACTGACTGAAACCATTTCCGAGTCAGTGCTTAGGTTAAACTGTTCCTTAAAGTCTTCAAAATCCATACCTGCATCGATCTGGTAAGTATCATCGGAAAGTTTTTTGAGAAGGACCTCTTCTTCATCGTGTTCATCCCAAATTTCCCCGACAAGTTCCTCGAGGATATCCTCCATCGTCACTATACCGCAAGTTCCACCATATTCATCGACAACGACAGCCATATGCGTTTTTCCCTTTTGGAGCTTTTTAAGGATCAAGCTGATGGGTTCATTTTCAAGGACGAAAATGACTGGGGAAATTATTTCACATATCGGTTTGTCGGTGATACCTGTACCGACGTAAAAGTCCTTTTGGTGAATCGTGCCAAGAATGCTGTCGATCGTATTTTTATAGACGAGAAGTCTCGAATACTTTGTCTGTGCAAACATCTCTGCAACTTCTTCATTGGTAGCATCAACAGGCAGTGCCGCCAAGTCTACCCTGTGAACGAGGACATCCTGAGCCTGCTGCTCCGCAAATTCGATTGCATTTTTGAGCAGCTCGCCTTCATTTTTGTCAATGCTGCCATCCTGCTGAACCTCATCGACCAGCATCAATAGTTCTTCTTGCGACATTTTATTGTCAGGCTGAAGGTTGAATATTTTTGCCAGCAGCTTTTTCCAGAGAGAAAAGATGAAGTTTAACGGCAGAAACAGCCATATGAGAAGCTGAATGAGCGGTGCAGAAAACATCGCAAACTTTTCTGCACAGTCTTTTGCAACGCTCTTCGGTGAAATTTCGCCGAAAATCAATACGATTGCCGTACATACAATTGTTGAAATCGTTGCACCGATTTCCGCTCCGCATTCGCGGACAAACAACATCGTGCCCAATGATGCGAGGGCAATATTGACAATGTTATTGCCAATCAGAATTGTTGAAATAAGTTTATCGTATTTTTCATCCAACTTGCAGGTCAGAGCCGCTTTTTTGTTGCCCTTCTCCGCAAGTGTTTTAAGTTTTGTTGTATTCATTGACGAGAACGCTGTCTCAGTCGCAGAAAAATAGGCAGAAAAGATCACGCATATTGACATGACCAATATATACATACCTGTTGACATAATACACTCCTCTGTTTAGTCGATTAATTAGCTTATACCTGTATTCCCGTATCGGGTCAAAAAATTTAGGTACAAAAAAAGGATGTCCGCACACTTCAATGCACCGCAAAAGATGCAGACATTCTGCTAAAATAAAAGACGCATCAGGGGATTTTCGGAATTCCCGTCGCAACTGTCCGTATCCATTAAATCACGAAACCTCCTGTAAAAGTTCTGGATGCTGATATTATAGCGGAAAAAGATCCTATTGTCAAGGGAATAAAACAATTTTTCTCACTCATAATCGTGACGAACAAAATTCCGTATGCCATAGTGAACAAACGAAACAATTGATGCCGCAACTGAAGCAAGATAGAGATAGTTATACCACGGGAAGATATCGAAAATTAGGTGAACAAAGGTCATCGTTATGGCAAATACGAAAAGTCCCGTTGCTATTTTGCCAAACCAGTCTGCATAAACGACAACTTTTTTAAAATAAAGCACTGCACCGACGCAAATCATTGTTACTTCAATCACTGCAATAAGTATGAGCGTGTAAAGCGGAATTGCATTAACAGAAGCAAAACAGCAGAGTACGGCAACGAGCATGAGCTTATCCGCAAGCGGATCGAGAACTTTACCGGCATTTGTTATCCAATTGTTGCGGCGTGCAAGATAGCCATCGAGAATATCTGTTCCAAAAGCAAAAATGTAAGTCAATAAGCTGAAAAGATAATCTCCCTTTGCAAACAGATAACAAAGCAGACCAATCAGCAGTATGCGGAATACGGTCAGTATGTTCGGTATGTTTTTCATAATTTTCCTCCGGTACATGTTTTTGAACACAGAGGAGTATAACATAAATGTGAATGGAATTCAAATGGTTAATTCATTCTCGATAAAAAATCAAAAATTACGGGTAGTCTATGCGGTATATATTGCCCCTGCATTTATAAACAACCCTGACATATGTTTTTACTAATCCTATGATCAATCCATATTTTTTTATTGCAAGTATTGCATATTCTGAACACGTTGGCTTGAAAAGACACCTCCTTCTTACTTCTTCAGGTGCATAGTGCTGGTATAGCTTTACAGCACCGATGACAGCCTTTTTTAGTAAAAACAAACCCATAACAACAATAAACGTTATGTAATACAATACACAAAAAGCAGTTGTATACTTTGTTTTAAATTGAACAAACGGATCTGGTAACAACTCAAAAATGCCAAGTCGTGAAAGCAGATGGAAAGAAACACAGGCCAGAGTTACTGAAATCACAGCAAATCCACAAGTATATCTTGCTGCTTTTCTTACGTCTGTATCCGGTCTATCTAATTTACGTTCCAGAACATGCTGTTCTGCAATTATCTGTTCTTCCTGACTTGGCATTTTCATTTAGCATTTTCCCACAAAAGTATGGTAAAGCTGCGTCACACAGTTGACATTAAACTATGTTATCCGTTCTTCTTCTCCCTAAGTTTTGCCTTCATACCCTGAATAGCTCTCTCGGTATAATCGGACTGCTCCATCGAACAGTAGAACTTGTCACCAGGGACAACAAGTGCAAAACGGTTTGAGTCAACTTGTTTACGAACGTACGTCATCTCGCCATTGCAGTTAATTTTATCAAGAATTTCTTTCTCAACAGTATCAGATGACGTTGAGAAGTTAGTAATATCCTTGTAAAAGTATTCTTCAGTTGCCTCTTTCTTTCCATCCTCATCCATGTTAAACGTGTACTGATACACATACACCTGGGTGGAGGAGAAGAAAATCCATGATACCTGGTAAGCGGAACTTCTCCAAGTGCGATCTCTGCCCCATTTTGCGTATGTCTTTGCGTCATCAAAATAGTAGCCTTCAAAATGAACAGGCTCTATTTCACCAACCTGAGATTCATCAAGTCCAATCTTGTTCAAAGCTCTTTGCTTAAAGTCAATGCTCTTAGCTTTGGCCTGCACGAGAGAATCGTACTCTTCATCCTTTAAAGTTCTCTTTAGGCATCCACCGCCGCCGAGAAAATATCTAATGACATTCTTCTGCTCCTCGGTTCTGCCTTTACACAAACGTGCAATGTCCTTTTTAGTGTAAGCCATTCTGTTACCTCCAGTTTCGTTATTTGTCTATTTCAGAATACGGGCTGCTATACCCGTTTCTTAAAATCCAGCCGGTCTATCAACACCGAGAACTTCAAACAACTGCTCAACATCAAAAGAAGAGTATCCTATTTCTCTGGCCATTGCCAAAGCTTCTTGATATGTCGGAGATGTTTTAAAGAACTTACGATTAAAGTAGTCATATTTTATGTATGCGAGAAAATAATAGTATATTCCGCGTGGTTCAATCATCAGAGCTGCATTAATGCACTCCTCAATTCTGTCGATTTCCGGACGCATCGCCAAAAAAGGTTTTTTCCCTTTTAACAGACACACAGCCGCATAAAAAAAAGTTTCTGAATTGTCAAAATTATCTTCCATAGCAAGTTCAAACGCTCGCAATGCCTTATCATATAGCTTAAGTTTCAGATAACACATAGCTATCGAATTGTTCAATTCAACGTTACTAGGATTTTCAACAAGGGCTTTCCTGTATCCTCCTGCATACTTATTGACTAGAGTTATAGGCATCGAAAAAACACTGTTGAAAGATGAAACAACAACTGGTTGACGACAATACTCACATTCTCTTTGTTCAGTCGTAACTCTCGCTCCACAGTTAGGGCAATTCATGGTTACAATTTTCTGGCTCATACTCTATTTCCTTTTCGAATCCAAGCACCTACATGCCAATCATTTAAAATTCCGAATCGTTCATTTTGAGTTGTATAAAGTTGGCAGGAGCAACAAATCTATCCATCTTACACGGATATTTTTGTAAGAAGCACAAATCCAAGTAATTGGACCTCAAATGACATCACTCAATGAACTCACTCTACGCTTCTATTCTAAGCCATCCTACGATTTTTGTCAACACTAATAGCACAGTGAATTGCAGTATATTTTGAAAAAAAAATATACCGGAGTGAGTTTCCCCACCCCGGACGACATTGAGCAAGCCATAAGCCGAGTTCTGTTTATGTGACCATCTATCTGCACGCAAAGTTACCCTTACGTTGTAGCGATTACGAGGAGCGTGGCGGACAGCCATTAAATGCTCCCATTTCAATCTTGCTCCGAGTGGGGTTTACATTGCCTTCCGCGTTACCACGGGAGCGGTGAGCTCTTACCTCGCCTTTCCATCCTTACTGCATGTGCAGCGGTTTATTTCTGTTGCACTTTCCTTGGAGTCGCCTCCACCGGGTGTTACCCGGCACCCTGTCCTATGGAGCTCGGACTTTCCTCACGGCGGTCGAAAGAATTCGCCGCAATGCGGTCACTTGTCTTACTCAAAATTTAATGCATACTTCAATTAGGAATTAGTATTCTTCCGCAATTTTCACACTCAACCACGGCATTGCCCGCCGTTACACGCCTGACGACAACTGACGACAGACCAACGTTGCATCCGCCGCAGGAATTGCCGGAAAGCTTTGCAACGGGGTTGGCATGATTGCGTTTAATTACCTCGTATTTTTTTAACAGTACATCCGGAACAGCGGCCTGCCTCTCTTCGACAAGTTTTTTCGCCTCGGCAATACGTGGTCTGAAACTTTCTTTCTCAGCCTCGCAAACAGTTGCGGCTGTGTTGTAATCGAGCTTAGCTTTTGCAGCTTTTGCCCAGACCTCATTAATCTGATTTTTCGTCGAGTCAATGCTGCGGAGCATTGCACTCAGTTCCTTTGCAAGAGCGGATACGCTGCTCTGAAGCCTCTCAATGTTGGTACGTGACTCAGTGAACTCGGCAGCGGTGCATTCCTCATCATGCTCCATGCTCTCAAGTTCATCCTTTTCAAGTTCATAGTCCCTTGCAAGTTTATTATATGACGCCGTAAGCTCCTGTACCTTTGCAAGCTTTGTCTGCAAGTCCTTATCCATATTTATAAGGCTTTCTGTCAATTCATTAAAAACCTTGCGTATGCGGAGACGCTTTCTGTTGGCATCGGTCGACTTCATTTCTTTATTCAGTGCGGCGAGAGAAAGCTCTGCCTGCTGATAATCCCATAATGCTTCCAACGGATTCATTTTATCCCCTCCTTTTCAGCATTCTGAAGTGTCTGCACGACCCGAAACACCGGTGTGCACGCTTCGGATAAAAGATATTCTACACCACAGGTGTGAATTTGTAAATACTCAATCAGGGGCTTAAGTACCACGACTTCTGTCTGATAATGTCCGGCTGTGACGACAGCAAGCCCCAATGCAGCCGCCTCAATCGCCTGGTTATGCTTGCATTCGCCGGTAAGGTAAACGTCCGCACCGCTTGCCTTGGCAAGAGCGTAGTCTCCTCCACCCGAGCCTCCCATTACGGCAACACGCTTAATCGGCCTGTTTGAACCGCTGACCATAAGCGTTGTTCCAATCTTTCGCTGTGCATGACGAACGAATTCATCCAGCATGATTTCGTTGGGCAGCTCCCCAACACGCATTATTCCCTCGTCACCTGCGGGAAGTTCATTTTCTATACCGAGTGTACGGCAAAGTGCAGTGTTCACTCCGCCTTCCGCCGCATCGAGGTTTGTGTGTGCGGAAAAGAGAGCTATCCCGCAGCGAATGAGTTTATATACAGGCCCACAAATCGGGTCGCCTGGAAGAATGCGTTTCACGCCGTTGAAAAGCAGCGGATGGTGAGTAAGCACCAAATCCGCATTCACCTTTGCCGCTTCATCGGCAACTGCATTCGTGCAGTCAAGTGCAGCAAGTACACGCTTTATCTCTTCTCTCTCCGTCCCGATTATGAGTCCGCAATTATCAAACGAAAGAGCAGTGCATGACGGTGCAAGCCGTTCCATGACATTGATGAAATCATTGATTTTCATTGGCGTATCCTCGTTTTTGTAAAGTTATTAATTGCCAAATTTCTCACTAAATAGTTTAATCAACTGCTCCGTGCGTTCAATTTCCTCAACAAGAAACCTCGGAGGATTGTAACGTACAGCCGAGCTGACAGCATCGAGTTTGGTACGCAAAACACAGACGTAGCGAACCATCAATCTGTAAAGTTCCTCGTCTCCCCTTTCAAATGCAACAGAGCCGAACTGATAAAAGTTCTTCGGCCAATATTCGGGCAGGGGGGTGGGTTCTCCCGACTCAGCACGAATGAGCTGATACGGCCTGTCTTTTTCGAACACAACGCGTTCATCAGTTATACGATAATTATTTTCGTAAAGATACTCACGCAATTCAGCTTCGCCTCGCATCGGCTGCATGACAACACAATGTAAGCTGCGTGCAACTTCTTGACCGTTTTTAAGAATATTGCGGATAAGTTCGCCGCCCATACCGAGGATTAACGCTTCGCTCACTTCGCCGACGCGAAATTTTGCAAATCCATTGGAAACCCTGCATGTTACTGTTCCCCTATATGCTTCCATCGAGCTCAGAATTTCGGCCTTTTTAAGGGAAGTTTCACTCAGATCCGATGCAATAACATGCTTAGCCTTCTCCATTTCGATAAGTGACAGAGCAGTTTTGCCATGATCGCAGCCTATATCAGCAATGCAATCGACAGCATCAAGCATTTGTATTGCCGTTTTGAGTCTCGGTGATAGGTTTGAATAAAATCTTTTAAACATCTTGTCGGTTCCTCGTTTCGGATTCTATAAGGAAAAATACAGGGTCGCAAAAAAGATGCGGCCCTTTTACTTTCAAGTACAAATAATTGTGTTTAAAACGGAAAGCTCAGTTTATCAGTTCTTTGCTCCGTCATTGCCGTTCTCTTCTTTTTTCAACAGACCATCGATGTACTTACGCAGCTCAGGGTCGAGCCATGACACGTCTCTGGCATCATCGTCATCGTCGTTTTCATCCTCGTCAACTGTTTCGTCATTGGCGAAATCATCATCGTCATCGATCCAATCGAGAAAGTCTCTCTTAGCTTCTTCATCGTCATCATCGTCCTCATCGACCATTTCGTCGAGAATTTCGTCAATAATATCGACGGACTCACTAACGACTTCAAGTTCATCACTGATATCTTCAATATCTTCGGTATTGCTGTCAATTGCCTCCGCCATTTCATCGAGGCAATCAATAATAGCACTGATGAGCTTGCTCTGCTCGTCAGTCTTCTGTGCAAGATTCATGCCGTAAGCACAGCCCTTAAGGAATGCGACTTTAGTTTTCATTTTTTCACCTCTTGCATCGGATAATCCTTTTTTGGATGCAAAAAAATATTTTATTTGGCTTTCACGCCGGGCAGAACCCGGCATGAAAGCGATTGTACTGAAATAATTATCAGCAGCGTTCCATGTACTCGCCGGTGCGGGTATCTACTCTGATCCTATCACCTTCGTTGACGAAAAGGGGCACGTTGATTTTATAACCGGTTTCAAGCACGGCAGGCTTGGTAGTGCCGGTTGCAGTATCGCCCTTAAAGCCGGGCTCAGTCTCTGTGACGGTCAGTTCAACAAAGTTGGGTGCCGCAACGGAGAAAGCACTGCCTTTAAAGAAACGAATGGTTACGTTTGAGTTTTCAACGATAAAATCAATGGCATCTTCAACCTGTTCATGGTTGAGAGCGAGCTGTTCATAAGACTCATTGTCCATAAAGTAGTAAAGATCTCCATCCGTATACAGATACTGCATCTCGCGGGTTTCAATGTGTGCGGTGGGATACTTATCTGTGGGACTGAAAGTCCTCTCAAGAACAGCACCTGTCATAACGTTCTTAAGTCTGGTGCGAACAAACGCTGCACCCTTGCCGGGCTTAACGTGCTGAAAGTCAGCAATGCTCCAAACCTGTCCGTCAATTTCGACGGTGACGCCTTTTCTGAAATCGCCAGCTAAAATCATGGGGGTTACCTCCAAATTAAAGTAAAATAAGTTTTATTATAAAATAATAAGCTCCTTAGGCGTTGAGCAGAGGTCGATATACCCATCCTCCGTCAAAACGCAACAGTCCTCAATGCGAACTCCGCCGAGACCTTCGACATATATGCCGGGCTCGACCGTGATAGTTGTACCCGGAGCGAGAATCTCCTGACTGCGGGAATTTGCATAGGGATTTTCATGAATCTCAAGACCGAAGCCATGACCAAGACTGTGACCGAAGCATTCGCCGTAACCATGCTCTGCAATATAATTCCTTGCGGTCAAATCCAGCTCGGAGGCAACCATATTGGGTCTCAAGATGCTGAGGCATTTGAGCTGTGCCTCAAGCACGATATTATAAATCTTCACAAGTTCGTCGCAAGGCTGACCGATCGCAATCGTACGAGTCATATCGGAGCAGTAGCCGTTTACCCTTGCACCGAAATCGATAACAACGAGATCTCCATTTTGAAGCTTGCGTTCACCAGGGTAAGCATGGCACAAAGCACCATTTGGACCTGATCCAACGATTGTGTCGAATGAATTTTCATCCGCACCGTGGCGACGCATGTAGTAATCAAGTTCGTTTCTGACTTCTTTTTCAGTCATGCCCGGCTTTACAACCCTAAGCAGGTCGGCAAACGCAGCATCGGCAACGGACTGAGCCTTCTGCATCTGACTGATTTCGTAAGCATCCTTTATGAGCCTGCCGCCGTTAATGACACCTGAAGCTGGAACAAGTTCGAAAGGCATCGATCTGTACGTCTCAAACTCAGCAATGGTGAGTGAAGCATCTTCAAATGCAACCCTTTTTGCACCCGCTTCCTTAAGGACGGCTGAAACATCCTCGGCACCGATACCGCGATTGACTTGGCGAACGCTGCACGTTCCTTCACACTGTGCCTTTGCCTGAATGGTGTAGCGGAAATCAGTCAGTAGTACGCGGACATTCTCGGTGAGAATTACAACGCCGTTACTTCCGGTAAAGCCTGAATAGTACCTGCGGTTGATGGGTGAAGTTATTATCGCTGCATCAATATTTTTCTCTGCAAGAGCAACAAGCAGTTTGTCACATCTTTTTTTCATAACTAATACTTCCTTTCTGCAAGACAGCATCAATGTCACACCTTATTGTATCACAGTCGAACCCGAACAAACAAGGTGCAAATGCAAAAAATTTGCCCAAAACGGACGCATTATTCAAAAAACAAACAATATATTTAATGGACGGGGTGGAATTAAGGGTATTTTTTACCCTTATCAATGATTTTGGTTTTGATTAGCTGCGGCAAATGTTGTATAATAAGCTGTATCGTTATGCAATGCAGCAGACGGTGCAGCCAGACCATTTAGGGAGGTATGGAAATATGTGTGGCATAGTAGGCTATGTCGGTAATAAACAGGCAACGGGCATACTGCTCGATGCACTCGAAAAGCTTGAATATCGCGGTTATGATTCGGCAGGTATTGCCCTCGCCGGAAAAAGCGGTATCGTTGTACATAAAACAATGGGGAGAATTTCAAATCTTCGTTCAATAATTGAAAACGCAGATCCCAGGGCGGACAATGCGACCGTCGGTATCGGTCACACCCGGTGGGCTACACACGGCGAACCTTCAGATACGAATTCTCATCCGCACCTTTCAAGCAGCGGACGTGTCGCCGTTGTCCATAATGGCATAATTGAAAATTACATTGAGCTGAGGGATTTCCTCAAGGACAAAGGACACACATTCTCAACCGATACTGACACTGAAGTCATATCGGAGCTCATTGACTTTTACTATAATGGTGACCCCGTTGCCGCCGTCCGCCAGGCAGAGAATCAGTTCAAAGGTTCATACTCGCTTGGCATACTCTTCAAGGATTACCCTTGGCAGATAATTGCCCTTCGCAAAGACGGTCCGTTGATCATCGGTTTAGGCGATGGTGAAAATTTCATTGCTTCGGATATTCCTGCAATTTTGAAGCACACAAGGAAAATTTTCAGACTCGGTGAAAGAGAACTTGCTATTTTGACAAAGGACGGCGTTACCGTCATTGACAAATATGGTGAAAGGGTTGACCCCGAAATCAAGCACATCGATTGGGACATCGATGCTGCCGAAAAGGGCGGTTACACCCATTTCATGATCAAAGAAATCATGGAACAGCCCGACAGCATCCTCAAAACCATAAGCCCGAGGTTCACCGACGGAAAACTCAGGCTCAATCTTGAACATATCACTGATGATAACCTTAAAGGCATCGATAAGATCCGAATTGTTGCTTGCGGATCGGCCTATCATGTCGGCGTCGTGGCAAGATATTTCATGAAAAAGACTCTGCGTATCGACGTTCAGGCAGAACTTGCCTCTGAATTTCGTTACGATGACCCGATTATCGACAGCAAAACTCTTGTCATAATCGTCAGTCAGTCCGGAGAAACTCTTGATACGCTCTACGGTCTTAGAGAAGCAAAGGCACATGGGGCAAGAACGATTTCCATTGTCAATGTCGTTGCAAGCAGTATTGCAAACGAAAGTGAAGACGTCCTTTACACATGGGCAGGACCGGAAATTGCCGTCGCAACAACAAAAGCGTACAGTACTCAGCTTGTACTTATGCACCTTTTGAATTGGTACATGGCAAAGGCAAAGGGACTTATGAGCGAGGAAGAGGTCAACCACGCGGTTGAAGAATTGCTCATGGTCCCTGAAGCAATGCGTAAGATGCTTGAAAACGTCGAGCAGATGCAGTACCTTGCTTCCCAGTATTTCAACAGCCAGAGTGTTTTCTTCATCGGTAGGAACATTGACTATGCCCTTTCCCTTGAAGCATCGCTTAAGCTGAAAGAAATATCCTACATCCACTCCGAGGCGTATGCCGCAGGCGAGCTTAAACACGGTACAATCTCCCTTATCGAAAACGGGACCCTCGTCATCGCTCTTTGTACATACAGACCTCTGCTTGAAAAGATGGTTTCAAACATCAAAGAGGTCAAAGCAAGAGGTGCAAGTGTCATAGCCATTATCAATCACGATGATGAGCAGACTGAAGGAGTTGCCGATCACGTCATAAGGCTTCCGGAATGCACTGATGTTGCAACTCCGTCTCTGACAATTGTCCCTCTGCAGCTGTTGGCTTTCTACATTGCCTCTTTAAAGGGTTGTGACATAGATAAACCGCGGAACCTAGCAAAATCGGTAACTGTTGAATAAAATTACTTAAAAGGAGCTTTCATGCTATGCTTATCACTGAACTCATCGAAAAAAAACGTGACGGACTTGCTCACACCGAAGAAGAACTTCGGTTCATTATCGACGGCGTTGTCAGTCGTTCTATACCCGATTATCAGCTGACCGCATGGATGATGGCTGTTTGCTGTCGCGGCATGAATGACGATGAAACAGCGTGGCTGACCATGGCCATGAGGGATTCCGGCGAAACTGTCGATTTATCCTGCATTGACGGTTTCAAAGTCGATAAGCATTCTACAGGCGGAGTCGGCGATACAACAACGCTTATTGTTGCACCGCTCGTTGCCGCCTGCGGGGCAAAAGTTGCAAAGATGAGCGGCAGAGCTCTCGCCCACTCCGGAGGCACCCTTGACAAACTTGAATCGATTCCAGGCGTCTGCATTGAACAGCCTCTCGATGAATTCATAAGGATAGTCCGCAAGACAGGGGTTTGTGTCGTTGGTCAAACCAAGAGTCTCGACCCTGCCGATAAACGAATGTATGCATTAAGGGATGTAAGCGGAACGGTAAAAAGCATACCTCTCATTGCTTCAAGCATAATGAGCAAAAAGCTTGCGGCAGGTACAGATGCGATTGTCCTTGATGTAAAAACGGGCGACGGTGCATTCATGGAAACCGTTGAAGAGGCCATGGAGCTTGCACGAACAATGGTAAGTATCGGTGAGAAGCTCGGCAAGCGTACAATTGCTCTTATAACCGATATGAACAGACCTCTCGGCATGGCGATAGGCAACGGACTTGAGGTGCGTGAGGCGATTGAAGCCCTAACAGGCAAATTAAGCCTAGAGGATCCGCTTATGAAGGTCAGTTTTGCACTCGGAGCACAGATGCTTATTGCTTCCTCCATCGCTGGTGACATTGTATCTGCGGAATACATGTTGAAAACCGCTCTTGAGAGCGGGGCAGGCTTTTCAAGGTTCCGCTCGATGATCGAAGAACTCGGCGGCGATACAAAATACGTTGATGACCCGCGCCTGCTCGTAAGGGTAAATCGCCTTGTCCCCGTTTACCCGAGATGTTCGGGTTATGTTGGACACATGGATACCAGGCAACTCGGCATGGCTGCTCTCTGTCTCGGTGCCGGGCGTGAGAATGCACGTGATGTGATAGACCACGCAGTCGGCATTCAAATGCAGGTGCGGTACGGTGACTTTGTTCGCGAAAATGAACCCCTTGCAATGCTTTACGTCAACAATTCCGATTTGCTCGACACTGCGGTTGAAAAGGTTACCGCTGCCATCTCAATTTCGGAAGAAAGACCTGAGCAAATACCGCTTATTTATAAACTGATTTCAAAATAATGAGGAATATTTAATGAAGACCAGCGATTTTTATTATGACCTCCCAAAGGAGCTTATCGCCCAGTCGCCTGCCGAATGCAGGTCGGCATCGCGTCTGCTTGTCTATGACAGAGCAGACAAAAGCATAAGCGATAAGGTCTTTTCCGATATTATCAATTATCTTAACCCCGGCGATGTCCTGGTACGCAATGTTACGCGGGTTATTCCGGCGAGGCTCTACGGCAAGCGTGAGGAAACGGGAGGCTCAATGGAGTTTCTGCTGTTAAAACGCCTTGACGAACAAAGGTGGGAGTGCCTTGTCAAACCGGGAAGACGTGCAAAGATAGGTTTGACCTTCAAGATCAGCGATGAACTCTCCGCAACTGTTGAAGAACAGCTTGAAGACGGCAATCGGATAATAAGGCTCAATTACAACGGTATCCTTGAAGAAATTCTTGATCGCGTCGGCGAAATGCCGCTTCCACCCTACATAACCAAGAGGCTTGATGACAAGTCCCGCTACCAGACAGTGTATGCCCGTGAAAACGGATCCGCCGCCGCACCAACTGCCGGCCTTCACTTCACTGATGAACTGCTTAAACGAATCAGTGATAAGGGCATAGTCATTGCAGATATCCTCCTTCATGTCGGATTGGGAACCTTCAGACCCGTTTCAGTCGAGAACATTGAGGAGCATCATATGCACTCTGAATATTATAATTGTTCTGAAGAGTCTGCAAGGAAAATAAACGAGGCAAGAAAAAAGGGCGGTCGCATCATTGCCGTTGGAACGACCAGCTGCCGCACGCTTGAAAGCATTGCGGATGAAAGCGGTGTCATTCACTCAGGCAGCGGCACTACGGAAATTTTCATCACTCCGGGCTATAAATTCAAGGCAGTTGATGCATTGATAACAAATTTTCACTTGCCCGAATCCACCCTTCTCATGCTGATAAGTGCTTTGGCGAGCAGAGAAGAGATCATGCGTGTGTACAAGCATGCCGTTGAAGAAAAATACCGCTTCTTCTCCTTCGGCGATGCAATGTTCATTCAATAGAATTCAGAACTTAATGAGAGGAATACATGGAACAACCTGTATACTATGAACTAATAAAAACCTGTAGTCAGACCGGGGCGAGACTCGGAAAGCTGCACACACCCCACGGGGTGATTGACACCCCCTGTTTCATGTCCGTTGGAACGCAGGCAACTGTTAAGGCGATGACCCCGCGTGACCTGAAGGATGTCGGGGCAGGCATTGTCCTTTCAAACACTTATCACCTCTTCCTGCGGCCCGGGCACGAATTGGTTCGTGAAGCAGGCGGTCTGCACGAATTTTCACAGTGGCACGGTCCCATGCTGACGGACAGCGGCGGATTTCAGGTGTTCAGCCTTGCGGCGATGAACAAAATAAAGGAGGATGGAGTCGAATTCCATTCACACATTGACGGAAGAAAGCTGTTTTTTACTCCTGAATATGTTATGGAAATCGAACAGGCACTGGGGGCGGATATCGCAATGGCTTTTGATGAGTGTGCCCCTGCCGACTGCGATAGAAGCTATACCATTGCTGCAATGAACCGTACTCATCGTTGGGCGGAACGCTGCAAAAAAAGTCATACAAGGGAAGACCAGGCATTGTTCGGCATCGTTCAGGGCGGTATGTTTAAAGACCTGCGTATCCAAAGTGCGAAAACGCTTTCAGACATGGATTTTCCGGGGTATGGTATCGGAGGGCTTTCCGTTGGTGAACCCAAACCGGTCATGTACGAAATGCTTGAAGCTCTTATGCCGCATATGCCCGTGAATAAACCCCACTACCTCATGGGCGTCGGCAGTCCCGACTGCCTTGTTGAGGGTGCAATGAGGGGAATTGACATGTTTGACTGCGTATTGCAGACACGCTCGGCAAGGAACGGACTCGCATTCACCTTTGACGGCAAAAAAATGCTCCGCAATGCCGAGTTTGCTCACGATTTCCATCCGATCGAGGAGGAGTGCGACTGCTATGCATGCTGCAATTTTACCAGGGCTTACATAAGGCACCTTGTTAAAGCAGGAGAAATTCTCGCTGCACAGCTCATCACCATGCATAATCTTCGGTTCACTTACCGCCTTATGAAAAAAATTCGTAATGCCATAAGTGAAGACAGGCTCATGGATTTGAGAAACGAACTTGCACTGAGAGGTACATTCAATTGATGGACAGGGAACTTAAAATGGTTCTGGCAAACGAAAGCCAGACCTTATTGCTCGGCAAGAAACTCGCCTCCATGCTCTGCGGTGGCGAGTTCATCGCTTTTTTCGGAGATCTCGGAGCCGGAAAAACAACGCTCGTACGTGGGATTGCAGCGGAACTTGGCATTGATAGCATTGCAAGTCCGACTTTTAATATTGTCAGGCACCATGAGAACGGAAGGCTGACGCTCGACCACTTCGACTGTTACCGTTTGTCCGATTACGAAGAGCTGCTCGCCATCGGTTTTGACGATTACCTGTCCTCAGGGAGTGTTATAGTTATGGAATGGTGCGAAAATGTTGAGGAAGCACTGCCCCCCGAAAGGCTTGAAATACACATTTCGGGCAGCGGTAATGATGTGAGAGAAGTTAGAATTATTCCGTTCGGAGCAGAATATGCAAAATTTACAGAAGGGAGTCGTTTGGAACTGAAATGAAACTTCTAGCTGTATCGACCTCGGCGAAAATGCCGTCAGCGGCAATACTCAGGGAGGACGGATCAATTGAATGCCGCCGTGACGAGAGTATGAAACCGCATTCTGTTTCGCTCATGCCTTTGATCGACAAGCTGCTCGATGATGAGGGAATGACTCTAAATGATTTTGACGCATTCTGCGTTGACGTGGGACCCGGCTCTTTCACCGGTATACGCATCGGTGTTTCGATTATCAATGCTTTTGCCTTTGCCAACGATAAAAAGGTGATCCCCGTTTGCTCGCTTGCGGCTCTTCGCCACCTTGCAGGTCAAAATTCGAGCGTCATATGTATGCTCGACGCTAGAAACGGCAATGGTTATGCGGCGGTCTACTGCTGCGGTGAATGCATAATCGAACCCTGTGCCTGCGTTCAGGGCGACATTATTGCCGCCTGTGAAGCACTCGGTATAATGGATGACGACGGATATTTGATTGGAGACTGCATGGACCAGCAGGACAGTGTCGATGCAGGGTTAATAATTAAGGAGGCTTTGTTTGCCATGCATCACGACCCCGTCAATTGTGCTGTTGACCATGCAGTACCGATGTACCTTCGTCCTTCACAAGCAGAGAGAATGAAGCAGAATCTATCTTAATCGTCACTGCCATCCGAATTTGGATGGTTTTTTTGCATAAACTCACATGGCGGTGCATATTTTTTACCATTCCACAAAGGAGGTACAACCCCATGAACGAAAAAATCAGCATTGAAGGCGGAAGCGGACTTAGACTGCGGTGTCATTCAATTCACATTGAAAACCGTGAGCTTGCAAGCATAACAGGTGTCAAGGATGTCGCCAGTTTCAACGAGAACGAAGTCATTCTTATGACGGAAGGCGGCGGCTTGAGCATTGATGGAAATGAATTGCACATAACAAAGCTGAATCTTGAAGAGGGGCAGGTAATTGTCGAGGGACAAATCGTTGCCTTTGAATATGATGATATGCCTGCACAGCGCGGTTCACTGTTTTCGAGGATGTTCCGCTGATGCACAATAATTTCAGCGAAATACCAATTTTTTTCTACTGTCTGAGATGTGGGTTTGCAATAGGTTTGCTGTATGATTTGTTTCGATTTCTCCGCATAGGCAGAGGAATCATCCTGACAACTGTTTCGGATACGCTTTTCGGGTGTGCCGCAATGGGCATGATTGGTTGGACATTCTACTACTGCGATAATGGAAATCTTCGCCTGTACGGTCTGATTGCTATTGTCATCGGTGCGACTGTCTATCAGAAGCTGCCCGGAAGATTGATAAGGCTTTCAATTGCAAGAATCAAACGTTTAATCAGGGATAAACGATGCCGGTCTACGTAATCAAAAAGCGGAGGCTCAAACCAAACCGCCGCTTTTCTCACTTATTTACTTAATATCAGGGTCGGGGGTCGAATCGGGTTCAGGAGTCTTCATATAAACATCACTCCATGGATTTGTAAGCCCGTCAACGACCCATTTACCGTTTTCATAGTGCATTTCGATATCGTAACCGCTGCAGTCATTGTCTGAAATATAACCCGTAAGTCTTACTACGAGAGTATCCTCATTCGGGTTGCCGGTATTCGTGAAAGTGAAAATTTTACCCTTGCCGAGCATATACGTATCTTCTTCTTCAGAGAAAAAATCACCATCTCCCTTCACGATAAATCCCTGCTTTTTGAGCTGCTCACGGTCCATTTGAAGGAGAGCCGCTTTGCCGTTCATGGCATAATCAACAAGGTAATCGTTGATTTCCTGTGGGATCGTATCGAAACTCCACCCTTCAATGTAGAACGTAAGATACTCAACCTTTGAATGGTTGTTGTCCTTTGGACAAACCCTTGCAATCGCCGTAAAAAGTGCTGCTTCCTCCCGCGTCATGCCCTCGGGTACAGTAAATCCTTTTTCCTTCTTGCATCCGGCAATACAGAGAAACGTGAGAAGAACGATGATGACAGCTGTAATTCTTTTAAAATTGTTCATGTTTTTTCCTTTCATCAATGAAATGGCTGAGTCTGCTACGCTCCCAGCCGAAACGCTTGCGGCATGAACCGCACAACCGCAGCTTATTATAAATCCTTGAAGGCAAATATGCAAATTTTTTTTGCATTTAGACAAGCATTAGCCGCATAGCTGACTCGGCTGATTTTTAATCTCAGTACGTAGTTTCCTTTCGCAGAGACATCCTTCAGCATTTTTCGTCATGATAATTCGGCACGGTTTTAGCATGTATATGATATTTAATTATTTTCGATATATGCACTTTTTGCCAACAGTATTGACTTTGCTCGGATTCAGTGATACCATATATATACTCTATAAACAAAGAAGGAGAACAAATGAATGAAGTCACTTCGTAACCCCATTGCTCTGCTTGTTGCACTTCTGATGGCAGTTATGCCAATGATGGGCATTTTCGCAGAAACAACTCTTGACGCCGATTTAGATGCGGCACTCAACGTCGATGGCGGAACTCTGTCGTTTTATTGTGACACGGACTACCCCATGGCTGTCTGCGACACCGAGGAAGACCGAGTTTGCGTTGTATCAACAAATCAGGAAACAAGCAATTCCGTCTCTTCCGTCAAATTCGATGTTACCAACATTGAGGCAGGAATGGTCTTGTCTTTTGACGTGCGCATCAGCAGTGAACCTCGCTATGACAAATTCGTCCTTAAGGTAAACGATACTGTTATAAACCTCGGTGACATATCCGGTGTTATTCCTTGGACGACTTACCGCTACGTTATTCCCGAAGCAGGCGACTACGCTTTTGAATTCGGTTACAGCAAAGACTCCAGTGCAAACAGAAACGATGACACGATGTGGCTTGACAACATTCAGCTCGCCGCACCGGTCGCTGTTACCGGCGTAACTCTGATTCCCTCCGAAACCGAAGTTTTCATCGGGGCTCCTGCTTCCCTCGTTGCCGTTGTTCAGCCCGAAAATGCAACAAATCAACTTGTTGCATGGACAAGCTCAGATGAGACCATTGCCACCGTTTCTTCGGAAGGTGTTGTTACAGCTGTTGCCGAAGGCGAATGCGATATAACTGTCACAACGGCTGACGGCGGTTTCACCTCTTCCTGTCATGTCACTGTACCTGCACCGGTCCTTCCCGAATCGGTTTCTCTCAACCATGAGAGCGGTACGATTCCTGTTGGAATGTACGTTATCGATGTCGTTGCAACCGTGCTTCCGGCGAATGCCTATGATCGTACCGTGACGTGGACAAGCTCTGACTCGAGCATATGCAGTGTTGACTCCTCTGGCAAAATAACCGCAGCTGCACCCGGTGTATGCACGATCACTGCAACAACGATTAACGGTCTTACGGCGGACATTGAAATCACTGTCGTTGAACTTGAATCGCTCCCCGGTGTCGAAGACTTCGAATACACACCCATTGAGCTCGAAACGGAATACACCGGCGTTGTCGGTTGGAACCAGTCCGAAATCATAAGGTTCCCCAGGACAAGTGCTTCGACTACTTACCTTTCAACAACTCATGCAGTGGGCTTCAGTGTTGAGCTGGAAGCAGGAAAAACTTATGATTTCCTTTCCTATGCACCCGACGGGCAGACACGCTTCGATGCTTGCATCAACATCTACGGTCCCGGATTCACTTTCATCAAGTATGACGATGAAAGCGGCGGCCTCGGCTATGGTAAATTCGAGAACTACACCGCAACTGAAACGGGGACTTATTATATTATCATTTCATCCTACTACTTCTACCGCACGGGTCCCTTCGCCGTTCGCGTTCACGAACAGGTTCCCGTATACGTTGAGGGCATCGCATTCAATGACGACAGCGTAACTCTTCACATTGGTGGAACGGCTGTACCTAGCTATACTTTCACACCCGCAGAACCCGACAACACTGCCGTTACCTTTGCTTCCTCCGATGAAAACATTGCAGAGGTAGACGAAAACGGCGTCATTACGGGTATTGCTGCAGGTACAGCAGTCATAACCATCACAACCGATGACGGCGGTTTCACCGATACGATTGAAGTTATCGTTACTGACCGCACTATCTTCTTCCAAGATAATTTTGACGGTGACCCCGGCCCCCGTTGGACAAGGTATTTTTACAGTGATACCTCATGGGCATTCAGTTCCGGCTGGCGTGCTCACGGCGGTTCGGGCGGCTATGCCTTCTCCGATTCGTTCGATGCAGACTTTGATGTCACTCCTGACAACTGGCTCGTCAGCAGAGCCATTGAGCTCCCCGAAAATCCCGACATACTTCTCAGCTACTTCGTCTCCTGCGACGGCTTTGCTGGTGAGCATTACACTCTCTATATTTCCAACGGAGACAACAACGCTGTCGATTTCACCGAGGTTCTGATTTCTGAGACGCTCTCAAACACTTCTTACGAGGAAAGGATCATCGATCTCTCCGCTTACGCGGGCCAGACAGTCTACCTTGCATGGAGGCATCATGATTGTTCGGATATCATGGCACTGCTCCTTGACACCATCTCTATCAGTCTCGGCAGCGGCGAAGCTCCCGAACCTATTCCCGGCGATGTTGACGGAAACGGCACTGTTGAAATTGCAGATGCAATCCTCGCTCTCCGCCATGCTCTCGGGCTTGTTGAGCTTACAGAAGAGCAGATTGCAGTAAGTGACATGAACGGCGACGGTATCGTTGCTGGTGTCGATGCCGTTATCATTATGCGTATGGCAATGTATGCAGACCCCTCATGATCGGCCGCTGATATTTGATTTATAATGCAAAATGCCTGACCGTCAGTATGCGGCGGGCATTTTGTTTATCCACATTGTGGTTGCCTTTTTTCGTAATAAGCTTGTTATCGGATGACTTTTTTGGCTCCTCATGTTATAATTCACCCGATCTATATCATACTCAAGCAGAAGTGGTGAGGTGAAAATGAACGTTAAACAATTTGTGATGGCTTATGAAGCAGAGCATGACCGTCTCCGTGCAATTATGCCCGATGGTTATGATTCCCTACGTCCTGTACTCCGCATAAATGCCGAAATTCAGGATAATTTGAACGGATATGTGGAGTTCAATACCGCCGTAAAGAAAGGAGATACCAAGGGCTGGCTTAATATTGCAAACTGGAACAATGTTCCCTTTGAGATCAACGGTAAAAATGTAACATTCAAAACCTCTTTTTTGGAAATTTCTTTTACCGGTGTCGGAATCGAGGGTTCCTGTCCGACTGAGAGAGACAACTCAGGCTGTTATTTTATTGGGGAAACCGTAATGCTGAAAGCTCCTGAGAAAATTAACTGCAATAAAGAGTTCTGTGATTGCTGCTTTCAGTGGAAATTTACGAATGAAGATGCTCACGGCGTCAGTCTCGGCAAAACACTCCCCGCATACCCTTCAAAGATCAATACGATTTACCCAAAAAAGACTTTTTCAGCGGAAAATGCAGCGATTATCCCCTGCAAACAGGTGCTTGGTGCATATTCCGTTGAGTTCATCAGATAAACATTGCCTCAATTCTGCTACGAATTGCAATGTTCCGGATATTTCGCATAAAAATAGGCTGCCGCATCACGAAAACGCGGCAGCCTATCTCATTACTATCGTTTATTGAGCAAGGCCCATTGCAATTCGAAGCACACGAACTGCATCAATGAAAGTGACTTCACCGTCACGGTCCACATCGGCAAGCATAAGCTGAACTTCGTCAAGATCAACAAGACCAAGTGCCCTGCGTGCAATTATTGTTGCATCGCTGATTCGAATCTCTCCATCCATATCAACATCACCAAGCTGAGCGTACTGAGCGGTAACTGTCATATCCTGGTAAACGTGTGTAAAGTCTATATCCCAGCCGACAAACAAGAGTGCGGTCGGTTCGTGGGGCTGTTCGGAGGGAACCGCAGGAGCAGTGGCACCTTCGCCGTAAGCAACGGTAACAGGCACGGATACCCATTCGCCATCAACCATATAAACAAAGGTAATGGTAACTTCCTGAGGAATTGAGGGATCGTCCCAGGAGGGAACCATGTAGCCGCCGCAAATCTGTGCATCGTTCTCAACATCGCCGATCGCAGTTGACATACCTGTAGTCAGGTCAACTTCACGCATGCCGTTAGAATCGTTCTCCCAGTATGCCGCCCACAACATAATATTGTTGTCATGGTCGTAGATAAGAGACTGACAATAGCCAACACCGGGACAGCCGGTGAATCCGATTTCAGTTGTTTCAGCAGTTGCAAGGTCAACCTGATACAGGATACCGGATGAAGCGGTTATGCCGTATGCACGTCCGTCAGTCGTGATTGCAAATGTCCAGAGGGGATCTCTGTCGGTCGTCTGCGGCTGACCTACAACAGTTGCAATACCTGTTGCGGGATCGATCCTGTAAAGATCCCACCTGCTCTGTACAGTATAGCCAACTGCATAGAAGCAGCTGTCGGCATAATTGTACGCCATCGAAGTTATCATGGAAGCTCCGGTATGACCGACACGAGTCATCTGAGTTGAACCGGGAGTACTCGTGAAGAAATAGCCTTCTTCATCCACACCGTAAACGACACCATGGGCATAGGTCATTGCAAATGTACCGACCGCAGGTGTGCCTATCTGCTGAATGTGACCGGCATCATCCGCAAAGAAGGATATCATGTTGTTCGTCTGCGTCTGATAAGCATAAATCTTGGTATGCGGGATTGCTTCGATAACAGTGACAACACACTGTGCACTGTTGCCTGCCTGAGTCGTTGCAGTTATAACAGCTGTTCCCTCACCAATGCCGTAAACGACACCGTTTGCATCGACGACTGCAATATCCGTATTTGACGAGGTAAACGTAACCGTCTTGTCATAAGCATAGTAAGGCTCAACCGTCCATTCAAACTGAGTGGAAAGATTCCTGCGTACGCTGACATTTTCTTCTGCAAAGCTCACGCTCTCATCTTCAATGGGGGCACCTGTATAAACGTTCCTGACAAAGCCCCTATCCTGTCCTTCACTCCATATGGTCTGTTTTCTGTATGTCCAGCTGAAGGTGTATTCGCCTGCCTCCGTAACGACGTAATCGTACGGGGTAAACTCTTCTTGCATACCGGAAATGACTTCAACATCAGTACCATTTACCGCAAAAGCAAATTCCTCAAAGTCTTCGCGGCAGCTGACCGCCCAATCGAAGCGAAGAACATCGCCTGCATTGAGTTGAACAGTGGTGCTGACTGTGCTTGAGGTTTCGGGCCTATCCTGGTTTCCGCTCGCACCGCACAGGATGTCTTTGAAAACCACGGGTACCCAGGGGTAATCGCCATCAGTTTCAAAGTGAAGAGCATCAGGTACAAGATTCATTGCTTCATCAAGAGTATGTTCGGGTTCTTCACCGCCTGCAAAGTCTGCAAAGAACATACCCATAACGTAAACACCGAGTTCCTCACCGATAAAGTCGATGAATTCGGATTCACCAGTAGTCGTGTCCACTGCATAGAGCTTTGACCAGAAACCGATGCTTGACGTATCATCACCGTTCTGAAGGTTGGTGTAGCAGATATAGCACTTGCCGTCATTGCGGTTGTAGGTCATGCTTGCGGACCAGCCCTGCTGACCGTCGGAGTCTGCGAGCATGGTAACGTTTCCGCTCATGTCTATCTTGACATACTTACGGCTCATGAAGTCGAGGCTCATGAATTCACCATTGCCAATGTAAGCAAGGGGTGCAATGAGAAGCACACCACCGCCGGGGGTGATTGCCGTTCCGAGTGAGCCATCCTTGCGGAGTTCGCGAATGCGGCAGTCGCCGTCGAGGATGTAGAACGTGTCATGCTCCCAATCATATGTCATGGTGTTGACGCTGCCGGAGACGGACGTGATTCTCGTTGCCTCAAAGGTTTCGGGATCAACTGAATAGAAATTGTTGTCCGTATCAAGACCGTAGATGAGTTCTCCGTCGTATGCGGATTCATAGAATTCCACACCGCCGCGTGAAAGCTCAGTCAGGGTGTTTGCGGGATCAGTTATGTCAAACATAACCCATGCAGCATAAGGCTGATAAGTGCTCCCGTTGCCGAACTTATTGCGCGAATAACCTATAACCGTCGTTCCGCCGGCAAAGGCGTTTGACGAAAGGTTTCCCTTTGCAGTGTTTACTGCATTGTTGACAGCATTAAACGCAATACCGTTGTAGCTGCTGTTGAGTGATTTAACGGGGTAATCACCATTGTCGTTGAATCTCTCAACTCTGCTGCTGTTGTTCTCAGCCGTCAGCGGCATATTAAATGCCATGCAAGTCATAAGCATTGCAGCTGCGAGCATAACAGCAAACATTCTTTTGATGTTTTTCATGTTTTCCTCCATAAAATAACAGATGCCTGAGCTCTGTACAAATATCCTCACCCACCGATATTGCATTCAGGCGGCACCAGTTGCAGGGTATTTTAGCACCCCGAATTGCAATTGTCAATTCCATTAAAATGTATTATATTCGTGTTGTTCTGAAAATCACTTTAATTTCGCCGAAATACGCAGAATCACTCTTGAAGAATTGTCAACAAGCCAATTCGGAAGGTCCTCAATGTAGATAAGACCTGTTGTCTCGATTTTCTGCTTGCGGAGCATATTTTCAAACTCCATTATTATTGCAGGAATAAAAATGCCTTCATTGTTCTTTACGAATTTACATATGTATTTCCCTTCCGGAAAAACAACTGTCTCTTTATCGTCCTCCAATGCATATTTGAAAAAATATTTCGGGCGGAGAGTTTCCGGCTCCTCAGCAACACCGAGATAATGCCCAACACTTCTGTACCCGACCTGCATATGCGGGCGATACTCTAGCTTCAAAATGGCAAGTTTCCTTTCCTCCATATATTCGACGAAGAGTTCTCTTCCGATGTTTTTCATGTAGCTTTCCCTGAGTGCCATACGGTGGATGAGATAATTTCTTCCGTCGCTCAAATGTCGAATTTTTTCCTGAACACGCTTTTCGCATTCGTTGATTATTTCAATATTTTTACCCGGAATTTCGTTTGAAAGCACCTCTTTGATCTCCGCAAGGCTCAACCCGGCTGATTGCAGCAATTTTATCGTTTCCATTGTAACAAGCTGCATCTCGGAATATTCCCTGTACCCGTTTTCACGCACTCTGACCGGTTTAAGCAGTCCGATTTCATCGTAGTAGAACAGTGTGCGTTTCTCAACTCCGCAGCTCTTTGCAAATTCTTTTGTGTTCATATTTTTCTCCGAAAAAAAATAGAAAGGCATCAAAACCCCTTGACTGTAACGTTACGTTACCCCTTATACTCATTATAGCTGAATTCAAGGAACTGTCAATGATGAAAATTTCGCTTGAAACAATAAAAATGACTGAAGGTGAGCTCGGTCGAAACATGCTCAGATATGCGATTCCGGTTGTTTTGTCGGGTCTGCTTCAAATGAGCTTCAATCTGGCAGACACAGCAGTCGTCAGCAATTTTGCGAGTGATGTTGCATTTGCAGCAGTCGGATCAACAACAGTTTCTATCAGCCTCATCACAACATTATGGGTCTTTCGATTGGATGCAGCTGATAGCAGCCAAGTGCTTTGGTGCTGGTGATATCCCTTCTCTATTCTCTAAAGGCTTTAGTAGGCACGTCCGCCATGCTCGCCGTCTCCTGCGGCGTTGTTCTTGCGGCTGTCGGACAATTTGTTGCAGAGCCGCTTCTTCCGCTTCTCAATTGTCCGCAGGAAGTCATTCCCGCTGCTTCGGCATACATGAGACTTGTTTTTTTGTCCATGCCTGCCATGCTTATTTATAATTTCGGCAGCGGTATCATTCAGGCAGGCGGCGATACCAGGCGTCCCTTGATCTACATCACAATCGGAGGTGTCGTCAATGTTGTTCTTAATCTCGTGTTCGTCATAGGCTTAACGATGGAGGCAGAGGGTGTTGCAATTGCAACGGTAGTTTCGCAATACCTCTCTGCGGCCTTCATCGTTCGCCATTTTTCGTTTCAAAAGAAGAATGGCACATTCTGATAAAAGACCTAAAGTTTACTGGTCCGACCTTGATGCAGATTTTGAGGATAGGGGTCCCATCGGGTATTTCCAATTTTCTGATGACGATCTCTGTTGTAATTATACAAGCCGCTATCAACAACTTCGGTAAAACAGCCATTAACGGAAACACGGCTGCAAGCAGTATAGAAGGACTGCTTGCTATTGTTATTTCCGGGTTCAGCCAAGCGAGTTCCGCCTTTGTCGGGCAAAACTACGGAGCGGGTAATTTTTCACATGTAAAGAAAACGGCCCTTATTGGAATAGTCGGCGGACTGAGTGTCGGTGAGATTCTTGGTTTTCTTCTCTTTGCTATCGCCCCTGAGGTTCTCGGTTTTTTCAATACTGATCCAAGCACCATCTCCATCGGAGTAATTCGAATGAAATATATGTGCTGTTTTTTCGGCTTTTGTGCGGCAATGAACATTGCCTCAGGCTGCTAACACGGGCTTGGCAGCTCAACTCCTTCCATGCTCATAAGCTTCATTGGCTCGTGCGTATTTCGCATCGGATGGATACTGACAATTGCAAAAAAAGTTGGCTCGCTTGAATCGATTTACGTTTCCTATCCGATTTGTTGGATCATTACCGCTTCATTTGAAATATTAGCCTTTGTTATCATCCTGAAAATGCGTCAGCGTCAATCCACGAAAAACTTAAGGCTTGAGTGTGATGTCTAAATTTTAAGGCATCTATGCGGCGGATCATGCCTATTTTCGGCATCAGGTTTCGATGCCCTTTTCCAAATGTACGGAAATTCTCACCATATTCCATCTCTGCCTATTGAAAACATGCTCCGTTCGGAGTATAATTAGCATGTAAAAATAAGAAAGGATTCATATCCAAAATGAATAAAACTGTTGACCTTTTTATCAAGAATCACCGGAATGAACTGGTTGAATCCGTTCGCGAAAGTATTCGCTTTCCGAGCGTTGAAGCAGCACCTGCAGGCGAAGACGCTCCATTCGGTGCCGCCGTCCGCGATGCACTTGAGCACGCATTGAACCTTGGCAAAAGTTTTGGTTTCAAAACTGAGAATCTTGACGGCTACGCCGGCTGCATCGACTACGGCTGCGGAGATGAAATGCTCGGTGTTGTATGCCATGTTGACGTTGTTCCGGAGGGTGAAGGCTGGACCCATGCCCCCTATGGTGCCGAAATTGCCGACGGCAAGATTTTCGGCAGAGGGGCAATGGATGACAAAGGTCCTGCCATCTGTGCAATTTATGCTCTTGCGGCAATTAAGGAAGCAGGAATTCCTCTCCGCCGCAGGATCAGGATTATCCTCGGCACAAATGAAGAAACCGGTTGGGGCTGCATGAATCATTACCGTGAAGTCGCCGAAATCCCCACGCTCAGCTTTTCACCGGATGCAGATTACCCGGTCGTTAACTCTGAGAAGGGAATCTACCATGCAACAATAAAGTGCAGTGCGAAAACAAATATCAGGCTTAACGGTGGTACCCGTGCAAACGTTGTCTGCGGTAAGTGCAGGGTGTTCGTTCCCGTTGCTCTTTCCGATGTTGAAAAGCATGTTGAATCAATTCGTTCAATGGGTTTCGGCGTTGAGCTTTCCGCTGTTGAAAACGGAACGGAAATAACCATAATTGGTCTTGATGCCCATGGTTCAATGCCTGAAATGGGTAAAAACGCAATGCAGGCCGCATTCTCCCTGATCAATGAGCTTCCCCTTGAAGGCGAAGACAGGCGTACCGTCTCAATCCTGCATGATAAGTTCAAGTTTGACATGCACGGTGAAAGTCTCGATCTTGATAGGCAGGATGCGAGCGGCAGGCTGTCCATGAACCCTGGTGTTATCGAATGGAACGAAGACGGTTTTGAGCTCTCCATTGACTTCCGTTATCCCATCAGCCTTGACGTGAACGAAGTCCGCACAAAGCTCATGAATGCACTTTCTGCATTCAACCCCGTATGTGTCCACGAAAAGCAGCAGGACGGACACTTCATCCCTGCCGACAGCGAACTTGTCAGCAAGCTCCTTGACGTCTATGCTGAACGTACCGGCACACGCAAAGAACCTCTCGCAATTGGCGGCGGCACATATGCTCGTGCATTCCCCAATGCAGTAGCATTCGGCTGTGAGCAGGAAGGCATTTCGGGTCCTGTCCATATGCCCGACGAGTTCATCGGCATCGACGAACTGATGTTCAACTGCTATATGATTGCAGATGCAATGATTGCTCTTGCAGCAAAGGAATAATTATTAACAAAAAAGAGGACGAGAGGTTGAAAATAGATCTTTCAACTTCATCGTCCCAATGCTTTACTCCGCAAAACCAATCAAAAAAGAAAGGAAACTTTCGCTCGTACGAAAGTCACGGTTACGATTATGAATTCTGAATGGTCACTCGACGTGCTTTACAAGGGGTATGACGACCCCAAATTCATTGCAGACTTTGCCAAGGTTGATGAAGTCGTTTCAAACACCAAGGCATTTGCAGCGAAGATGAATGACATGGATCCAAAGGAAGCTCTCCTCACCTATATTCACGAAAGTGAGACGAACAGCCAGCTCTTCTCCGACTTATTTTCATATGCAAGTCTTCGTTCAAGTACAAACACAAAGGATGCCGAATCTGCTTCCGTTATCGGCAGACTTATGAACAAGCTCAGCTCCACGGCTAAAGAGGACACGGCCATCCGCCGTTTCATCGCAGGCATTGCAAACCTCGATGAAATCATAAATTCTGATCCTCTTCTCAAGGAATATGAATACATGCTCCGCAACATCAGAGAAGACCAGAAACACATGCTCAGCGATGAGTGCGAAGAGGTTATGTCTCTTTACAACATCAGCGGCGGCAGTGCATGGAGTGACTTGCAAAGCTACCTTACCTCCTCCGTAATGGCAGATTACAGAGGAGATCAGATCGGTCTTTCCTCTGTACGCAACCTTGCGTACGACCCCGACCCCTCCGTACGCAAAGACGCATACGAAGCAGAACTTGCCTGCTATGATAAAATTAAGGATTCCGTTGCGTTCTCCCTCAACAGCATCAAACTCCAGGTTCTCAATTCCACACGTCTGCGTGGGTTTGACTCTCCCCTCCAGGCAACTCTGTACAACGCCCGAATGACTCGTGAAACGCTGGATGCACTTCTTTCCTCAATGCAGGATTACATGCATATTTTCCGCAAGTATCTCCGTCTCAAGGCAGAGGCACTCGGACATAAGAACGGTATGCCGTGGTATGATATGTTCGCTCCTCTCGGCAGCAGCAATAAAAAATACACCGTTGAAGAAGCAAGGGACTACTTGCTCAACATATTCCGCGGTTTCGACTCCGATCTTGCAAATATGGTCGAACGAGCATTCAATGAGTCATGGATTGATTTCTATCCCCACGAGGGTAAAGTCGGCGGTGCATTTTGCTCCGGGCTTGAAGGACACAGGCAAAGCCGCGTTCTCACCAATTTTGATGGTTCTTTCAGCGACATAGTCACGCTTGCACACGAGCTTGGTCACGCTTTCCATAACTTCAACCTCGAAAAGCACCGTCCGCTCAACAACGATTATTCTATGCCCGTCGCAGAAACTGCTTCAACCTTCAATGAACATGTCGTTATGGATGCTGCAATTGCCGCTGCACAGACTGACGAAGAACGTCTTACGCTTATCGAAAGTCAGCTGATGGATACCACTCAGATTATGTGCGACATCTACTCGAGGTATCTCTTCGAGACTGCTGTCTTCGAAAATCGTTCCAACGATTTCATGTTCCCCGACAAGCTGTGTGAGCTTATGCTCAATGCTCAGAAGGAAGCCTATGGTGATGGCCTTGACCCCGAATTCCTCCACCCCTACATGTGGTTGTGCAAGGGTCACTATTACAGTTCCGGTCTATCCTTCTATAACTTCCCCTATGCGTTCGGCGGTCTATTTGCAAGAGGCTTGTACGCAAAGTACAACGAAATGGGCAGCAGCTTTGTTCCCGTTTACAAAAAGCTCCTGTATACCACCCCCATTGCAACCGTTGAAGACACTGCAAAAGTTGCAGGCATTGATTTGACTGATAAGGAATTCTGGCTCACCAGCCTGCGCTCCTATGAAAAACTCGTCAACGAGTTTGAACGTCTTGTCAAGAAAATTTATAATGTCTGATAACAAAGGGCAGAGGTCACTCTCCGCCTTTTGATAAAAAGGAGGTATATTTATGAAGAAAATCTTTGCAATGATGCTTGCATCCGCTATGCTTGCTGCTTCAGTCATCTTCCCCGTTGCGGCAGAGCCTGCAAGATCCGAACAGACGCTTGAAACCTGGGATTTTGAAACTCAGGACGAAGTCAATTTGTGGACTCGCATTGACCGGGACGGCGACGGCTTCAACTGGAGCTGGAACGGCGAAATCGAAAATGATGACCTTTACGCATTCAGCGGCGACGGCTTCATGTTCAGTGAAAGCTACGACTGGTCCGCACATTCTCCGCTCGATCCCGACAATTGCCTCATTTCCCCTGAGATTTCCGTTCCCGAAGGCGTTGACAGGGCATGGGTCAATTTTCTCTACACCGGATATGAATATGATTCAGATTTTCTTGCCGTCTATGTCTCGACTGATGGCGGTGAAACATGGGGCGATGAAGTCGTGTCGTCCGTAAGCATGGGCACTTACATAGATTTTGACATCGAGCTGACAGAATATGCAGGGCAGACTGTCCGCATCATGTTCCGTCATTTCAATTGTCCGGACGGCTACTCAATCGGTATTGACTATGTAACATTCAATATCGAGGGTGAAACCTCACCTATAATTCCCGGTGACGTTGACGGTGACGGCATCGTTACTGCGACTGATGCACTCTATGTTCTCCGCCATGCAATGGGCGTTGCACTTCTTGAAGGCGATGCACTTGCAGCAGGTGATTTTGACTTAGACGGCAGCGTTGACGGTGTCGATGCCGTTTCAATTCTTCGTGCCGCAATGAGTCTCTCTTAAGAATCTTCTCTATTTGCAGGGGCAGCGGGCTCTCCGTGTGCCCCTGTATTTTTCTCTCAAATACAGTAAAAGGAGTTTTTATGAAAGTCACAATCGTTTCAAGTGAATGCATTCCATTTATTAAAACAGGAGGACTTGCCGATGTAACCGGCACTCTCCCGCCTGCATTGACTGCACAGGGCATTTCCGTCAGCGTGATTATACCCAAGTACAGCATGATTCCCGAAAAATATCGTTCGGAAATGAAGCACTTGACGGATTTTCATATAGCAATGGGTTGGCGCAGTCAATATGTAGGGATAGATTACCTCGAAATCAACGGCGTTAATTATTATTTTGCCGATAATGAATACTATTTTAAGCAGAATTATGTCTATTCTTCAGGCGATTTTGAGGCGGAACGCTTCTGTTGGTTCTGCCGTGCTTCAATCGAAATTATGTCAAGGCTTGATATCGTCCCCGATGTGCTCCATCTCAACGATTGGCAAACGGGACTTATTCCCATGCTGTTATCCACACAGTACCGCACGGACAGCAGGTGGGAAAAAGTCAAAGTGCTCTATACCATTCACAATCTTCGTTACCAAGGTCTCATGAACCCACGACTGGTCAATGAAATGCTCGGCATCGGTCAAGAGGCACTTGAAAAAGCTGAATACTACTGCAATGTCAATGCAATGAAAGCAGGCATAGTCTTTTCCGATATGGTCAGCACTGTCAGCCCGACTTATTCGCACGAAATACAAACTCCCGTCTACGGCGAAACGCTTGATGGACTGATCCGCTATTACAGCCACAAGGTAGTAGGCATCTTGAACGGAATTGACAATACCCTATTCAATCCCGAAACTGACGTGAATATTCCCGCAAACTATTCCATGAATAATCCGGCAGGGAAGGAGGTCTGCAAAATTGCACTCCAAAAATCCGTCGGGCTTGAGGAAAGTGCGGATATTCCCATTGCCGCCGTTATTTCAAGATTGACCGACCAAAAAGGCATTGATCTTGTGCAGGCCGTTGTCCCCGGACTTATGGACCTTAACTGCCAGCTCATCGTACTCGGCATGGGTGATAACCGGTATGAAAACTTTTTTTCGAAAATGCAGGACGCTTATCCAGGTAAAATCGCCTTTCGTTCCGAAATGAACGATGTCCTTGCCCGCTGTATCTATGCAGGCTCGGACCTTTTCATAATGCCTTCTGCCTTTGAGCCCTGCGGCCTTTCCCAAATGCTCGCTTTAAGATATGGAAGTCTCCCGGTAGTTCGCGAAACCGGAGGTCTTGCTGACAGCATTGCTCCATACAATAAATACACAGGCGAAGGCAATGGTTTTTCCTTCCGCAACTATTTGGCAGAGGAACTCTATAACTGTATTCGTGACGCATTATTGCTCTATCGCAACGATCGAACTTCTTGGGACAAACTGCAATTGCAAGCAATGAGCTGTGATTTTGGATGGCAAAAGAGTGCGAAAAAGTATGTCGAATTATACAATAAACTTGTGAATGCACAGATTTAAAGACAACGAAAGCCATAGGAACCACCTAACATTCTCTGCGGTTTCTATGGCTTAATTAATTTGCGTTTTCATTTTATCGCCACAATTTTCGGCTTCACTTTTCCGTCTTCAATTTCAAGCATCGCAAACGATGGCTTATGTCCATTTCGAGGTCTGGAAGGACTTCCGGGATTAACTGCCAAAACCCCACCGTACATCGAAACATCGGGCACATGCGTATGCCCATACAGAAGGACACTGCACTGTTTTTCCTCTGCATAATGGACCGCAGCAGAAACGCCGGGGTAATCTATGCCATGCATATGCCCATGTACCAACATGATCCTTACACCATCAACAGTGATAATGAGTTCGGATTCAACGGCAGCTCCGGCATCACAGTTTCCGCGGACACTGTAAACCGGCATTCCCGTAATTGAAGCCAAGTAGCTTGCATCGCTTACCACATCACCGAGGTGAACCCAAGAATCAACCTTCCCCGCCATCTCAACACAAACTTTTACTGCGAAAAAGTCGCCGTGTGCATCACTTATAACACCAATTCTCTTCATACTGTGTCTCAATCCTCACCCAGTGCGGAGAGCAAAAGCATGAGTGCATTGTGCCTATGACTTATTGCATTTTTTCTTTGTGCATCAATCTGTGCAAAACTCAATCCATCCGGTTCATAAAGGAAGAGCGAGTCGTAACCAAAGCCATTTTCTCCGATTTCCTCATTCAAAATTTTGCCGTTAACCCTGCCGTAAGCCGTGAGCTTACCCTTTTCGGGATGTATAAGCACCATCGCACAAGCAAAGTGTGCGTCACGCCTTTCAAAAGGAACGTCCTTCATCGTCTCGAGCAGTTTTGCACGGTTAGCAGCATCATCGTGGCCATCATTGGCATATCTTGCAGAGTATACACCCGGAGCACCACCCAAGGCATCAACGCAAAGGCCGGAATCATCTGCAAGCACAGCATCGCCCGGAAGCAGTCTTGCAGCTTCAACAGCCTTTTTTTCCGCATTCCCCATAAAAGTATCTGCATCTTCAAGGACGTCAAGCTCCAGACCCGCCGTCCTCATTGAAACGACTTCATCAAACCGTGAGCCGAGTATCTGTTCGATTTCCCTTATTTTATTTGCGTTGTTGGAAGCAATAACAAGTCTCATTTTATCGACCCCTTTCATTCTTGTAAATCAGCTTTATTTATATCACGTTCACCGCCGCAGCTGAGCCTTTTCGGATAGTATCGGTAAAGCGTACACACCATACCGCCGTTTGACAATTTCCTCCGTTTATCAGCACGCCTGCCGTAGATTTTCTCAAACGTCGGATGGGAAGTTATTATGTTTATGCTCCAGCTGTCTAGTGTTGAAAAAGCCTCATGCATTTGGTGATAGAGTCTTTCGACATCCCGCTTTTCCATAAGCCTTTCGCCGTACGGAGGATTGCAAACGATGACCCCTCCGCTCCTCTCTTCGTGGAAATCTTTAAGTGGTTTCACAGCCCAATTCAGCATGACGCCGGCTTTCTTCGCATGTTTTTTGCATATATCGATGGAATGAGCATCAATGTCCGAGCCGGTTATATCGAGCTTAACATGCTTTATACTGTCCCTTGCCTCTTCTCTTGCCCTTTCAAATGCGGGAAAATCCATAAAGTGCCATTCCTCTGCCGCAAAGCTTCTGTTCATGCCGACGGCCATATTTGAACCTATCATTGCCGCTTCAATTGGCATAGTTCCCGAACCGCACATGGGATCAACAAGCGGCCTCTCCGCACGATATCCCGAAAGCAAGATAATTGCCGCACCGAGTGTTTCCGATATTGGAGCAGGAACGTTAAAGGTTCTGTAACCTCTTCTCGACAATCCGGCACCGCAACAGTCAAGTGCAACAGTAACATTGTTTCTCAGTATACCTATTTCGATAATAATGTGTTTTCCCGTTTCGGGAAGCACACGGACATTGTACGAACGTTTCAGAGATTCGACAATTGCTTTTTTTGCAATGCTTTGGCAGTCGCTGACAGAGAATAACTTACTCTTTGCGGATTTTCCATTTACATGAATAAACGAATCGCGTTTAAGATAGTTCTTCCATGGAATATGCCTTACCCCTTCAAAAAGTTGGTCAAAGGTCTCCGCAGGAAATTCATCAACGACCATAAGTACCCTTTCTGCTGTTCTGAGCCAAAGGCATGCCCTCGCCATTGTAAAGTAATCCCCTGCAAAATTCACTCTCGCATCCGCAACGGAAGAAACCTCAATGCCAAGATTTCGAAGCTCACCTGCAACAACAGCTTCAAGTCCGATTTTGCAAGTTGCAATAAACCTGTTTACCATTTAATATCATCATCCTTCATGTATTTGGCATAACGTGCAGCTGCGTTATCATAACGCTTCTTCGTGACCTCAATGCCTTCAATAATATCGTCAATTTTTTTTACCCTGCCCTCGCATAACACAGCTGACCTCTCAATAATCAGCTTTGCAGCGGCCTCTATCTGGTCGTTACTGAGAGAAAGATAGTCACCGGAACACCTCATTCCGTAGAGTGCGGCAAGAGACTTTGCAACAGTACAAAGAACCGAATCTCTGGACTCGAGCTTGCTTTCAATAAAGGACACCAGCTTCATATAAGAACCGGTCATCAGCATCGGCCACATTACTTCGTCAATCGGCATCCAACCGGCAGCAATATGAAGCCCATCATCATAAAAAACGTAGAGCGTTTCCCTTCGATAAACCTCAGTGGCAACTACTGCTATGTATTTTTTTGCTCTGTCACAGGTCTTTGGATTGATCAAAAGAAACCGAATCAAGTGCATTGCCTCGGCACTTCCCGCACGAAGCAGAAAATCTGCACAGTCGATTTGCATTTCTTCAGTTCCATTCATCAGGACCCATTCAACGACTGCATGAACATCCTCGCTTTTCTCGTCCCCAAAACCCCTTTTATCTTCGCATGCAATCATTTCGTTGAGTGTATCGATCACCTTCATCTCGCCGGACGGCGGAAGCCTATAACCAATCAGGTATTTAATTGCGTTTTGCCTCTCCAACTCTTCGCTGCTGTGAGATAGGAAGTACTTTGCGACAAAATTATTTTCATTTATTTTCAGGATCTTATGATAAACTGCCTCGGCAGCTTTACGGTTTCCGTTCACATACAGCAGACCGGCATAAAAATTCATTGCAATCTTATCGTATGGCATAAGGTCGTTGAGTTTCTTTGCAATTTGCATTGCCTCCTTAAATTTACCGAGTTCAATGAACAATGAGCAAACAATCAGATTTAACTCTTCTTTTTTTTCTGCAGCGGAAAAAAGCTGCCGGCAAATTCTGTCAGACTCCGCTTCATTACCGATTCTATGCTGCATTATTGCTTCAGCGCATTGGATTCTGTCAGATTTGCGAATTTCACTCGGGATGTTCCTGATAAACTCGAGTCCTTCAACGCATCTGTCCGTCTCAAGGAAGCCCAGGCAAAGCATTCCATACAAATCGCCGCTCGGCGATACGGTTCCCACCTTTGGCAATGCATAATTGAGCATTTCACTGTACTCACCTTTAAAAAAGAAATCGTTGCATTTTTTTATACACTGCTCACTCTTAACATCCTCGATATCCCTTATCGGCGGCTTCTTTTGCACCTTTGTACTCACATGCGAAATGAAC
This sequence comes from uncultured Clostridia bacterium, assembly GCA_934633695.1. Classification (GTDB taxonomy): domain Bacteria; phylum Bacillota; class Clostridia; order Christensenellales; family CAG-138; genus PeH17. Next base: position 8,197 of record CAKTYT010000014.1, on the reverse strand, counting down.
TCATATGCAGCCGTAATTTCTCCAACTGCCTCCAGCTCTGATTCATCAAGCTCGCTCTGCCGATCCTTTATGCTTTCAAGAGCATCCATTGCCGCCTCAAACCTTGACATTCTAAAATAACATCCGCCAAGATCGGCAACACCGCTTACAAAGAACTGATTGTCGGTGTCAATAATGTGGCAAAGCTCATACATCGCTTCGTCAAAGCAGCACATATCAACAAGCACTTCCGCAATCAGGAGCTGAATTTCGCAATCCAACGGATCTGCCTCATGTGCCTTACGCAATAGGACTAATGCACTGTAAAAGTTTTCTTCATCGACCCTTTCCTGCGCAAGTCTGACAAGCTCGTCACTGTTGTTTGCAAACTCATCAAACGAAATTACACTGCCATGGTGAGGAAGATGAGTTCCTTCCATACCTAAACCTGCCTTTCGTTCTCGACAGCGTGCTCAAGAAGTCCCTCAAGCACATCTTTACCGAACTGATACGCTGTATTACAGAACCTGCAAACAATTTCAGCCTTGCCATCATTTTCAATAATGTCTCGAAGCTCAGAGCTGCCGAGAGAAACTAAAACACCTTCAAGTCTCTCCCTGCTGCAATCGCATTTGAATGCAGGAGTCATTTCTTCCGTCTTTTCAAAGCCAAGTCCTTCAAACAAACGGTTCAGTGCCACGTTGAGTTCTTCGCCCTCATCGATGTGCATCGAGAGCTCTGAAATTTCCCTGCTCAGGTCCTCCAGCTTGTCCAGATCCTCATCAGGGCAATTCGGAAGCGGTGCAAGTATCAGCCCTGCCGCAGACCTGACAGTACCGGAGACAGGCTCAATACGAACGCCAAGATATACAAGTGACGGCTGCTGTTCACTCACCGCAAAGTACCTTGCAAAGTCCTCCGCAATTTCCCCATTGACAAGGTGGCAGCTGCCGACATACGGCTCTTTGAGTGAAAAATCCCTTACGACACGCAAATCACCCTTGCCGACTGCACCGCCGACATCGAGCTTATTCAGCTGATTGAGCGGAAGCTCAACTTCCGGATTTGTAACATATCCTTTGACTATGCCGCCCTCTCGACCTACGACCGTTATACTGCCCGCAGGTCCGTCGCCTGCAACGGTAACGGTAATGCTGTCGGTGCTGCTCTTGAGCTTTGCAGCCATCATCGAAGCCGCAAGCATCGTTCTCCCGAGTGCCGCCGTGCAAACCCTGCTCAAATTATGCACCCTTCTCGCTTCCTCAACCATGTCTCTGCCTGAAATTGCAATGACGTTAACCGTTTTATTGAGCAGCAATCCCCTTATTATTTTATCTTTATACAAATTATCCATAATTCTCCTCCAGAAATCACGCCTGCCGTCAAGCAGGCTTCCTTGCAAAAAACTGAAGTCGTTCACTGTCGGGCTTAGGCTCCGCCCTTGTGAATGCTCCAAAACATTTTATTTCCGAAAAGCCCGTCTTTTCAAGCAGGTCTTTAAGCTCATTCTCCGTATACGCACACTGAATATGCTTTTCGCAGAACCTTTCGAACAAAGGCTTCCCGTTTTTTTCTATACCTGAAAAGACGAAAAACTCAAGATTCATTTCGGACAGATTCGATTTTTCATCAAAGTAATTTTGCCAAATATACGCAGCATCCGGTCTGCTGTCTGCAAAGGTATTAAAACCGAGTATTTCTTTTAGCTTGTATCTTGATGAAACATCGAAGAGCAGAATACCGCCCGGTTTAAGAAAATTGTATGCAGCCCTAAAAAAAGCTTCTGCATCGCCTTCTGCAGTCAGATAGTTCACACAGTCACAGGGAGCGACAATGCAGTCAACCCGTTTGTGCCATTCAAGCTTGGCCATATCCATGCACACAAAATTGATTTTCAGTCCTGCACGCCTCGCTTTTTCCGCAGCAACGGCGAGCATTTCTGTCGAAATATCCGTACCGACGATATCACAACCCTTTTTCTTCAGTCTCAGGGTCAGCTGTCCCGTTCCACACCCGCACTCAATGACGGACAAACCCGGTCGTATGAAGCCGGCAAGGTATTCCGCCCATCCGTCATAATCAACATCACTCATAAAAAGGTCATAGATCCGTGCAAACCTTCCGTACTGTTCCATTTATCTCCTTCTGCTGCCTCGGTACATGCGTCTGCCGCGTCCATTCCTTCTGAAGCTTCTCCTCACGTCAATAGCACGCATGAGTATGAGAACAACGAGAATAAGGACGACAATAATTATCCAGAAAAGAATGCCGCTGCCGGGTTTTCTCGTCAGGAAGCGTGAATCCTGGCTTATCCTGTAGCCATTGCTCTCGTGTTCAAATTTCCAAACCATTTCATCGCCGACTTCGCTCGTAATGACGCCGTTTTCATCTGTACTGATTTCGACTGCACTCAGCGTTCCATCCAGCTTGTGTGACGAAAGAGCAAATTCTCCCGATGCAATCACAAAATTACCGCCGTTGCCGCAGTTTTCGGTCAGTTGATAATAAACATTGCCGTTGCTGTCGAAAAGCTGTTCATATAGTTTTATTTCACCTGCAAGTTCAGGACTTGTTGCTGCACGGAACACGCCGTCATTGCAATACAGGTAGTGCCAATCCATTGAACTCATTGTGTAAAGGCTGTGGTCGTAATAAACCCACACGGAGTATTCTCCACCTCCGGGGTTTCTGCCAAGGTGAAGGTTTGTGTTTTTGCCGCTTCCGGGAGGCGGTGTTATCGGTGAAAAAACAATGTCACTGTGTTCACGGCTGTTCTTGTTAGCAGCGGCAATATCGCGGTCGGCACAAAGGTCAACAACGATCGGCATTTTCTCGTAGAAATAGTATTCCACTGTGCCGATAACTTGCCCTTTCTTTATAGGAGCCTCCGCACCCTGAGCATTGACAACAATGTTTATAATCTCCGGGTTCTCCCTTCTTGAATTGAGAAAATCTGCGGTGCCGCTGACAGTTAAATTTGAAATATCTGCAACTGCCGTAAATTTACCGAGCATATCGTCTATCGGTGAGTAACCTGATGACTGAATCGTAAATTTTGTTTGAACATCGAAGTCAGTCAACGGCTCCGTCTTAAAATTTTTAAAACCCCACTCGTACATCACCGGAGCAAGCTGGTAACGATAGGTCGTGCTTATCGTTTTATTGTCATCACCGAATTGAACGAGTATGAGCGTTACATTATCCTTCTTTGCGGCACTTATGAGGCAGTAACCGGCATCATTTGTCTCACCTGTTTTACCGCCTATGCAATACGGATATACGAAGCTGTTCGCATCCGTTTCTTTTTGGCAAATCAGTTTGTTCGAGTTTTCAAGGTGGTAGCCCTGCGGATGCTTGTTCGTCGGTTCAATGTCGTGTACACGGGAGGAAATTATTTCGCAAACCTTCGGGTTATTAAGTGCATACTGCATAAGCAGAGCAAAATCGTATGCCGAAGTATAGTGCTCTGGATCATGTCTCCCGTCGACCGTCGAAAAATGCGTACTCGTCATTCCAATCTCCGTCGCTTTCGCATTCATCATGTCAATGAAGGTCGGAATCGCCTGTTCTTCGGTGATTGAATCTCCGTAAACCTCAAAAGCTGTTTCGATTGCAATACACTTTGCCGCATCATTGCCCGAACGCATCATAAGACCGTAAAGCACGTCGATAAGAGAAATCTCTTCATAAGCCTCAAGCCCCATAAGCGAACTCTTCGGACCGAAACCCGAAACTGAACGCCACCCAATCGTGACGACTCGATTTAGATCCTGAAGGTTCTCAACTGCGAGAACAGCCGTCATAAGCTTCGTTGTGCTGGCAGGAAATGCCTTTTCATAGCCGGAACGTTCATAAAGAACCGCCCCTGTCCCCGCCTCCATAAGCACGAGGTATGGTGTGCTGTACTCTGCAAACGGATCGGACAAAGGCTCTGCCGTCGGTTCTGCGGCCGCTCCGAATGAAAAATTCAGGATAAAAAATATTAAACAAATGAAAATGCTTACCGTTTTCTTCATATTGACCTCTCTAATTTAGCTTTATCAGGGTGCAGACAGTCCCATCATTGATTATACCATCATCTACACTTTTTGTACAGCACGCAGCCCCACTCGAACAGCAATATACCGAGTTAAATCATGTAAACAACAAAATCGAGCCGTTCTGTGCACGACTCGATTCGTCAAACCGTAAATTTTTACTCGGTCTTCATCTGTTCCTTTTTGTATTGAAGCATATAAAGTTTGTAATATCTTCCGCGCTTTTGTAGCAATTCATGGTGGTTACCCTGCTCAACAATTTTGCCATGAGATAATACAATGATGTTGTCCGCATGCTGAATAGTTGAAAGCCTGTGGGCAACTATGAGCATCGTGCCGATATTCATCATCTTTTCAAGCGAATCCTGAATGAGGATTTCGGTTTCGGTATCAATGTTCGCCGTCGCTTCGTCGAGAATCATGACCTCCGGCTTATGAATAATCGTTCTCGCAAAGGAAAGCAGCTGCCGTTGACCTGCGGAGAAGTTGTTTCCTCTTTCACGAACCACCTCATCAAGACCGCCGTCAAGCTTGTTAATGAAGTGATCTGCATTGACATATTCACATGCTTTCATAACTTCCTCATCGCTTATGCCTTCCTCGCGAAGAAGGATATTACTCCTTATCGTTCCGGAAAAGAGAAATACATCCTGGAGCATCTGACCAAAATGCTTTCTCAGTGAAGAAATCCTTATCTTTCTTATGTCGATGCCATCGATTAAGATCTCGCCCTTCTGGAAATCATAGTTTCTGCAAATAAGCGACAATATCGTCGTCTTACCTGAACCCGTAGAGCCTACAAATGCCACCGTCTGCTTGGGGCTTACATGGAACGAAACGCCCTTAAGCACCCATTCACCCGGAATATAGCTGAACCATACGTCGCGGAATTCAATTTCGCCCCTTATTTCATCGAGTTCAATTGCATCGGGAGCATCTACGACCTTGGGTTCGATATCCATGATTGTGAATACTTTTTCTGCCGAGGCAAATGCTGATTGCAGCCAGTTGAACTGCTCCGCAAGATTCTGTATCGGATTATAGAACTTCGAAATGTACATGTAGAACGAAACTACCGTACCGCTTGCAATCGTCTGACCCATGAAGGAGAATCCATCGAAATACCCCTTGCCTCCGAGATAAAACAGACACATTACCGAGCTTACGTAAAGCATGTAGACGAGCGGTCTGAATATACCGAAAACGAAGATCTGCTCCTGCTTTGCCTGTCCCAAAGCATCACTCTTACCCTTGAAGCATTTCATTTTTTCAGCTTCACGGTTAAAGATTTGCGTGATCTTGATCCCCGAAAGGTTTTCGGAGAGGTAAGTATTAATGTCCGTCGTGCGGTCCTTAACCTTACGGTAGGCCTTTCTTGAGAACTTTCTGAAGATAACGGTAAACAGGATTATGAACGGAACAAAACAGAGGACCATCAGGGTCAGCTCATAGTTGAGCATCAGCATTGCGACAAGCACACCGATGATAACGAAGAAGTTTTTCACAAGGTTGACGAGAAGACTCGTGAACATAAGCGAAATTGCGTTGGTATCATTCGTTACCCTTGTAACAAGTTTGCCGACGGGAATATTGTTCATCTGCTCATGAGAGAGCGATTCGATATGAACGAACAGATCTTCACGCATATGGGAGATAATCTTCTGTCCGGTCCGCTGCAGAACAATCGCCTGTATGTATGAACAAACCATTGAAACGACCAGTATTCCGGCATAAATCCCGACAGCAGTGAAGAGTTTGCTCAGTTCAAACCCTCCGACAACCATCGATTCAATTTTGCCGATAATGAGCGGTGCAATTATGTCATACGCAATAGAGAAGAGCATAATGAAGCCTACGAACAGGAACTGCTTCCAGTACGGCCTTGCATACGCCATGAGACGCTTGACGATCTCTTTATCCTTCATGTTGCGTTCAAAACCCATCGACTGTTTTTTATCCTTAACAAGGGCATATGCAACACTAAGAACGATTGAAATTACGCCGATTATTCCACCGACGACGAGGAGAGGATAGTATTCACGCATTATTTTTCACCTCCGACTTCATCTTCAAGACGCTGCAATTCGACCATTTTACGATACTCTTCACAGGTATTGTAAAGTTCGTCGTGAGAACCCACGGCAATGAGTCTGCCGTCATCAATGAAAGCAATTTTATCCATGCTTTCAATAGTTGAAATTCTGTGGGCAATAAGAATGGTCGTCCTGCCCTTGCGGTTCTTTTTTAGGTTATCGAGTATGATTTTTTCCGTCTTAGTGTCAACGGCTGATACCGAATCGTCAAGAATGAGTATGGGGGACTCTTTAAGCAGTGCCCTTGCAATGGAAATACGCTGTTTCTGTCCGCCGGAAACGGTGACGCCCCTCTCGCCGAGAATAGTGCTGTAACCGTCCTTAAAGTCTACAATGTTTTCGTGAACATCGGAGAGCTTTGCGGCCTCAATGATTTTTTCTTCATCCGCTGAATCAAATGCGAATGAAATATTGTTGCTTATCGTATCCGAGAACAGAAAATTATCCTGCGGTACATAGGAGCAACTGTTGCGTACTGATTTGATTGAGACACTGTTCACATCGTGTCCGTCGATGAATACCGTTCCGTCCAGAACATTGTACGTTCTTAAAATAAGATCGACGAGTGTCGTCTTACCTGCTCCGGTTTTGCCGACAATACCAAGGCTTTCGCCGGGCTCAACCTTGAAGGATATGTTGTCGAGGACGTCAAACTCGCCGTCCGGGTAGCGGAAGGTGAGGTTACGGAATTCGATCCCTCCCTTGACACAAGTGAGCTCTTCAACTCCGCTGCGGTCGCATACATCGATTTTCGCATCGAGCAGCTCACCAACACGCTTGAGAGAAGCCTTACCTCTCGAGGATTTCTCAATGAGCATCGAAATTGCCATTATCGGCCAGACGATCGAGGTGAAGTAACCGATGTACTCCACAAGCTGACCTGCGTTAAATTCACCCTTATAAACAAGGTAACCGCCGTAGCCAAGTATAACGCAAATAACAGACTCAACAAGAAGCGTTATCAAAATATTGAGCTTCGTTGAAATTTTAACGTATTCAACGTTAACGTCTTCATTTTTGATATTGAGCTTCTTAAATGCAAGCAGCTCCTTTGTTTCCTTGACAAATGCCTTTATGACTGCAAATCCCGAGAAACTCTCCTGAGAGAAATCGGAGAGGTCGGAGAATGCCTGCTGGCGAATCTCCCATTTTTTCATCATGCTTTTGCCGACGATGGTTCCGATTATGAGCATAATCACCATTGGTATAAGTGCAAAACCGGTCAGCAAGAGATCCATATTCCACATCTTATAAAGTGCAAGCAGACCGAGAGCCAGTGCATCAAATGCCATCAAAAGACCATCTCCGAAGCATTCCTGTATGGTATCAAGGTCATTTGTGAAAAGACTCATGAGGTTGCCGACCTTGTTTACCTGATAATACTGACATGAAAGATCCTTACAGTGGTCAAACATTTTGTTTCTCAAGTCAGTTTCTACCCTTATAGCTGAACCAAAGAAACATACACGCCACAAAAACCTTCCGAAGATCATCACGGCAATAATGATCAGCATTGGCTTGCAGATCGAATCAAGCAAGATATCAATGTTGAACGGCACCATTTCACCGTTCACGAGAAAAAGCTCTCCGTTCATGCCGTTAATGACCATCCTGTACAGCTCCGGAATTTTCAACTGGAAAAAGTCCACGAGCAAAAGGGCCAGCATGCCGAGCAGCAATACCGGTGCATTCTTTAAATAGTAGCGATTAATGTGTTTTCCGAATATCAAGTTTTACTCCTCCTTACTCTTGTCACAACCCGACTCACAATACGACCCGACACGGTTCGACGCAACACTCACCGTGCCAGTGGCATAAAGAAACGATTTTTTAAGTCCTTCACGTCAACCATCCCATGTATTAGAGCCATTTCAAACACTTTTGAGCAGAATTATACTCATGTTATCGTGATAAGTCAAGACTAAAAGCATTTACAACAGTTATATATTCGCCCGTCTTCGATGTAAAAAGCCGTTATCTGTAAAAAAAGTGTAAGGATCAGTCAAACAGAAAAAAAGGGGCTGTTGCAAAATCAAGTCATATTTGCAGCAGCACCCTTCTTTTTTAAGGAGGGCAATCCGGGGAGTG
>CAKTYT010000013.1 GCA_934633695.1 uncultured Clostridia bacterium | reverse complement strand
TCGCCCGGTGTTATTTCAAGAACTTCTATGTCACTTGCATCGTACTCAAGGGTCATATCAAAGCTGTTTGCCTCGTAATCACCCTCTATAACGACTTCCGTTTCAATTTCCTCACCCGGCTCGCCCGTTATCTCACCGAGAATCACGCATACGCCTGCGTCCTGCGTTGTTCCTTTATCAATCTTGGTTATCGTCAAATCAACCGCATGGCAATAACTCTTGCGATAAATTCTGAACTCGTACAAATAGCCTGCTACGAATTCGAAATCGTCATAACATCCCGATATATTCCCGTAGCTTGAAGCAATAAATCTGCTATACGAATAGGTAATCAGTGACAGGATACACCAATCATATGTTCCTGCCGGTATGCGAACCGACTTCGTTTCACCCGACACAGACTCAACATAGTTATATTGGGAATCCGATGCATTTACAGGTGCTTCGGCATTTCGGGGGATTGAATACTCGATCGAGGCGTATAATTGCGAGGCTGATGAATTCAATTCTCCTCCGTTCATGCTGAAGGCAAAGCTCTGATCATCTCCGCAGGAATTCGCATCTGCATCAAATACCATATGCCAGCCAACGCATGTCGTCATCCATCCACTCTCTTCCGCCTCATCAGCTCCATTTGGATTCTGATACAGTCCCCCGCTCTCATCTGTCAACCTAATAACTGCGGTTTGAACTCCTGGTTCTGAATACAGTGCTCGGACTGTAATGTCTGAGGTCACCATTTTATCTGTGTCAAAAAAGTCCCATGCCCCGAAAACAAGTCCATCATGCTCGGGTGGAGTCGGAAAACTCTCCGTATCTACATAACTTCCGCCCTGCACCGTCCGCTCTTCAAAAGTTTCGCCCGTTGAATCATCAATGAATGTGATTTTGAAATCCGGAGCCGGCGGTATCCCAATTTCAGGTTCACTGTCTCGCACATAAATGCAGTAAATACTTGCAGACCAGAAAGGCCTGTTGTGAATATATTCACCTGTTTCCGGCTTAAAGTTTCCCCATCCGTTAAGACCATCGTAGTGAACAATTGTTCCGTGTTCATTATCAAAAGCCATGTACCCGCAGGGACGAATGTTAGAATCGAAAAAACCGGAATATGACTTCATTCCCGTGCCGCCGATTATTGTGCAGATTCCGGTTGTTAGATCAATGCTTTGCAGGTAGGGCTCTGAATATGACTTATTAACGCCATAGGCATTTCCGTTTTTATCAATGCAGAACTCGTTTAGGAAAACTTGATTGCCGTTTGCATCGAACGCCTGTATCGGAGCTATTTCTGTTAAGGTGCCGAGCGGCAGTGAAACCTCGTAAAGTGAATTACCAGTGCCAAGCTCATCATTAACCGCAAGAGCGTACAGCTTACCATTTGCATAATTATACGCCATTGCGGTTACAATCCTATCCATCCTTGCACCTGTGAACAGCGTTTCAAGTGTCTCGGCATCTTTAATAGCAAACCGATTGCTGCCACTGCTGTTTTCAAAGCAAAAGAGTTTACCCCCTGCGTAGGTGGCTGCCGTTATAGAATAGGTACTATTCTCGTTTCTTATGGTCGTATACTCAAAAACGTTATCATCAAATAAATCAATCCATTTACCTGCCCGGAAAGCACGAATATTTGCAACAGGCATAATCTCCGGAACGCGAACAATGAATTCGGTTTGAGAGTGTCCGTCACTCGAATTCACTGAAAAAACGGTGCTGCCCGTACTTACGCCATAAGCATAGCAATACTCGCCGTGAACACCATCCGGAACATATATACTGTCATCGCCAAGAATGTCGATTCCCGGGTAAGCGATCGTCTCATCGGCTGACGTAATGTATACCTGCTTGTCAAAGGCATTCTCGGGATAGACATAAATTTCATATTCTATCATTCGCTTTCCGTAAACGACAACCTCTTGCCCAACGAGTTCAATGCGTTCGGTATATATAGGCTCAGTGTTCCCACGTGTTACTGTCAGTCCGACTTTCATGACACGAGTTGAAGAATCGCCTGTGTTATAATGCGTTACATTAAACTCATATGTATACCCCGCTTCAAAGGTATAGTTGTCATAACAAGCAGGAATATCTCCGTCATCGCTCATGAACAGATAGTCAACGCCTTCGGCAACCTTCGTTGGAGCAATAAAGCACCAGTCGTACGTACCTGCCGGAATGTTGATAAGCTGTTTTTTGCAATACATTGATGAGTTGGATGAAAACTCGGCACTTGCCCCCTCCGGCAGCCTATATTCGAAGTTATCATAGAAGGTTTCCGGGCCTTCAATAACCGTCACCGGCCATGTCCTCTGCTCCGGAATAATAGTACCGTATGCACTGGCATCTGCATCGATGAGCATCTGGCACCCACACCTGTCCCAATCAGCATATGAACGGCTGCCTACTTCATAGCAGTTATTTACAATTATCGTCGCAGGAGCTTCCACCTCATGGTAGTAAGCTGTAACCGTAGTATCGTAGAGAAGGTATTCACCGTCGTAATTCCCATCGTACTCCCAGCAGGTAAAAGCGTAGCCCTCATGTTCGGGTGGAGTGAGGAAGGTCGCCTCATCCAGCGTTGTGCCGACCTCGTATTGAGCTGTGCCGATGACTGAGCCATCCATGCTGTCAACAAAAGTTACAGTAAACTTTGTTTTTTCTCTCGGGGGGAGCTCAATATCGTTTTTCATAAACATGTCCCTTGTGCCGGACTTGTTGTTTAAGGTGATATAACCGCAGGACCTCGCCTTTTGCTCCTCCACATTTATTTCGTATAAATTTTGATTGATACCGTACTGTGAATAGGTTCTGGATTCATAGAGTACATAAAACAAGCCCGTCCGAAAGTCGCATACAGCCTTCCAAGGCACCTTACTGTACCCATCCTGTGCTTGGAAGTAGAATAGTCTCGTAATTTCCCCGGTAGTCTTATCAATTTCATTGATTGTATGGGTCAAAAAACCGTAGATTTTCCCGTCACGTGATATAGCAATTTCCGTTACATTCTCTGACAGCTCTGCGATCATTGTCAGATCGCCCGTATCAATGTCCACACTATACAGTGCCAATTTGCTATTTGACTGATCTGCGTAGGCAATTGCATACAGCGTATTGGTTGAATAATCATATGCCATGGATTGTGGGTTAAGCAGATTAGTTCTGCCCCAATAGTCGATACTCTGAGTTGCCTCGTCAATAACAACATATCTGAATTCATAATACCCACTTGTCATATAGCCGTAGATTTTTCCGCCGACATAAGCACATGACACTACATCGCAGTTTTTTACTTCTTCAGACGACAGCTCGGCCGCCACTTCCGCCCTCTCAGGCAGACCGCTTGAAAATTTGTACAAAACAGTGTGCCACTTGCTCTGTTCCCGTGAGTAAATACTATCATAAGCAAAGAGTTCGACAGCCCCCACTTCTGATTCTATGACAGTCACTTCGCAGGTGTCTGTCAGTCCTCCGTCAACCGTCGCTGCGGTTATTATGGCAGTACCCGCCTTCATGCCTACCACATTGCCGTCCTCGAGCACAACTGCAATACTTTCGTCCGATGAAGTGAACACAACATCTTTATTAAACGCTTCCTCCGGAAGCACTTCGTATGTTAAAGGTACTCGGCAGTTCACGCCCACTTCGGCAGTATCCTGTAAAACGATTTCCGAGGGATGAACCGGTTCGCCGACACATACATTGTCAAGCTTTGCACGGCCCGATGTTGCATTCGTAGATAGTTGGAAAACCCATTTGAGCGTATGTGTGCCGGCGGTAAGAGCGTATTCCTTATGCGTCCAATCCTTGTAGCCGGCATAACCATAGCCCCTGCCGCTCTCCGGGGAGCGGTCATCAATGCTGAAAAGCAGACCGCCGCTTACATAAGTATAGTCCAACACGTCGCAAATAAAATCAAACGAGACTATATCACCCTCATTCGCAGTGACTTCAGCAGTAATTATAGCCTTTTTCTGGTACAATCCCTTCTCCGGTGAGACAATGTGGTCATCCTCCACTCTCCAAATATAGTTGCCGTTTTCGGAATCGATATAGTCGCCGGAATTAGTGAACTCAATTGTTCCGCCTTCGACATTGAGAGCTTCATTAAGAGTCATTGTGACCCCCTCATTTTCTGCACTTGCTTTCGGTATTTGCAAATCAAAAACCGGGACAACTGAAAACAGCATCACAGCTGCAAGCAGTAAAGCACAGATAGAGTTTACCTTCTGTTTCATGTGTTCCTCCACTTGTCAATTAATATTTTTTGTCTTGAGATTTTATTGTCCGTATGTGCATAATGCGTTCATATGTACTCCGTATTTCTCAAGTTTTTATATAAAAAAAGAGCTAACAGACACAAGACAGCCCGTGTTTTGACTGAAATCTTGTATCTTAAGCCCTTTTGACAATAGCAATTATACAACAATTGCTATAATCCTGTCAATACTTTTTTCGCATTTCGTGCTTTCAATGTTCCGGAATCGTTTGCTTAGTCGTTTTGGTAATATGAAAGTTTAAGAAGAGTGCAGCCATCAGCGAAACCGTATCGACAATCGGCTGAACCCACATACAGCCGTAGAGCGGCACAATGCTGTCAGTTATAAAATAGAGTGGAATATCTATGACTCCCTTGCGAAGCACGGAAACAATGAGCGATTCTTTCGCCTTGCCCATCGCCTGGAACTTAACTATCATCGGATAGCAAATGGACATAAACGGCATGGCAAGCACCATTCGGCGAAGGAATGAGGCTGCGTAATTGACCGTTTCAGCATCGTCAATAAAAAAGCCTGCAAGGGGCCTTGCAAAGATTTCATAAGCAATTACGCACAGCACGGCAAAGCAGAGCGAAATCGTGCAGCCGAACCGAAATGCCTTCTCTGTGCGTTCGTGGTTTCCTGCGGCATAGTTGTAGCCTATGAGCGGGAGGAGACCGTTTGCAATGCCGATTGAGAAGTACAGCGGAAGCTGATCGAGCTTTTTTGTGATCCCAAGCCCTGCAACGGCATCATTTCCATACTTTGATACAAAGTTCATCTGCGTTGATACGCCAACGACCGTCAAAAGGTACTGAAGAGCTGACGGAGAGCCGATCTTAAGTACATCGCCCGCAGTTTCTCTTATGTATTTGAGATTGCGGGCACTGAGTTTAACCACCGTGTCCCTTCTGTTTTTGAGAACATATGATAGGAAAAACAGCATACCCGCTGCGTTCGAAATGGCCGTTGCAAGTCCTGCACCTGCCGCACCCATATTTAAGAAATTCGGAAGCACGAATATCGGATCGAGGATAATATTGAGTATGCACCCGAGAGTCACACCGAAGCTCGCAGTGCCTGCCGAGCCCTCCGCACGCACAAGATTCGCCATGGTATTCGTCAGTACCGTCGGAATCGAACCCAAAATAACGGTGTAAAACACATAGCCGCCTGCGTATTCGACGACCTTTCCCTTCGCACCGCACAGCATGAGAATATCGCTTCGGAAAACAGCCACAATTGCCGAAAAGAGCAGACCTCCCACAGCTGCGGCATAGAAACTGAATGCAGAAGTCTTCTCTGCCCGACTCCTGTCGTTCACTCCTAGTGCTCTTGCGATTACGCTTGCTCCACCTATGCCGAACAGATTGCTCAGTGCCGTCAGCAGCAAAAAGACGGATGTTGAAACCGTTACCGCCGCCGTTTGATCAGGATCATTGAGCCGCCCTACGAAGAACGTGTCGGCAAATCCGTAGATAAGAGCGACCATTTGGCTCGCAATTGACGGGAGTATCTGCATCAGCGTCGCACGCTTTATCGGCAGCTTCGAGAATACATCGTCTTTTGAAACCGTTTTATTCATATCCACACCTCAAAACCATCATGCAAAAAGAGAGAAAACCCGCTCCGAAGCTTTCCCCACGCATTATAAATATTATTCACGAATGCATTTCATTCACGTTTTCCTCTGATTATAGCATTTTTAGACACCGAATGCCACAGCATGGATTTTTATTCATCGGAAAAATCGCCGGTTTCGACAAAAAAACGATCCGCCGAACGACGGACCGTTTCACGGGCAGGCCTACATTTAGGGTCAGATACCCATGGCTTGACGCAGGATAACAATTGCATCTGCGGCGGAAACAATACCATCGCCGTCCATGTCGGCGATCGCTGCCTGTTCTTCCGTCAGAGTCACAATGCCCATGGAGTGACGAAGGGTGAGTATTGCGTCTGCAATTGCAACGCTGCCGTCGCCGTCAACATCGCCGGGAATTGTCTGTCCGGGGACTTCAACTCTGATGTTGTCGATAAAGCAGCAGTCTTCGCCTGCCGGAGCACTGTTGTCACGCCAGAATGACCAGGTAAATACATACGTTCCGTCTTCGGGAATTACGTATTCATAAGTATGCCAGCCCGAATCACCGGTGAGATTTGCGGTGTAGGGAACGTTGACATAGAGTATCAGACCGTGAACGAAGTACATCGTATCAGTTTTCCAATCGAACTTAACGACGGTGCCTGCGGAAAGCTGACCGAAATCGTACTGGAGCAGAGTATAGCTCTGACTCTCATGCATGTTGGTCTTTGCAGAAATTCTGCCTTCGCGGATGTCAACAGTATAGGGGTAAGTATTGCTGTTTGTGACCGTACCTCCGAAACCGCCGTCATCAAGTGCATCGGCAAGAGTAAACTCGGCAAGCTGCTCCTCGGTTATAACGTGGACGGTACACTGCTTCTGCAATCTGCCGTCAAGGCTTACAGCAGTGACGACTGTTTCGCCGACGGCGTTTGCAGTGACCATACCGCCGTTGCCGACGCTTGCAATGTTTTCATTCGCAACTGACCATACAACAGCTTTAGGTGCGTTTGCAGGCTGTATATAGGCATTGAGCTGTGCAGTCTGTCCAACGAGCATATAAGCATCGTAGAGGCTCAGCGTGAGGCTTTCGGGAGCAACAGCATCTGCCTCATAGAAGTCGGGAATAACGTGCAGACAGGTTACCTGCATGTTTGAATCGTAAATCGTACCGCTGATCCTGTTTGCACTGCCTGTTTCAATGTCGATTTCGTAAAGAGCGGAATCAGTAGTGTAATAGGAGAGAAGGAGTGGTGTAGTTGAACAGCTTGCCCAGTAGAGCCTGCCTGTGTTGTGGTCATATGCCATTGACTGATAGTTATCTGCGGTAACACCTGTATTGCCTATAAGCGTTCCCTCGCCGTTTTGCTTATTGACGGCATAGAAGCTACCGTCACCGCTGACTGCGTAAAGCTGACCGTCGGTCGAACATGCGAGACCCACAATGCTGTCGGAGCCAATTGCACCGACCTCGTCAAGCACACCGTTTTCCATCGATACCGTGCAGAGCATCCCGCCCGAAACTGCATACATCGTATCGGTTGCATAGTCGTATGCGAGATCTTCGGGAATTGCAGGACCTGAGCTTAGAACCGTCTCCTCAAAGGTAAAAGCATCGACGGCACAGAAAGCATAGTTTTCTCCGGTATCGTAGCGGTATGCGTAAATGCTTCCGTTGTAGAATTCACCGGCTTTAAAGCCCGAAAACTCTTCAAGATAATCCGAAACGAACTGGGCTGCTTCGGGATTGCCGGATGGAAACTCTACCCAACCGACCGGACCGCCCATAAAACGGGGGTCATGATAAAATAAACTGCACCCCCTGAGGGTTGCAGTGGGCTCTGTTGCATCAGCTGTTGGTGCAGCAACGTCCGCCGAGGCGAAGCAAATGCACGGGATCAGCATGGCAACAAACAGAATTGTAGCAATGGTTCTTCTCATGTGAAAGATCCTCCTTATAAAGTAACTCGAGTATATCACATCCCGCATGCATAGTCAATATATATCACATTGTTGGAGCATTCCTTGCATTCCTGTGACCTTTTTCTCAGAACCGTCATATGCTTTAATAAACAGCGGAAAGGTGGTGATATTTATGGGTTTTAAGTCAAAGGAATGGATAAAAGCGGCCTTGATTCGTGCCGCAAGGACAGTTGCACAAACAGCCCTTGCAAGCATCGGCACATCGATGGCTCTCAATGAAATAAATTGGATTCTTGTCATTTCTTCGAGCGTACTTGCCGGGCTGTTATCGTTGCTTACAAGTATAACGGGGCTGCCCGAATGCCCGGAATGCAAAAAGGACGGCGAATGACCGCCGTCCCGTTTTAAAGAACGCCTATCTGATAAAATTTGTGCTTACTCGCTTTTCACGCTCCGGCGGATTAATACCGGCATTGCGGCCGGCTTCGATACATTTCAGCAGCCATGCCATATTTCGCCCGAGTGTTCGCATTATCTGCAAACCTTCCAGGTCTTTTTCGACCTCTTCCGGCTCATTTCCGTGGACCATGCACCAATACTGACTCGGCACGATTGGCATACCGCATATAATGAAATACTTGTTAAGCACATCGAGCGTTGCCGTTGTACCTGCACGCCTTGCCGAGGCAATTGCCGCAGCAGGCTTGTTCGCACAATTCACATTGCCATAGAACAACCTGTCCAAAAAGGCAATTAGATTTCCATTCGGGCTTGCAAAGTAAACCGGGCTGCCGACGATAAGGGCGTCAGCTTCATTGAGCTTCCCTCTCGCAATGGTAACGATTTCATCTTCGCCGTCAAACACGCATGGTTTTCCACCCGAGCATGCCCCACAGCTCGTGCAGCCCTGCACAGCTTTCGCTCCGATATGGAGAATTTCTGTTTCAATACCTGCCTGATTGAGTGTCCTTTCAATCTCCTGCAATGCCCTATGCGTACAGCCGTTTGCTCTCTGGCTTCCATTTATCAGCAAAACTTTCGTGTTAGTACTCCTTTATTTTTCTTCCGACGGCAGAAAAAACTTGCCTGTATAAAAATTTTCATTTCCGAGAGGCTTTGCAGTAAGCTTGAACATGACACAGCCATCGGGACAGACAATTGTCTTCTCGTATTTTCCGTCACCTCCGACCTTTCCGAGATCTCCTCCGCTTCGGACGGCTTCCATTATCGGGTAGAGCATCATCATGGTTTTTGAGCAGATTCCAAAACCTTCGGAATTTACGGGACAGCCATATGTACAGGTGTACTTGTCCCCCACTTGCTCGCCGTTTCTGCAATATCTCTCGGTTTCTGTTCCGCGAAGAAAGCCTACGACCTCAATTTCAAATTCATATTCCTCGTTATACCACTTTTTCATTATTATTGTTCACTCCATTTTATTTTTACATCGCCGCTTGTGGTTCTGATATCACAATGTCTCTCACCCATCGATTCCGGAATGGAAACAGTGCCGCTTACGCTGTGTACGGAATAATTATACTCTTTTCCAAGTGTTCCGTTGATGTCACCGCTGATCGTTCTCAGTTTAAGGCTGCCTGCAAGAACATCGACCGGGCATACATCGCCGCTGACAGATTCAAGGCTCATACACTCACTCGCCGTTGCACCGCAAATCGAAACATCACCGCTGGTGTTTTTTACCCTAAGTCTCGAACAGCTCAGATTACTGCTCCGGATATCGCCGCTCACTGCGGAGAATTCTGCATCGTTTTCAACGCAAACACTGTCAATGCAAATGTCGCCGCTGACAACTTCGACTTTCATATTTCCAAAGCAATACCCGGCGTTCACATCTACATCACCGCTGGCAATTTTCAGTGTACAGCTTTCATACTTCCCTTCCGGAAGCATAACAGTAAGTCTCTTGTTTTTTCCAAGGTTTCCAAACAATTTGTTGAAAATATTGTTCTTTTTCCTGATAATTTCAAGATTCCCGTTTTCGACACGAATGTTTTCAAAATCCTCGCCGATTTTTTCTCCGATAACAACGCAGCTGCCGCCATGCTCAGAGCTTTTGATGCAGACGTCATAGTCAAATGCATCGATATACAGCGATGATATTTTTTCGTTAAGAGTCATTTCCATATTTTATCCTTAAGCTCTTATATTTACAACGTGCTCAAGAACTCCTGCCGTTCTTGCAGATTCAATGGCATTTTTAAAATCACCGACCCGTGTGCAAATGTGTGCATCACTGCCGATAATGAGTTTTGCACCATGCTCATATGCAGTTCTTATTTCATCCGGAGTCATGCTGACATGAGCCGAATTGATTTCAAGCATAATTCCCAGCTGCCTTGCACAATCCGCCATGTATGGAATGTCAACCCTTATGTACTCACCCGGGTGAGAAATAATATCTGCGTGACCTCGTTCTGCCGCAAGCATGATCGATTCCGTGTTCTGTCTTGGAGTTGATTTTCCGCCGAAACTCTCGCTTATGATATGCCTTGCAAATCTATTTACCGGCGGTATGCCCTTGTGGTACCCGAGAATGATGACGTCATACTTGCTTCTGTCCGATGGAATATCGCTCTTGCCGAAATCCATCACGTTACACTCAAGTCCGACTTTAACGTCGATCTTCCCTGCAAACTCACGTCTCAGCTCCGCCATCTCATTATTAAACCGTTCGAGCTTCTTCCCGCGAACGCCAAAGAACATGTTTCCCGCTGCATGCTCGCTCACTGCAACTGCCTCAAGCCCCAGCTCCACCGCCCGCAAAACATTGTCTCTCGGGCTGCTCTTGCCGTGACTGTAAAAAGTATGCGTATGAAGATCCTCAATGATTTTCATTTTTATTCTCTTTTCGTCAAAAGGTCAACAAAATCTGTCCTTGCAATATGCCTCAGTTTTTTCGCAATTAGGAATGACAGCACCTCCAGCAGTGCGTTCTGTGCCGAATTAGTTTCAAAACCGCAGAGCCTGTAAAGGTCATCGAGCCTTGAAGTGCAGATAAAATAATCCGCAGTATTTTCGGCAGGGGAATTGATCAAGTTTGTCATGAACGCTGTAGTTGCTCCGTTTTTTTTGGCTTCTTCAAGGCATTCGAGAGTCTTTTGCGTTGCACCTGTTCTGGAAATTCCAAAAAACAAATCGCCTTTCCCAAGCCGCTTGACATATGCTTTCATGCAGTTCTCTTCACGCATAACAGTTGAATCAAGTCCCATGCGAACAAGGTTGCTGCTTATATTGACCGCAACATCCAATGCTCCTCCGACCCCGAACCAAACAATTCGCCTTGAATTCACCATATTCTCCGCAAGACCGCACAAGCCCGGTTTATTGAGGATACGCAAAGTCGATTCTATCGCACGCATCTGACCCACCATGAGCTTATGTACAAAAACTTCATCTTCATCGTCAGCCGCAACGGGTTCTTCGCAGGGATCACCGATTGCCGACCCGCCGCTTGCAAGTGCAACACGAAAATCCATGAATCCATCATAACCGAGTCTCTTTGCAAGCCTTGTGACGGATGGCAGACTTACTCCTGCACCTTCCGCAATTTCGTTAATTATCATATGTGAAACACTATCCTGTTTAGACAGGATAAAATCCGCCACTCGCCTTTCCGCAGGCGGCAGCGTTGAATAGACAGAACTCAGTCTCATCCTCGCCGGCATATCTTGCCTCCAAATTTACATATAGGATCGTCTGGTCAGTGTAATACCATCGTTGTGATATATTAACACTTTTTAATGAAAAATTCAAGTCTCTATGCGAATAAATTAAAATTATTTACACCATCAATGACACATGTCCCTCAGTTCATCCCGCGTTTTCGGGATTGAAACCCGCCGAAAGCTGTGGTAAAATTTTGCAGAGAAATAAATTCAAATTTCGGAAGGAGCTTCCATGAAGATAAACCTCAATAACAAAAAGACACGCATTGTGCTTTCTGTCTCTGCATTACTGCTGATAGTTGCAGCCGTACTTTTAACCATCAAAATCTGTTCCGTTCCTGAATATTATGTGCTTTCTGAAGATGAAATTGCCGCAAACACCAAAGGCAACGAATACAATTGCGAAGAGCAGCGTATATTTGTTGAATCTGCACTTTCGCTCGTTGGAAAAGTGACTTACTTTTGGGGCGGAAAGAGTTATAAAATCGGTTGGGACGACAACTGGGGCGAGATGAGGCTTGTCACAAGTCCCGGTCACAGCACAAGTGATACCGAGCAGCCCTTTGGACTCGACTGCTCCGGCTTTGTCAGCTGGTGCTATATTCAGCTTGGTCACACTAAGCAGGAAATGATCGATTCACTAGGAAACGGCACATGGAACCAGTGGGACAAGTCTTCTCCGATTTCAAAAAGAGACGTTCGTCTCGGAGACATAGCCTTTATCAATAAATACCCCGGAAACAAAGGCAACCACATTGGTATTTGTGTTGGCTTTCTTGAAAGCGGAGAACCCCTGATTGCACACTGCTCCAATACGATGAATCGTGTTGTCGTTTCAAACTGCGGCGATGAGTTCATTTACTTTAGACGGCCTGCTTTTCTCGCAGCAAGCGGCAATTGAACTTATTTCCCGGGAAATACAACTGTCTTAAGACTTTTTTTATAATCGAATGAAACCAACGGAGGCTGCAAATGATAATTATCGGAATATGCGGTGGGAGCTGCAGTGGAAAAACAACTCTGTCAATGAACGTTGAGAAGTATATAACAAGGCATTTCCCATCCCTTCGCGTTCAGGTCATCTCACAAGACTGTTATTACAGTAACCATCCCGACCTTGCTTTTGAGGAACGCATCGGCCTTGACTATGATGTGCCGTCTGCGTTTGACTTCGAGGAAATGCGTAATGACATCATCGCATTGTCTGAAGGCAGAAGCATCGAAGCAAAGCACTACGATTTCGGCACCCATCTGCGTTCGGACAGGCACGAAAAAATTTTCCCGCCCGATATTCTCATTCTTGAAGGCATTCACCTTTTTTATGACAGCGACCTTCTTGGTCTAATGGATTTGAAGATCTACGTTGACGTCGATTCTGATATATGCCTTATGAGACGAGCCAAGCGTGACGTTGTTGAACGCAGTAGGGATATTGCCGGCATATTCCGCCAATACGAACTGACTGTCAAGCCGGCGTTCGATCGCTACATACGAAACTATATCAGCGATGCGGACATAACCATCCGCGACGGCAGGAATGAACGTGCAGTACAGCTTATTGCACTATATGCCGCCAACAGTCTTTCAGGAAAAAGGAGCAGCAGGGTTGAATAAAATCAAAACATTTTTCAGAGCGACAAGGGCGTATCTCTTTGTTGCGATTGTTTCCATAGCATTCTATGAATTGCTCGAAAATTTTTCTGTCATACGCGGCATTGTCAGCAAGATCATCGGCGTCCTCACCCCAATACTCCTGGGTATTGCCGTTGCATACATCGTCAACCTCGTTGCAACAGTCATTTTCACATTATTCTTCAAAAAACGTTCTGATAAAATACGTGGGGTTGGCAAAACAGTCTCGAATGTATCGGGAATCGTTATCGTTTTCGGTATATGGGTCCTCCTGTCATGGCTCGTCATACCTAAGGTTATTGACAGCATAAGGCTGCTCATTTTAAATTTTGAAACCTACTATAGCAGCATCGTTGACTGGGCCGTCCATTTCTGGGAGAACCTCAACCTCAACCAGGAAGTAACTGCACGTGCCGTTGAAATATCGGAAACGCTCCTTGCAAAAATCCAGGAGTTTATCACTGCTTTGATTCCTAAGCTGCTCAATTACACCTTTGATGCTGTCGGCGTTATTGCAAAAATACTACTCTCACTCGTGTTTAGTATTTACCTTCTGTTTGAAAAAGAAAAATTGCTTGCACACATGCGAAGGTTCATCCGTGCATGTTTGAGTCAGGAAAAATCGGAAAAATTTCTCAAAACCTGCACATTGGCAAATACAACATTCCGCGGTTATTTCTCAGGTCAGCTCGTCAGCTGCTCCATAATCGGGCTGCTCTGCTACATCGGTATGCGAATTTTCTCAATGCCGCTGCCCGAAATGATAAGCGTTTTCATTGCCGTATTTGCATTGATTCCTATTTTGGGTCCGTGGCTCAGCACCGTTCCGAGTGCTTTTATTATTCTCATGATGTCCCCCGACAGGCCGGCTCTCGTGCTGTGGTTTGTTGCACTAGTCATTATCATCCAACAAATTGACAACAACTTCGTCTATCCCCATGTTGTCGGCGGTGCAATCGGACTTTCAAGCGTATGGGTCCTTGGTGCAATTGTTATCGGCGGTGGGCTTTTCGGTTTTATCGGTCTGCTCCTTGCCGTTCCGACAACTGCCGTAATTTACAGGCTCATCAGTGATTGGACAAATGCACGGGCAAAGCAGAAAGGAATACCGATTGTGGACAGTATTCCGGAGGTTGCATACGATTTGCGCGGACACAAACTTAAAAGGAAGCGAAAGAAGGATAAGAAAAATGTACCAGGTGAAAACCACGATGAAGCTGAAAAGTCATCCGATTAAGCATTTCAAAACGATAACAAGGCATCGTCACGAGGTCATAAAGAATTGCTTTCGGGCAGGTATACCACTGCAGGGGTTGAGGCATGATCTGTCAAAATATTCTCCGACTGAATTTATCCCCAGTGCGAGGCATTATGTCGGCACGCGGAGTCCAAATGAACTCGAACGTCAGGATTATGGCTTTTCCTATGCATGGATGCACCATAAGGGACGCAACAAGCATCACTTTGAATACTGGACTGACTATGACCCGATAACGAAAGAAATGTCTCCTGTCAAGATGCCCAAGCGTTACGTTGTTGAAATGTTTTGCGATCGCGTTGGAGCCAGTAAAATTTATAAGGGTGCCGATTACACTTCGGACGCTCCCTATGACTACTTCATGAGGGCGAAACACAGACGTCGTATCCACCCTGAAACTTCAGATCTGCTTGAAAAGCTGCTGGTAATGCTGAAGGATGAAGGCGAAGAGGCCACTTTCCGATACATACGCACAGATTTATTAAAGGACAAGCATTCAGATTATTAAAGAAACAGGGACGGATTTTTTCTCCGTCCCTTTCCTATGCAAATCGCTTGTTTCGGAATTATTCCCGTTTCGATGCTGCCGTATGGCACTGACCGTGCAATGCACAGCTTGCACAGTTGCATCCGCAGGAGGATTTTCCTTTCCTCTTCTGCCTTACCATGCTGCATATCACAAGCACGACGGTTGCAAGCAGCAGTGCGGAGATAACGATTGTACCGAGATTATTTACCAGCCATTCGAACATTGAAAATCACTCCTTTCGCTTTGCTTTTGATTTTTCTGTTATCTGCTTTTCGTCACAAGCCTGTTCGATTCCTTATAGGGTTTGAACAGCATATAAACGATTCCTACAAGGAATGCCGCAGCGACTATCACGCCGATAATGTTTGCATGCCCAGTGAAGAGATTACCGAACTGAGTAATCATCAGAGCAATGACATAGGCGAAACCGCACTGATATGCAATTGCGAACCATGTCCACTTGCTGTTGTTCATCTCACGCTTTATTGCACCGATTGCAGCAAAGCAGGGTGCACACAACAGGTTGAATACCAAGAAGGAATATCCGGTGATTCCGCTGAACGCTGCTGCGATGGTCTGGTAAACCGTACCCTCTCCGCCGCCGT
This sequence comes from uncultured Clostridia bacterium, assembly GCA_934633695.1. Taxonomy (GTDB): domain Bacteria; phylum Bacillota; class Clostridia; order Christensenellales; family CAG-138; genus PeH17. The sequence goes on along the minus strand of CAKTYT010000013.1, from coordinate 35,998 downwards.
AGAGAATACCCATTGTGCCGACAATGTTTTCCTTTGCAACAAGACCGGTAATGGAAGCAACGGTTGCCTGCCATGTTCCCCAACCGAGAGGCTTGAATATCCATGCAATGCAGTTGCCGACAAAGGCAAGAATCGACTTATCAAGTTCTTCTTCGCCAAGCATACGGAATGCTCCGTCAACAACTCCAAAATAGGAAGTGAACCATACGAGAATGGTTGAGAGAAGAATAATCGTGCCTGCCTTCTTGATAAAGCTCCAGCCACGCTCCCACATTGAACGAAGAACGTTGGAAACAGTGGGCCAATGGTATGCGGGAAGCTCCATAACGAACGGAGCAGGATCTCCTGCAAACATCTTTGTCTTCTTGAGAATGATACCGGAGATTACTATCGCCGCCATGCCGATGAAGTACGCAGAAGTTGCAACCCACGGCGAATTGTGGAATATAGCACCTGCAATCATTCCGATAAAGGGAATCTTCGCTCCGCAAGGAATGAAAGTTGTTGTCATTATCGTCATTCGCCTGTCGCGTTCATTCTCAATCGTCCTTGAAGCCATAATGCCGGGAACGCCGCAGCCCGTACCGATGAGCATCGGGATAAAGCTCTTACCGGAAAGTCCAAACTTGCGGAATATTCTGTCAAGAACGAATGCAATACGAGCCATGTAGCCGCATGCTTCGAGGATCGCAAGCAGAAGGAAGAGAACGAGCATCTGAGGTACAAAGCCGAGAACTGCACCTACACCGCCGATTATACCGTCAAGGATAAGTCCGCTGAGCCAATCGGCAGCATTTGCCTTCTCAAGTGCATTGCCGACCAGTACCGGGATACCGGGTACCCATACGCCGTAATCAGCGGGGTCGGGTTCATCAAACCCGTTTGCTTCAATGTATTCAACAGCTTCAACATATGTCATTGCAACTGTCTCATCTTCATTTGCATTGTCGGGGATTTTATCATAATACGCAGTCATTTCATTGATTGCCAAGGTTTCTTCATCCTCGACCTCGCAAACAGCAGAGTCAGAAGTCGGAGTAAATGCTTTCATTTCTTCGAGCTTCTTTTCCGCATCAAAATCTTCCGCTCCGGTATCAAGCCCGATAAAAGCATCAATTGCTTCGGTTGCAGCAGTGTAATCATCCGAAACGGCTGCATACGCTTTCGAGCCTATGCCCAGCAGATGCCAACCATCTCCAAACAGTCCGTCATTAGCCCAATCCGTCGCCGCAGCACCGACAGTTACCATTGCAAGGTAGTACACAAGGAACATTACCGCAGCAAAAATCGGAAGACCGAGCCACCTGTTTGTGACAATTTTATCAATCTTATCCGAGGTCGTGAGCTTGCCCACATTCTTTTTCTTATAGCAGCTCTTGATTATCTCTGCAATGTAAACATAGCGTTCATTGGTGATTATGCTCTCTGCATCATCATCGAGTTCCTTTTCAGCTGCTTTGATATCCTGCTCAATATGCTTCTGCACATCTGCAGAAAGGCTGAGCTGCTGCAAAACCTTGTCGTCACGCTCAAAAATCTTTATTGCATACCAACGCTGCTGTTCAAGCGGCATGTTATGAACTGCCGCCTCTTCAATATGAGCAATTGCGTGCTCAACAGGACCCGAAAAAGTATGCATCGGAACTGTCTTTGCACACTGTGCTGCCTTTATGGCCGCCTCAGCCGCATCAATAACGCCTTCGCCCTTAAGAGCGGAGATTTCAACGATTTCACAGCCAAGCTGTCTTGAAAGCTCCTTAAGATTGATCCTGTCCCCATTCTTGCGGACAATATCAATCATGTTGATTGCAACGACAACGGGAATGCCAAGCTCAGTAAGCTGAGTTGTCAAATAGAGATTTCTTTCAAGGTTTGTTCCGTCAATAATGTTCAGTATTGCATCGGGCCTTTCGTTGATAAGGTAGTTCCTCGAAACTACCTCTTCAAGCGTATAAGGTGAGAGTGAATAGATACCCGGCAAGTCCATAATCACAACATTATCATGTTTTTTGAGCTTACCTTCCTTCTTCTCAACAGTTACGCCGGGCCAGTTGCCGACAAACTGGTTCGAACCAGTCAGTGCATTGAACAGCGTTGTCTTTCCGCTGTTCGGATTGCCCGCAAGGGCAATTCTCAATTGATTAGCCATATTATCGCTCCTCCCTCGTTAGATATATCTAACTAATAAACAAAAATTATTCGACTTCAATCATGTCCGTATCTGCACGACGCAGACTCAACTCATAACCACGGACAGTCACTTCAATCGGGTCTCCAAGCGGAGCAACCTTGCGGACATAAACCTCTGTGCCCTTGGTGATGCCCATATCCATTATGCGGCGTTTGACCGCACCTTCCCCATGGAGCCTCACTACTTTTGCAGTTTCGCCAACCTTAACAGCTCTGAGCGTTTTCATAATCTTCCTCCTTGCTTCACGTTAAATCATTATTTTTCCTGCCATCTCCTCGCTGATTGCGACTCGTGACTCTTTAACTTTGACAATTACATTTCCACCCATTGAGGCAACGACAGTAACTGTTCCGCCGGCGACAAACCCCAAATCCTCAAAATGCTTCTTTGTTTCGGGATTTCCTCCAATTCGCCTTATGACATTCTCTTCACCAATATTAGCAAATGTAAGCGGCATCATCTTTGTTTTTCCTCCTTTGGGCATTCACCCGTTTATTCAGTTAGTTTAAACTAACTCTAAATCTTAAAATATGGTTAGACTTCTCTAACCAATGTACAGTTTAACACCTCTAACCGATTTTGTCAATAGTTTTTCTGACAAAAATTTCGGAAAATTCGCCCATTTTTCCTTTTTTTTCAGATAAATCTGAATTATTTAGCGAATAGCGGTTGCCATTAGCCTTAATAAAGAGTATAATAATTATCGTAAACTTGCGGTTAGCCGCAGCAAAAAGGATGTAATTGTTATGACAGATAATCTAAGCAGTAATTTGACAATAAAGGGCAAGGTTCACTTCATCGGCATAGGCGGATGTTCGATGAATGGGCTTGCACAGATACTTCATACCATGGGATACGAGGTGCAGGGATCCGATTCCACTACTTCCCCGTTTACTGAGAGACTGAAAGAGCTTAACATTCCCGTCATCATCGGTCAGAGAGCGGAGAACGTTGACGGCTGTGATACAGTAATTTATTCTGCAGCAATCAAACCCGACAACCCTGAACGCATCCGTGCAAGAGAACTGGGCATACCCGAGATTGAGCGTTCGGTCGCCCTCGGCATCATAAGCGAAAAGTACAAAGACGTTATCGGCATTGCAGGCTGCCACGGCAAGACGACTATAACTTCCATGCTTGCAATCATTAGCTCAGTGAGTGGTTCGGATGCGACCGTCCATGTAGGGGGTATGGTCGATTTTCTGCACGGAGGAGTGAAGCTTGGTTCTCACAACCTCTTTATCACTGAAGCATGCGAATACGTCGAAAGTTTTCTGACGCTCCACCCAACTGTTGTGCTGATCAATAACATCGACAACGACCATCTCGACTATTTTAAAAACATGGACAATATCGTCAATGCCTTCCGCAAATTTGTCGAGCGTATGCCCGAAGGCGGTTTGTTTATCGGGTGCAGCGATGACGAGCATGTCCGTATGCTTATGAGCGAATTTAACGGCAGAAAACTCAGCTACGGCTTTGAAAAGGAATTTTCGCCCGACTATTACCCTGAAAATATCAGCTTTGATGAGCTTGGCTGTGCCTCATTCGATCTTATGCACAAAGGCGGATCCCTCGGCAGGATCGTCCTTCACGTACCCGGAAAGCACAACATCATTGATGCGGTTGCCGCAAGTGTAGTTTCGCTTTCTCACGGAACGCCGATGTCCGTTATTGCAGAGGCCCTCTCCCACTTCCGATCCGTTCAGCGTCGCTTCGAACTGTATGGCGAACGTAATGGCGTGAAAGTCTTTCACGATTATGCCCATCACCCCGCAGAAATTCGTGCTGCACTTGACTGCGGGAAGCGTACTCCGCACGGAAAAATGTTTGTAGTCTTCCAGTGCAACAGCTACACCCGCGCAAAGACGCTCTTCCTTGAGAATGTGGACTGCTTCATACTCGCCGACGAAGTTCTCGTGCCTGACATTTATCCCGGCAGAGAGGTTGATGAGGGCATTGTTCACGCCCGTGATATGGTCGAGGCAATAAACAAGACCAGTCACAATGCAAAATACATCGCAACCTTTGATGAAATAAACGATTATCTGAAACAAAACGCACATGAGGGCGACATTGTCATCACTCTCGGCAGCGGCAATGTCTATAAACAAACCGAATTGTTCATTAAGTAAATCTTTTGAGTACAAAAATAAGGAACCGTTCGAACGGACGATTCCTTATTTTTAGGCCTAACGATGAAAAACGATCATCGAGTGCTGCACAATTTCGATTTACGCGTTGAGCATAAATGCTCTGTAAGCCTTGACAGCCTCGTAAAGGTCTGCCTTGGAGATAATCTCCCACGGAGCGTGCATTGAAAGCACTGCAACACCACTGTCGATAACTTCCATGCCGTAGAGAGCACAAATGTATGCGATGGTTCCTCCGCCGCCCTGATCAACCTTACCGAGTTCAGCAGTCTGGAAGTTTACGTTTGCATCATCCATGAGCTTGCGGAGTCTGCCGATGTATTCGGCATTTGCATCGTTTGAACCTCCCTTACCGCGGGAACCGGTATACTTGTTGAAGCAAACACCCTTGCCGAGGTAGGCAGAGTTCTTGCGTTCAAATACGCCTGCAAAATTGGGATCGTAACCTGCACTGACGTCGCAAGAAAGCATACGGCAAGCCTTCAATGCCCTGCGAAGGGTAAGATCCGAATATTCTCCGCAGAGATTGATAAGCTCTGCAACTGCGTTTTCAAAGTATTTTGCACTCATGCCGGTAGCACCGACTGAACCTATCTCTTCCTTATCGGCAAGAACACAGCAGCAGGTATACTCGGGAACCTCTTCAATGCTGAGAATTGCATTGACGGAGGCATATGCACAAACACGATCATCATGGCCGTAGCCGAGAATCATGCTGCGGTCGAGACCAAAGTCGCGAGTCGGACCTGCGGGAACGACTTCAATTTCAGCAGAAAGGAAATCCTCCTCCTCGATACCGTACTTCTCTTTGAGTATGCCAAGCATGTTGGCCTTAACAGCCTCCTTGTCCTCAGTCTCAATGGGACGGCTGCCGATGATAACGTTCAGTTCCTCACCCTCGATAACGACCGAGGCTTTCTTACTGAGCTGGTCAGCTGAAAGGTGGATCAGAAGATCGGAAATGCCGACAACCGGATCCTTCGGATCTTCGCCGATAACTATGTTGACAAGAGTACCGTCCTTCTTTGCAACGACACCGTGAAGTGCGAGGGGCAGCGTAACCCACTGATACTTTTTAATGCCGCCGTAATAATGTGTATCGAGGTATGCAATGCCGGTGTCCTCATACAGGGGGTTCTGCTTGAGGTCCATGCGGGGCGAGTCAATGTGTGCACCGACAATGTTGATACCCTTTTCAAGGGGCTGCTTACCGATTTTGAAGAGCATGATCGCTTTGCCCATGCAGTTAGAATAAACAGCGTCGCCTGCGTTGAGCTTTTCGCCGTTTGCAATGACTGTCTCAAGGCAGCGATAACCTTTCTTTTCAGCCATTTCGATTGTTTCAATTACGCATTCACGCTCGGTTTTACCGTTGTCGAGATATGCAAAATACTCATTGGAAATCGCATCGATGGATGCAAAGTCCTCTGCGGAATAAGTGTTCCACGCAATTTTTCTTTCCATTTTATCCTCCGATTAAAGGGTTGAACTATCAAACCTATTTCAAGTATCATAATAGCATTTTTTGTTTCGAGTTTCAAGCCCTTTTAAGTGAAAATGGGTACATTAAACCCGAAATGCTCTTTCAATTTTCGGAAAAAGAGGACGAAATTCAACATATTCGTCAAGCAGTTTGGTAAACAAACCTATTATCATGCCGTTCAATGCTGTCATGATTACCGTGCCGATCCCGACACCGACGAACTTGCCGAAGAAAATCAGGGTGAGCAGACATGCCGCTGCAAGGCACGAAAAATCGAACCTTATTTTGAACTTTGTGACATCAAGATTATAGCGTATCGTCACTGCCTTTACAAAAAAATCGTATACTTGGGGATATAGGTAGGTCTTATAAAACAATGCAACCGAAAAGCTCGTCAGTACCATTCCCATTACGAAAAAAACTATACGCATTGCCATTGGCAAACTCCCCGTCGGCGTGATTGCAGGATTAAATATCGGTACAATCGTTCTCCACGCATCAAGCACTGCCCCGTAAACGAGGCAGGTTGCAAATGAGCAAAAATAGATCGGCTTTATCCGCTTTAAAATTATGCAGAGGGCAATAAACAGTATGCCCTGTATTATGTATTCGCTCTGCCCGAATGTCAACACATTACATTTCAGACTTAAGATATATGCAGGGGCGACGATCATTGATACTCCAAAATCAGTCGTTGTTATCATTGCTACTGAGAATGCCATCAAAATTATTGCCAGGACATACGCAAGCTCGCTTGACAGCTTTATCTTTTTCTCTGCTGATCCCTTTCTCACTTTGTTTCCTCCTCATCTTTTTGGACAACTCGGCTATTATACCCCCATTTTCGACCAAATTCAACATATGAATCTTTTTTACACAAGAAAGGAGCGGACAAGGACTGTCCGCTCCTTCTTCATGTCAGCTTATCATCTTACGATGATCACTGCTCAGTTGTGATTAGTCTTCCTTCTTCCTGAAGAGAACAACGCCTGCACCTGCAAGAACTGCTACCAGACCTGCACCGACAAGAGTGATCGTACCGGTGGGAGGAGTGGGAGGAGTCGTGGGTTCGGGAGTGGGCTCGCCGGGTTCGGGAGTGGGCTCGCCGGGTTCGGGAGTGGGCTCGCCGGGTTCGGGAGTGGGCTCACCGGGTTCGGGAGTGGGCTCGCCGGGTTCGGGAGTGATCTCAGGAGTGGGAGTGGGAGCTTCTTCGCCTACGGTGATCTGACCATTAGTTACCTGGGTGGGGATTGCGGTTGCAGTGCCACCGAGAGGCATGTAGGAGAGTTCGTTAACCGTGATAGCGATGGGGAGAACGGTGCCTTCAGCTGCATCTTCGCTTACGCGGAAGGTTACAGTGTAGACATCACCATTGGGATGGAAGCCGTCCATAGGCATCATGACGCCGAGGCGGATAGAGCCTTCGATGGTGGTGTAATCAAGGATTACAGTACCGCCGAGGTCTGCAGCTTCTGCGAGAACGCCATTCCTCTCAACGTTGACGATGGAGAGAACGCTTGCATCGTAATCGACCTGAACATTCAGTGCGTGTGCAGCGTAGTCCTGATCGTTTGCGAAGTTCAGAGTGAGCTGTACTTCCTGACCGGGCATTGCGTATACACTACCCATGGATACCTGAACTGCATCGGGATCGGGAGTGATCTCGGGAGTGGGAGTGGGTTCGGGAGTGGGTTCGGGAGTGATTTCGGGAGTGGGAGTGGGGGTAGAACCGCCGCCGACAGATTCAACCTGGTCAATGTCGACGGAGAACATGTCGGTTACATCATGGTGACGGAATGCGATCATGATGGTCTGACCTGCGAAATCACTGGTATCGATGCTGTACTGAGTGTAAACACCGGTTGCAACGATAGTGTCATCTTCGAACCAGTTTGCACCGCCGTCGTTAGAAACGTAGGTGGTAACAACTTCTGCTGCCCAATCGGGATCCTGACCCTTCATGTAGAAGGTTACTTCGTTGCCTGCATTGAATGCGGGGCTGATGAGCCAGTTATCAGGAGTGAGAGCACCCATGTAGTTGATGTAGGAAGCGGAGTTCATGAGACCGAGACCTTCGAATGCATCGAGACCTACTTCATAAGCCCATTCCCAATTGTAACCGTCGCCGTCAGCATCGTTGCGAGTCCAACCATCTGCATAGGGATCTTCTTCGAAGAACCAAGCAGCTGCGTTGGGATCTCTGTACTTAGCGGTTATGGTGAGGTCTGCCCAAACTGCTGCACCGTTGTAGTCCCAACCGGTGAAGACGAGGCCTTCATGTTCGGGAACTGCGGGGAAGTCAGCGGGATCAAGGACGGTACCTGCTTCTACGGTGAAGGAGCCGAGGGTTGCACCATCAACGCCGTCAACGAAGGTAACAGTGACGTTACCGGGTTCGGGGATTTCTACAGTGAGGTTGTTCATGGTGAACAGACCGACTACCTCAGCACCGCCGCCAATAGTACCGAGCATGGTTGCAGCACCGGTGTTGGTATCTACAACGCAGAGGCCGTTGGTGCCATCGTCATAGTACTGTGCCCAATAGAGCCTGTTGGTGTTGTGGTCCCAAGTTGCACCCTGTACATAGTTGAGGTTCATACCGGTGGAACCAATCAGAGTGGTGGAAGCATCGGTAAGGTTGAGGCTGCAGAGAGTTGCGGGCTCGCCGTAGGTGATTACGTATGCGTGACCGTCGGTGCTGATGGAGAGGTTCATCGCAAGAGCATCGATAGTGCCAACAGTGGTAAGCTCACCGTTCAGGAGGTTAACTGTGCAGAGGTTGCGATCGTCGCTGGTCTCGGGATCGGGAGCTACGATAGCGTACATGGTCTGGGTTGAATGGTCATATGCCATATCAATGACCAGTGCGGGAGCAACGGATATACCAGCGATTCTGCTCTGCCAGGTGTTGGTGTCTACAATGTAGAACTCCTTAGTGTCATAGGTGTAACCATAGACATTGCCGCCTGCAAATTCTGCTGCAAAGGTGTTATCCATTGCACCGAGGGCAGTTACGTTACCGGGATTGCTGCTGGAGAAGGTACCCCACATGCCGTATGCACCGGAAGGATCGTATGCAATGTAGCCGTAAAGCTGTGCTTCGTCACCGGGAACGGGAGTGGGAACGGGAGTGGGATCGGGAGTGGGATCGGGAGTGGGATCGGGAGGAGTTACGCCGCCGCTGGTAACTTCGATGTCATCGAGGTTTACGATGAACATGTCGGTTACGTTGTAGTGACGGAATGCAACCTTAATGGTCTGACCTGCGTATGCAGAGATGTCAACGGTGTTCTGAACGTAGCTGCCGGTACCTACGAAGTAACCGAGTTCGCTGCTCCAGGTCGTACCGTTATCGGTGGATACGTATACACCGATGGGCTCTGCGGGATAATCGGGATCCTGACCCTTCATGTAGAAGGAGATCGTGTTGCCTGCAGTGAATGCGGGGGTTACGAGCCAGTTATCAGGAGTGAGGGGTCCTACATAGTTGATGTAGGAGTTGGAGTACATGACACCGATACCGCCGTGAGGTTCGGGTGCTTCGTTGCCATAGTTCCACTGCCAGTTTTGACCGTCGCCATCCTGGTCGTTCATGGTGAAGCCCTGAGCGAAGGGGTCCTGCTCAAAGTCCCAAATGATGCCAACGCCGGGTTCGGGAGTGGGGGGAACGGGGGTGGGAACAGGAGTGGGATCGGGAGGAGTTACGCCGCCGCTGGTAACTTCAACGAGGTCGAGGTTCAGCATGAACATGTCGGTGATGCCATAGTGACGGAATGCAAGCTTAATGGTCTGACCTGCGTATGCACTGAGGTCAACACTGCCCTGCTGGTAGGTTCCGGATGCAACATGGTGGTTCAGCTCTTCGCTTGCCTGACCGTTTGCAATTACGTAAACACCAAAAGCTTCTGCTGCATAATCGGGATCCTGACCTGCGAACCAGTAGGTTGCGGTGCCGCCGCCTACGAATTCTGGGCTGATGAGCCAGTTATCGGGAGTTACAGGAGTGCCGCCGCCGAAGCCATCGTTGATGTAGGAAGCGGAAGTCATGCACCACTGGCCTTCATAGGGAGAGTAGTTGGAAGCCTCGTTTGCGGTCCACAGCCAGTTATAGCCGTCGCCGTCGTCATCACGAATTGTCCAGCCCTGTGCGAAGGGATCTTCTTCGAAGCCCCAAGCAACATCGCCGCCGGGGGTGCTGCCGCCGCCAATGGTTACGGTGCCGTTCTGAACTGCTGCGGGCAGGTCAACGACTTCGCCGCCAACGGGGAAGTACCTGAACTCGGTAACAACGATCTCGATGGGATGAGCACCGGTTGCATTTGCTGCTGCGGTGAGGGTTACGTTAGCGAGGACGCCGCTGCCGCTGAATGCGGATTCGGGCATCATAACGCCGATACGGATGGAGCCTGCGATCTGGTTGGAGCAGATAACAGTACCGCCGAGGTTTGCAGCTGCTTCGAGAACAGCACCACGAGCTACTTCTGCGGTGAATGCATTTTCATCGTAGTTAACCTGGAGGTTGAGGATGTGTGCCTCGTAATCACCGGAGATGGTTACGGGAACAACAACGCTTTCGCCTGCATTGACAGTAACGTCTTCAACTGCGAATACGATGCTGCCGGGAACGGGAGTGGGATTGGGAGTGGGATCGGGAGGAGTTACGCCGCCGCCGACAACTGCGATGTCATCGAGGTTTACGATGAACATGTCGGTTACGTTGTAGTGACGGAATGCAACCTTAATGGTCTGACCTGCGTATGCAGAGATGTCAACGGTGTTCTGAACGTAGCTGCCGGTACCTACGAAGTAACCGAGTTCGCTGCTCCAGGTCGTACCGTTATCGGTGGATACGTATACACCGATGGGCTCTGCGGGATAATCGGGATCCTGACCCTTCATGTAGAAGGAGATCGTGTTGCCTGCAGTGAATGCGGGGGTTACGAGCCAGTTATCAGGAGTGAGGGGTCCTACATAGTTGATGTAGGAGTTGGAGTACATGACACCGATACCGCCGTGAGGTTCGGGTGCTTCGTTGCCATAGTTCCACTGCCAGTTTTGACCGTCGCCATCCTGGTCGTTCATGGTGAAGCCCTGAGCGAAGGGATCCTGCTCAAAGTCCCAAATGATGTCACCGCCGGGTGCGGGGGTGGGGTTGGGAGTGGGGGTGCCGGGTTCGGGAGTGGGAATGCCGGGTTCGGGAGTGGTGTTGCCGCCGCCATTGGAGATTTCAACGTCGGTTGCATCGTAATCACCGGAACGATATACGTGGAAGGTGTAGGTCTTGCCTGCTTCGAACTCGTAATCGTCCTGACGTCCGCCTACATTACCCTGCTCGGATGCGATCCAGATGCGGTCGCCGGGAGTGGGGTTAGCAATACACCAGTCATAAACGCCTGCGGGAACTTCGATAGTTACCTGGCCGCCGCAAACCATGTTGGAGGTATTGAGGTTGCCATCTGCATTCTCGGGAATCTTATAGTCGAAGCTATCGTAGAGACCGTCGGGTGCATTGCCGCTGCTGGTCAGAGGACCGGATGCGGGGATGACAGTGCCATAGAGGGAGTGAGTGGAGTCAAGGAGCATCTGATAACCGGAACCGTCGCCCCATACGTCGTCAGCCATGAATACGATGGTAGCGGTGGTAGCGTTAGGATCACGATACTGTGCCTTGATGGTGATGTCGCTGTAAACGGGAGCATTGTTGTAGTTCCAGCCGGTGAACTCGTAGCCTTCGTGTACGGGAGGCTCGGGGAATGCGGATTCGGGAACTACGGTGCCGCCTTCAACGATAGTGGTTGCAATGGTTTCATTGGTGAGACCATCAACAAAGGTTACGGTGAAGTCAGGCATTTCGATGGGAGCAATGGGAAGATTGTTTACAACATAGAGGCAAACAACTTCAGCACCGGTGCCGATGGGACCGCATTCAGTGCAAGCACCGGTTGCGGGATCAACAATGTAAAGGCCGTTGTTGGTTGCATCATAATACTGTGCCCAGAAGAGCTGATCAGTGTTATGATCCCAAGTCATTGCCTGAACATACTTAACGCCGAGGCCGGTGGAACCTACAAAGGTGCAAGCACCGGTTTCGAGGTTGATGCTGTAGAAGTTGGAGGGACCGGGGTCAGCATAGGAAACACCGTATGCATTGCCTTCGCCGTCGATTGCGAGGGTCATGATGGTATCTGCACCTGCGTCAAGTGCTGCAACCTCGGTAAGAGTACCGATTGCGAGGTTGACGGTGTAGATGGAACGACCATTAGCATCGTTGGATGCGATAGCGTACATGGTGTCGGAGCTGTAGTCATAAGCCATAGCAACAACGGTACGGCCAGCACTGGTGCCGGGGTAGGTAACAGTGTGGGTTGCTTCGTCCATGATGTAGAAGCGAGTATCGTTGGTGGTGCTGTCATACAGATAGCCGTAGACATTGCCGCCTGCGAATGCAGCAGCAAAGGTGGAGGGCATTTCACCGAGGTTCTCAACAGCGGAAGGATCGTAATCTGCGAAACGGCCCCAGATAGAGGAAGTACCATTGGGATCGTATGCCATGTAACCTTCGAGGTAAACTGTGGGAACAGCTTCGGTTACGGTAACGGTTGCGGTACCGGTCACGCCGCCGTCAACGGTGGTGACGGTAACGGTGGTGGTGCCTTCTGCAACGCCGGTTACATAACCGTTTGCATCAACGGTTGCTACGCTTGCATCTGCAGTGGAGAAGGTTACGCTCTTATCGAAAGTTTCTGCGGGGAGAACGGTGTACTCAACGCGAGCACGACGGCCTGCAGGAACACTGACGGGCTGAACTTCAACACTTGCGGGATGAACGGGTTCGCCAACGTATACGTTGTCAAGAGCAGCATAGTCGCCGGGCTTGTCAACGGAGCTATCCTTCTTGTAAGTCCAAGTGAGGGTATGCTCACCTGCGGTAAGACCGTAGGTATAGGTGGTCCAATCTTCGACTCTCGACCAGGAGATGATCTTGGTGCCGTCTACGTAGAACTCAAGACCGTCCCAAACGAAGCTGGAGCCTTCGCCGAAGGACTCAAAATCGAACTGGACGATGTCGCCTTCAACTGCTGTAACAACAGTAGTTACAGAGGAAGTTGAGCTTGCAACGTTAACGTTGGTGCTCTTTGCGTAATCGCCTTCGACAACCCAAGGATAATCGCCTTCGGTTGTGAAAGTGAGGTTGCCGCCGGTGACGTTGAGAGCCTCATCGAGGTTTGCAGCGTCAGCAGGCTGAACCTGGTTTGAAGACTGACCCTGGGATATTGAAGCCGTGGGGTCATTCTTTTCTGCCATCACAGGAACGGTAACAATAGAAATTACCATTGCGACTGCCATGACAAGTGCAAGAATTTTCTTCATGCGGAAATCTCCTTCCAAAAGATATTTAAGTCTAACGCAAGCCGATCGGCGGATGAACCGTTTCCCGACCCACGGTAGCTTCATGGGGAGTACGCTTTGATTACAAAGCGGTCAAATTGTGGACTATATGCATACGCATAGTTAACCACAGGCACATTATATCAAAACCTTTCCCATTATGCAAACATTTTTTTCGAAAATAGGGGGGTCAAACGGGCTTTTTTTGCCCGTTTTTTATATATAATTATTGGGATTCATATCATTAGATGGTAAATGTGTCATCCCAAACCTTCTTTGCTGCCAATCATTGCCATAATATTCTAGTTTTCTGTATAGGCAAGTATCTTTTGATTGTTTTTTCCTCCATCGATTGACACATGCGTGTTTTGGCTGTAAAATGTGCGTTGAAATCAAGCAGATGAGGGAAATAACATGAGATTTATTCCGCTTTTCAGCGGTTCATCAGGCAATTCATCCCTGTTGGACTGCGGAGAGACAAAATTGCTTATTGATGCCGGGCTGACGGGAAAAGCTGTTTCCGGTGCACTGAGCGAACTCAGCATATCGCCAACGGAGCTGTCGGGGATACTGATCACTCACGACCATATCGACCATACAAAGGCCGTCGGAATTCTTTCAAGGAAATATAATCTGCCGGTTTACGCCAATGCAGCCACCTGGGAAGCGATGCAGCCCATCGTCAAGGAAATTGCATTTAAGAATGTCCGGCTGTTCCGCTCCGACCAGGATTTCTACATAGGCAATGTCAACATCACGCCGTTCCGCACCCCCCATGACGCCGCAGAATCGGTCGGATTCACTTTTTTTGAGGGAGGAAAAAAGCTCCTCTATATGACAGACATCGGCTGCGTACAGGATTCAATGTTCAGCCATGCCGAAGGGTGCAGCCTGGTGTTTGTCGAGGCAAACCACGATATTGAAATGTTGAAAAACGGACCTTATCCATATGTATTAAAGCAAAGGATCCTGTCAACTAAGGGACACCTTTCGAACGAGAGCTGCGGAAAGCTGCTTTCGCAGTTTTATTCGATGGGAATACGCTTCGCCGTATTGGGTCATCTGAGCAGCGAAAACAATACACCGTCGCTTGCACTTGAAACGGTTTCAAATGTGCTTGCAGAGGACGGCATAACCGATTTCAACCTAACCGTTGCAAAGCGGAGCGAGATCACTGGGATATTTGAAATATGAGGATAAGAATCATCTGTGTCGGAAAGCTCAAAGAAAAATTTTATACCGATGCCGTGAACGAATTCAAAAAGAGACTGACACGTTTTACCGAAATCGAAATTATCGAGCTTCCCGATGAAAAAGCTCCCGAAAAGCTCAGCCCGGCAGAGCTTGAAAATATTCGCATTGCTGAGGGTCGGCGAATCATTGAAAAGATTCAAGACGGTGAAACGGTCATCGCCGCCGACCTTGCGGGCAGGCAGCTGTCCTCGGAGGAATTCTCGGACAAGCTCAAGAGTTTCATGTTGTCGGGTTCCGGAAGGTTTGCTTTCATCATTGGTGGTTCAAATGGCCTGTCATCTGAGGTTCTTAAACGTGCTGATTATAAAATCTGTTTTTCGCGGATGACCTTTTCGCACCAGATTTTCAGGATCATCCTCGTCGAACAGCTTTACAGAGCGTTCAAAATAATGAACGGAGAGCCGTATCACAAATAATTAATGAAAGGATTGCAGTAATGCTTGACCCGAAGGAAATACCGGTACTGAACTTTCTCGATAAAATCGGCATACAGTACGACCGAATCGAACACCCCGCCGCAGCAACAATGCACGATTGTGCAGTCGTTGACGAAGGCATTGATGCAGAGCATTGCAAGAACCTTTTCCTGA
Source organism: uncultured Clostridia bacterium (assembly GCA_934633695.1). GTDB lineage: Bacteria > Bacillota > Clostridia > Christensenellales > CAG-138 > PeH17. The sequence continues at coordinate 20,938 of CAKTYT010000013.1, read as the reverse complement.
CAAACAGACAGCAAACGGAATTCTACCTTGTCCTGCTGGGTGCAAGAAAAAAATTTCGCACTGCCTCCGTCAGCAAGCAGCTCGGAACTGCAAGGCTCAGTTTTGCCGGTGCAGAGCTTCTTGAACAATTGTTGGGACTTACGCAGGGCTCCGTCACAGTCACGGGACTTCTCAACGATACGAATCATATTGTACGCGTTGCAATCGACAGCGACTTGCTCAGGGAAGACAAAATTTTGATCCATCCGAATGTCAATACTTCCTCACTCATAGTAAAGTCATCTGACATTGTACGCCTGCTAGACGAACTCGGATACTCGTTTGACACGATTGAGGTGACTGAGCTTCTCGATTGAAATGGGGCTTGCTTAACACTCTAAATGATGTTATACTTAATTCATGTCAACAGACGATGAAAGGAACTAACCGAATGGGCAGACAAAAAAAAAGAAAGCTCCCCGAAACACCGCAAAAGAAAGCAAAGCATCTCGGAGAGGCAAGGCGTTCGCTCGTTTACATACTTCGTACCATTATCATTTTCGCTTTGCTGCTTGCCCTCTGCTATGCAGTGTTCATGGAGGCGATGTATGTCAGCAATATTTACATTATTGTTACAGAGGGTATGGAAATGCGTGCGGACTGCATACTGTCAGGCGGAAGTTTAACTGAACTTTCAGAACATTTCTCTCAGCTGTGGCTCAACGCTGACTCCGATCTTTACAGCGGAAAATACGATGCCTATCATGTCGATACCTACGACTACCGAATCAGCCTTGAGAGAATGAGCGTACTCCCGTGGTCAAAAAAGGCTGAAGTTACGATTGTTGAACGCGTACTCCAGATTCATGCAACGCCGTATGACGACAACAACGAAGCTCCCGTACCCGGGTGGAGCGATGCAAGATACAGAATCACTCTCGAAAAGTACGACGGCAAGTGGATAATTACCGATATCGCCATCATTGACCGCAATCCTCAGTCTGAGCCTGCACACACGCCAGATTATTCGCAGCTGCAATCCCCTACCCCGGCGGCAACAAGGGTGCCTGAACAAACGCCGACCGCATCCCCCACTGAATAACATAAACCCGTATAAAAGCCCTTTCCACGACATACGGAAGGGGCTTGCTGCATTCAAATAAATATATTTCATTTTCTTCCAAATTCAATGCAATAAAATGCAGTCTTGATTCGTTAACCTATCGAAAGGAGCAAAGAGATGTTCGGTTTACTTTTAACAATGCAGGAGTGTGTTTGCAGTGACGCAGAGCAGCTTGACAAACTGATAAACATGGTTGCCGCAGGAGACAGCGAAGCCTTTGAATCGCTGTATGTCAAAACCAAGGTTTCGGTTTATAGTTACTCTCTGTCTGTATTAAAAGACAAACACGACGCCGAGGATGTCATGCACGACTGTTATGTCAACATCTATCACGCAGCGGCGGGCTATAAATCCCATGGGAAGCCGTTGGCATGGATACTGACAATTGCCAAGCACTTGTGTTATGACATGCTCAAACATAAGAGCCGAACAATCAATCTTACAGACGAGGAATGGGAATTCGGTTTCACCTCTGATGACAGTGTTGATATTGAAGACAGACTGCTTCTAAATCACTGTTTTTCAGCCCTGACGGATGAAGAACGAAAAATAATCGTTCTCCATGTCGTATCGGGTTTCAAGCACCGTGAAACAGCAAGCTTCCTTGAACTCCCCGTCGCAACCGTTCTTTCAAAGTACCACCGTGCCATAGGCAAGCTGAAGCATGCCTGCACAGTGGGGACAACAGAAATCAAAATTCAACATCAAGAAAGGAATATCCATAAGCTATGAACAGCAGAGAAATCGAAAGCAAAGTATTTAAGGCGTTCTCTAATGCGACACCGGATGTTCTTTCCGCCGTCCTTGAGGACTGCAAGAGTAAGAAAGGAAAAATAATCTCCATGAATGAAGTTAAGAAATCCTCAGCCCTCCCCCGTATCCTTGCCATTGCGGCAGCATTCGTCTTCCTTATCGCAGGCGTAGTCGGTGTCTCATTCTCCGCCGGGAATAAGGTCTATACAACCGTTTCGCTCGATGTCAACCCCGGTATCGAGATTACCGTAAACAGGAATGAGAAAGTTCTTTCCGTTACCCCACTCAACGATGAAGCACGCATTGTTGTCGAAGGCCTCGATTTTAAAGGTTCAAGCCTCGACGTTGCAGTCAACGCGATAATAGGCTCAATGCTCAAGCATGGATACCTTAATGAACTTGCAAATTCAATTCTTGTAAGCGTTGAAGGCGGCAACAGCATTGCCCTCCGCCGGAAGCTCTCCGATGAAATCAATGCAATTCTCAGCGGTGCTGCTTTCAACGGTGCAGTCCTCAGTCAGGCTGTTGAAGTCGATGCCGAACTCACCGCCATGGCAGACGAATACGGCATTACCGTCGGTAAAGCCCAGCTTATCCGTTCGATCATAAGTATTGATGCTGCCTATACAGTTAAATCCCTCGTTGCTCTTAACATCAATGAGCTTAACCTGCTCCTTGAATCGGGTAAGCTGAACATTTCCGGCATTGATTCCGTCGGCAAGCCTGTCGATGCAGCCTTTATCGGCACTGAAGAAGCAAAACGCATTGCCGCTGAACATGCGGGCCTTGATCTCGGCACTGCACATTCCGTATCCTGCCACCTTGATTGCGATGACGGCAGGATGGTCTACGAAGTTGAAATTCTCTTTGCAGTCGAAGCAGGCGGTTATGCCGTTCATGAATTTGAAATCGATGCAGCACGCGGTACTGTCCTCGACTATGACTTTGAGACTTCCTCCTCCGTACCGGATGAGTTCGCAACCCCCGCTCCCGTTGACGAGTCCCTCATTACCGCAGATGAAGCAAAGGGCATTGCCCTCGGTCACGCAGGTATTGAAGAAACAGCTGCATACGGCCTTAAAGTCAAGTTTGACTATGAGAACGGTATCCCCTGCTATGAGGTCGAATTCAAATCCTCAGGCTACGAATATGAATACGATATAGATGCAAGAAACGGCAGTATCCTCAGCGTTGATAAAGACAGGGATGATGATTACTTTACGGCAACCCAGCAGCCTTCGACCCCCGCTCCAACGGCGGAACCGACAAATGCTCCCAAGCCCACGCAAAGTGTTTATATTGGCAGTGAAAGAGCAAAGCAGATTGCCCTAAACCATGCGGGCATCGGCGAAAGTGAAATCACGAATTGCAAGGTAAAGTTTGATTATGATGACGGTCTTGCAATTTACGAAGTCGAGTTTGAAACGTCAAGTTACGAATACGACTATGAGATAAATGCACGGAGCGGAGCGATTATCGAATGCGACCGCGAAGCAAGAGATGATGACAGCACACCTCCCCAGTCCGGCAACGTTATCACTCACGAAGAAGCAAAGCAGATCGCATTCAAGCGTGCGGGCGTTAATGCCGAATCCGTATCCGAGCTTGAAGTTGAGTTCGATTACGATGACGGTATTGCCGTGTACGAAATCGAGTTCAAATCTGCGGGCTATGAATACAGCGTCAAGATCAATGCCGTGACCGGCGACGTAATTGAATATGACTGCGAATACGATGACTGATCTTCGCTGATACTCATCTTAAGAGAGACTCACCCATGCTTCAACGTGTGTGAGTCTTTCGCTTTATGTCCACTTTTTTCTTGAGAAAATTTCCCGATTTCGACACGCTCCTCGGTAAAAACAGCTTAACAAATGATTTGCCCGGTGGTATACTGTATCTTGATCGGACGAACAGTCCAAAAAATTTACAGAAAGATTTTCAAAAAATGAAGAAACGAATTCTATCTTTGTTGCTTGCATTTTCCCTGTTGGCAGGTGTTGCTGTCGTGTCACTGCCAACCGGCAGGGAGTGTTTTGCAACGAACCCGGACGAACTGCAGCTCGTCAAGGAAAATGTTTCCAACACGGGTGCTGTAATAAGTGTCCCCGTTGACGATGCAGTATCTGTCAAAGCAGTCTTATCCGACACAAATCTTGCGTCGGCAAAGGTCGACGGCAATTCCGTCACCGTAACCGGGAAGCAAGGTGCCGTTGGCACGGTAAGCGTTACCGTAACTGCATCGTACAGCGACGGCAGTGAAAAGATCGGCGTGACAGATGTCCCCATCGGTTACACGACCTTCCGCTTCAATGGAGAAAGTGTCACCGTAATCGAGGGTTCCGACCTCAATTACGAGGTCGTCGGACTCTCCCATGCAGATGAGCTTGAGCATGAGCTCACCGTAACATCCGACTCTCTCGGCAACGCTGTCTACACTGCGGCCGACGGAGCAAAACTTTCCGTTGCAATAAAAAAGAGCGGCGGAACCTATGTTTTTGAGGGAAACTGCTCCGATGGCAGTATTTCCGTCAAGAAAGAAGCAAAGAATAACACCTTCCTGCTCCTGAACGGACTCACGCTCTCAAGCAGCTTCACCTCCCCCATTACCGTAAAGAAGGATTCCAAGGCGGCGGTTATAATTACTGCACTCACCGGAACCGTCAACGCTCTCTCCGATGCCGAATTCAACGACAATGACACCTATGGACCAGCGGCGGACGGCGGCAACGGGCAGAACCAGTATTATGCTGAAGGTGCGGTCATAAAGGCAAAGACTGGCTCAACCGTCTATGTCAACGGCGGCGGTTCGCTGACAATTAATGCGAATTCAAAAAACGGCATTAAAACCGGTGCAGGCTCAATGCTCGAAATCAGTGAACTCTCCCTCAATGTCACAGCGGTGAAAAACTGTCTCGGTAGCGAGAACGAACTGATTATCCGCAGCGGAACGCTCCGCCTGTCAAGCGGAAATGATGCCATCAAAGCAGATGATGCGGGACTTACCGGTACTGTCCTCATAACCGGCGGCGACATACACATTAACTCACAGGACGAGGGCATTATCGCAGCGGACAAGGTGGTTATTTGCAGCGGAACTTTCGACATAACCACCTCAGGCGATGCAATTAAAGCAGAAAACGTCGATGAATCTGATGGCAATATCCTCATTTACGGCGGTGATTTCACAATAAACTCAGTGTGCGACGGCTTGCAGGCAGCTGGCGGAATTGACATTTACGGCGGAGAGCTCGACATCACCTGCTGTGAAGGCAGCACGAACTCCTCCTATAACAAAGACACCGACCCCAGTGCAAAGGGTATAAAGAGCGGCAATGGCACTCTCACCATACACGGCGGAAGCATTACTGTCAATTCAGCCGATGATGCACTTCACAGCAACAGCAACCTCAGCATTTTCGGCGGAACTCTCACCCTTGCTTCTGGCGATGACGGCGTACATGCTGATTATACTCTCACCTTGGGTACTGAAAACGGCGATGATTCACTCATTGACCTTACCGTAACGGACAGCTACGAGGGGTTTGAAGGTGCATACATTATCGGGCTTTCAGGCAATTATGATGTTTATTCCGACGATGACTGTATCAATGCGGCAAACGGCGACCTTGCAGGCTACGATTTCAAGCTCAGGATTTTCGGAGGAAACTTTGTCTGCCACGGCAGGATCGGCGACGGCATTGACTCCAACGGTGCGCTGACCATTGCAGGCGGTACGGTTGAGGTCTATGCACCCGGCAATGCCAATGCGGCACTCGACAGCGACGGAGCACTCAACCTTGTAGGCGGAACGACCCTCGCTGTCGGTCAAAGCGAAATGGCCCAGACCCCAAACAGCGGCGTTTACGTTCTCTTCGGCAGTGGCGGCGGCGGTTGGTGGGGACGCGAAATGCCCTCGAAGGCCGGAGTTTCATTTACCGAAGGCGACACCATTGCAATTTACAACTCCTCCAATGTGAAGATTTTCGAAAGCACTGTTCGTTATTTTAACAGCAATGCGACATCCAATCATGTTACATTCTCAAGTCCTCAGCTTGTCTCCGGGCAGACGTATTATTTGTACAAAAACGGAACCAGCATCACAAGTGCCACTGCAGGCGGCAGTGCCGGCACGATCCCGACAATTCCCGAAACCGGTTCATCCACTTCACCGTGGAAGCCCGTCGGAGCTGCGGTTGAGCTTTACAGCAGAGTGACTGAGATGAATGCAGGCATCCCCGCTGTAATTGTCGGCACTTCGAATTCCTACGCACTGAGCGGCGGGGCTACCCTGAGCGGAAGTGCAGTCACCATTGCTGCCAGTGGAAACGGCTACACCATTTCCGGCGTCACGGAGAATACCGAATGGTACTGTGATGCTGCCGGTCATATTTATTGCAGTGTCGACGGTGTTGACTATTATCTCGCTTACACTTCATCCGGCGGTTGGAATCAAACTTATTCACTGTCATTGACAACGGCTCCTTCCTCCGCACCCGTATGGAGCATCAACCCTTCCGGAAGTTATGCAGCCATATCAACATCCATCAGCATGGGAGGTCCCGGCGGCGGTCCCGGCGGCCCCGGTGGAGGTCCCGGCGGCTCAAGAACGCTTTACCTTACCTCGAGCGGTTCAAGTTTCGGTCTTTCAACCAGCTACGGCAACGTGTATATTTACTCGCCCGAAACTGCACTTGCACGGCTCAACGGCACGACTTCTTATGTTATCAACATTGATAACGGTGAAAGCATAACTGAAGCCCAAATACTTGCGGCTGCTGAAGTAATCTACAAGAGCGGACTGAACGCTCAGGAACAAACCCTTGACTGGAGCAGCACTTTGATCGGTATGGAGTGGAACAGTCCGCTTGCAATGGAACAAGGTAATTACGTTCTGACCATCAGCGTTGACGGCACCGTCATAGGAACGATCAGCGTCATGGTCATCAGCCCCTCGTCAGGCGGAACCGCACCTACGCCGGGCGTTCCCGAGCCTCCGACTCCTCCCCCGACCCCCGATCCGACTCCCACACCTGACCCGACCCCGACTCCCGATCCGACTCCCACACCTGACCCGACCCCGACTCCCGGTTTCATGACCGGCGATGTAGACGGTGACGGCCGCATCACAACAGCCGACGCACTTCTCGTAATGCGTTATTCGCTCGGACTCGTTCAGCTTACACCCGAACAACTCGCTGCTGCCGATGTAAACGGTGACGGAGCCGTGAACGTCACTGACGCCCTTACGCTGATGCGTATGGCAATGGGACTTACGGCATAACAACATAGTAAAAGCAGACGAACTGTATTTTAAATAGTTCGTCTGCTTTTTATTTCCCGGGAAATTTTTCCCTTTACGGAGAAAAAGCTCGATTAAAGAAAGCACCCCGAAACCATCTTCGGAGTACTTTCAGTAGGAAGGTTATTTTGTTATTCGATGCGAATCACTCCGCTTCAATCAAGCCGTAGTTGCCATCTTTCCTAACGTAGAGAACGTTGATATCATTCGTTTCATCATTGGTAAATACGAAGAAGCTGTGACCGAGCAGTTCCATCTGCAAAGCAGCCTCCTCAACGCTCATCGGTTTCATACTGAACCTCTTGACGCGGACGATATGGGGACCTTCGCCCTCCTCGTCATCGTATTCCTCATCAAACTGCTCATCGGTCTCATCATAACGCAATGATTTTTCGAGCTTTGTCCTGTGACGTCTGATCTGCTTTTCAAGTTTAACAATTACGTTGTCAATGCTTGCGTACATGTCGGAAGTCACTTCCTCACCGCGGATAATGCCGCCGTTGTAGAGAATTGTAACCTCTACGATGTGGCGATTCTTTTCAACGGACAAAGCTACCTGAACTTCGGTATCGCCGGGGAAATAGCGTTCAAGTTTGGCCAGCTTTTTGTTGGTCAGGTCTCTCAGATAATCTGAAACCTCTATGTTTTTGCCGATAATTTTAACCTGCATACCTAATGCTCCTTTCAATTTGAGAACAAACTTCATGCTATGCAATCAGTATTGCCCCTCTACTCGCACACAATACGGCATCTGCCGCAATCGTGCTGTGTACTTTAGCCCTGTAATCTTAAGGCAATTATATTATATCACAGTCTTCTCGGGACTGCAAGCCCATTTCCGTGATTTTGGGAAAATTATCAACCAAAGTTGATGTTTTTCAATAGAGCTGTGTCCTTGCCATATAGAAACCGATCCACAGCAGATAAACAAGCACTGCCGCAGCGTAGATAATTATCGTTTTTGCCTTTGTTTTGCAGCTGAGTCCGATCACGCCGATGAGTGGAATTGCTGCCGCCATGTACCTTACAGCTGATAGGAGCCATGTACACCCGATCGTAATCACATAGTATGAAAGGAAATACGCAGTGTGGGAAGCAGGCATACGCTTTGCTTCTTTAAAATACAGTGCGAGTGAACCGAAAATAACCAGCAGACTCGGAAGCCAAAGTGCTGCCACGCCCACCCAGTTCTTCTGAACGATCCAGCTGTTGAGCTGAACAAACATGTATCTCGGAGTATCATAGAACAATCCAATCCCTTGACTCCAGTTCATTTTCTGATAAACAGTGAAAATAAGCGGGTTGCCCGAAACCTGATAGTTGATTCCGAGATAGGCCAGCGTTCCGAGGGTCGAAATCACAAGTGCCGCTGCAACAACAAGAATCCTCTTCCAAATTATGTAGCCGTTTTTTCGATCGTAAACTATGGCTCTGATGCCTTCCATTGCAATTGGTATAACGAGCAGGATGCCTACCGAACGGGTGAAGCCCGAAAGAGCGGCGAACAGTCCTGCAAGCAGAAATCTTTCTCTTCCCGCAAAGTAAAGACAGCAGGCAGACAGCAGAATAAACAAAGGCTCAGTCATTGCGGAGTTCATAAATACTGCACCCGGGAGCAGAACGGCAATAATTGCACCGAACTTTGCACGTCTTTCATCCATAAAATCTGCAAAGACTTTGAACAGCATTCCGCAGGCAAGGCACTCGGCGATGGTGTTGATCACCTGAGCAGATACAAAGCTATTGCCTATAACGAAATTAAAAATCCTGATGAGAACGGGGAACATTGGAAAAAAGACGATGAGCAACTTGTCATTACCCTCATTCACGTACCAGTTTTCGGCAATATTCAGATAATGCTGACCGTCGTTATTCTCCTTCATCCACGCTGTTCTCCAAAGGGAAAGTAAATCTTCGGAGAAGGTTGGATTAATAAGTTTAAACACAATCATTCCGATGATCGTCGAAACAACCCTTATCCCGAGAGCGATCAAAACGACACGCCAGAAATTCTTACTGTAATCACAGCCGAGCGGCCTGGGATACTCTGTACGTCCGCATAAGGTTCTGATAATTTTCGGCATTGCTGCAATCAGAACTGCCGAAAAGAAAGCCCAGGTCAATGCAGGCAAAAAAACAGTTTCAAAATTGAGGTTCATTTTTTTGCCCCATATATATATGCCATATGCAGCAACCGATGCAAGCACAACAGCGAATTTCATCCACTTTACGACTATGTCTGTCTTCGTCGGTATGCGTTCAAGCTTGGCAGCTCCGTTTTCTCCAGTCATTCTAACCTCCGTATATGTTCGCTCGCACTGTATTCTACCACAGCGGTGAATTAAAGTAAAGGTCAAATACCACATGGGTACTTCGAGACTGCCTTCTGCGTTGTTTTTTATTTCTGACGCGAAAATGCCCGGCGGTCGTTCGACCTCCGGGCGTCTGTCTTCATTTTTTTACTCGGCTCACGCAGCGGTAAGCTCGTCGGTCATTGATTAAAGGTCATAGTACCTTTCAAATTCGGCAGGATGCGGAATCTTATTGATACTCGAGGCTTCACTGCGTTTACGCTTGATCCAGATATTTATCAGCCTCTCCGGGAATACACCCCCGCGGGTAAGGTATTCATGATCCTCTTCAAGGGCATCAAGTGCCTCATCAAGGGACTTAGGAAGGCTGTCGATCTTTGCTTTTTCCTCTTCGGGAAGATCGAACAGGTTGAAGTCATACGGACCCCAACCGCAAACGGACGGGTCAATTTTGTTGATAACGCCGTCAAGACCTGCCATAAGGATTGCTGCATAAGCATAATAGGGGTTGCAGGTTCCATCAGGATTGCGAAGCTCAAAACGCTTTGCCATTGGAGACTTTGCGTATGCGGGGATACGGATAACCGCGGATCTGTTTGCCGTTGCGTAGCCGATAGTGACGGGGGCTTCAAATCCCGGAACTAGTCTCTTAAAGCTGTTGGTAGATGGGTTGGTTATTGCACAAAGGGACTTTGCGTGTTTTAAAAGGCCTCCCATAAAGTTGTGTGCAAGCTCTGAAAGCTGAGCATAACCGTTTTCATCATAGAACAGAGGCTTTCCATCCTTTGTTAGGAGCATATGAACATGCATACCGTTGCCTGCCTCTCCGAAAATGGGCTTGGGCATGAAGGTTGCAGTGCAGCCTGCATCAACAGCGGCGTTCTTGATTATATACTTTGTTACCATGGTATTATCCGCCATGGAAACGACGTCTGCAAGCTCAACTTCGATTTCAAGCTGACCGGGGCCGCCGACTTCGTGATGATGATACTTTACCTTTACACCCCAATCCTGCATGAGCATACACATTTCACTGCGAAGATTATAGTACCTGTCCTGGGGAGCTCCGATATGGTATCCGCCCTTATGGGGTATCTGGAATCCATCTTCGCTGTCTCCCGTATTCCATTCTGCCTCTTCGGTATCGATTTCGCATCGAATTGAGTTGGGTTTATTTTCAAATTGGACGTTATCAAACACATTGAACTCGAACTCCGGTCCGATGATCATTTCATCTGCAATACCGGTTTCTTTCATGTATTCGACGGCACGTTTAATAACATTGCGTGGATACTGGTCAAACGGGTGATTTTCCGGACGTGCAATTATCATTGCATCGCCGCTCATGGTCAGGGTTGCGACATCGGCAAAGGGATCAACCGCCGCCGTTGACAAATCCGGGATAAATACCATGTCACTGTTCTCGACAGGGGCATAACCATAGTTTGAACCGTCAAAACCGATTCCGTACTTCATCGTATTCTCATCAAAACGCTCGGCGGGAATGGTTATGTGACGCCACCTGCCATCGATATCGGTCATCTTAAAATCGACCATTTCAATGCCATTATCTTCAATGAACTCTCTGGCTTCTTCGATTGTCTTAAACAACATGGACAATCCTCCTGTTGGGTATTTTTTGCAATCATACGCACTCTCCTCTATGCTGTATGACTCATACACTGATTGTGGCATTTTTTCAGCTTTTTGTCAAGCGGCTATTGAACACATCCGGATATATATTGGCTCAATTATCCGCTTTTGACTGCCGTAAGTGTTTTTTAATCAAAAACGGGCAGGCACCCCGGCCCGCCCGTTAATTTCTCATTTACTTTCTCTTTCTTGCTGCCACAACGCCTGCACCTGCAATAATTGTCATTATGCCAATACCTGCAATGCTGAATGCACCGGTGGAAGGTGTGGGAGGAGTTGTGGGTTCCGGAGTGGGACCAACGGGAACTTCCGTGGGTTCAACGGGAGCTTCGGTGGGCTCAACAGGTTCTTCCGTAGGTTCAACGGGAACTTCGGTAGGCTCAACGGCATTTTCCTCAAACTTTGCAGTAAGGTCAATCGTCAGACCTGCCTCAGTGTAGGTAAGCTCGGCTTCTTCACTGACAAGATTGCCTTCCGCATCAAACCAGCCAACGAAGGTAAATCCTTCATTCGCACGAGCGGAGATTATTGCACGAGCATTGATGTAGGGTTTGGGGAAGAAGACGGAATCTTCGTCAACATCTGCCGCAAGCTCTGCCCTCACCATTCCATTGCCGTCAGTATCAAGGGCAATGTCAATAGGATAAAGATGCAGATTCTCTTCCCATTCGTAGCCATCGGAATGCAGTGCAATTTCACTCATATAATCACCGTCAAGTATAAACAGGCTCGTATTGCTGCTGAGGTCAATCGCAGTGATACTGTTTCCGCCGAAGCAGAGAATGTTGAGTGCATCCAAACCGGTGACATCAAGCTCAGTGAGACGATTATCGGCACAGTACAACTCAGTGACGGTAGTGCAGCTTGACAAGTCAAGCTCGGCAATTTCATTGCCGGTGCAGTTGAGGAGTTCAAGTACTTCCATGTTCGGAAGGTCGAGCTCCGTGAGATGATTGTTGCTGCAATCAATACTGCTGATTCCGCCGAACATGCCCACTGCCTCCGCAGGAAGAATAAGCTCAGTCAGTTCGTTATTGTGGCAATCAACGCTCCACAGAGCAGTGTTGTTGCTCAAATCAAGTGAGGTGAGCATGTTATTGTCACATACAAACGGTCCCAATGCAGGGTTGTTTGTAAGATCAAGCTCGGTCAGCTTATTGCCTCCGCAATAGAACCACCAAAGACTCGGATTATTTGAAACATCGAGGAACTCAAGCTCATTGTCGGTGCAATAAAGATATGCAAGGTCAGGATTCTTGGAAACATCCAGTTCGGTCAAACCGCAGTCCTCAACGACGAGGGAGACAAGACCCGGAATGTCGCTCGTATCAATGCCGCCGATCTTGCTGCCGGAAACGTCGATTCTCTCACAGTTGAGCTTAACATCAGATACATCGATTCCGGAGAAATGGTTGCCGGAAGCATCAATCAGACTGATATACTCAAAGCCGTTCAAGTCGAGAAGACCGACCATGCCCTTGTCTGTAAAATCAATGTAGACAACGCGATTTTCACCATCAACCTCTGCCCAAGCGACATTCGTCACCCATGTTTCAGGATTCGGGTCCTGCCATGTTTCGGGGTTTTCAGGGTCATAATCGGGATTAAGTTTGTATCCGTTTGATACGCCCTCTGCATCGGTGTACTCAAAAAGCTCGACAAGCAGTTGGTACTCGTGATCGTTGTACCCTGCCGGCGTCTTCACGGGTTCATGCTTTGCCGTCCATGCAAAAACACCCATGGGCAGTGCTGCCGCAGCAAGGCATATCAGCATTGCAGCAGACAAAATAATTGAGATAGTTCGTTTCATTTTCATACCTCCGTTTTCTCAAACAAAATTCCGCATCGTTCAGTCGTTGCAGAACATTCGTTTGGCTTAGTAAAAATATAGCAGTTCCATTTGAATTTGTCAATAGCTATTTTCAAAAAATTCTGTTAGAATGGTGTTGGAATCTTTAAACTGGTTGAGAGGGAATTTTTTGATTAATTATTGTTTTCTTCCGATATTTGAAGTTCGGAACTTTCTTGTCAATAAACAGTCTGGAATGACGGTTAAGAAGTATTTTGATCGTGTGGTCCGTCCTGCGGAAAAAACCGTGCTGTCCGATAAGTTTTGCGAAGCATTGACCGAAGTCGAACATCGGCTGTCTTCAAAGATAGCCGTACCCGAGAATCAGCTGAACATGTTGTTCGGGTCACTTAAGAATCAGCTTCAAGGAAGCGGGGGCGGGGTGTTTCTCTGTGCATGCGATATGCTCGTCCGAAGACTCAAGGAGTACACTGCAGCATCAACTGAGGAATTTTTCCGCACCATGCGTTCTCAGTCACAGCTTGTCCCAACCAGTGTTGCTGAGAGACTTCTTGACAGCAAATTTCCCAATGGCGAATATCTTTCGGTACAGGAAGCAATGAAGCTGATAAGCAGCATGGATTCCGTTTCATATTTCGCAGAAGATAAGCTTGCCATGTACGAGCTTCTCATCAATGTTGACAAATACATTGATATTTTCGAAGCGGCTATTACACCATTGGTGAATGAATTTAATAATTGCAGGAACCTGCTTGAGCCGCTGATGGAGCTATACCGAAAAGATTACGACAGCATGGATTCGGCCGTTGCATACGCCGATATTTATCACGACCAGGTCAAAGTGCCAGCAAAAGTCGAGGTCTATCCCTCCTTCATCTGCTGTCAACAAAGCACGATTTCCTTTGTTGACGGTGGCTTTGATGAAGCTGTCATCTTCATGGGTGTGCTTCGCAAATTCGACGAAAACAATACCATTTTCAGCGAGGGTGAAAACAGCAGGCTTTACTCGATAATGAACACTCTCGGGAATCAAAGCAGGTTTTTAATTGTCAATCGGCTTTCAAAAGGTCCGGCATACGGCCGCGAACTTTCAAAGCTCCTCGGACTGTCCCCCGGAACCATATCCCAGCACCTCGCTACGCTCGCAGGATTCGGGCTTATAAACGTCTCTTCCGACGGCAATCGACTTTATTATTCACTCAACCGGGAACAATTCCGTATTTTCATCGATTTGCAAAGGGAACTTTTCCTCAGTGACGCCCCTATTGGCACAAAAAAACATTAATTTTCCATTAAGAGTCAACCGATTCTTCCCTTCGTCCGTTATTTAGACAGAAACAAAACACAGAAAGGCAGTGTGAAAGCATGAAAAAAATTTCTCTGTTTCTTGCAATGTTCACGGTTCTTGCGGCTGTAGCTGCACCATTTACCGCCTGCAATAATCCCGACAAAATCTCCGTAGATGACGGCAAACTGAGTCCATCGGCTTCCCTTGTTCCCGCACCAACAAAGCAGCCCCTCGGCACTCTTACCCCCATACTTCTCGTTGACCTCACAAAAAGGCTCAATGAGAACGGCATCCCGGTCTGCAAAAAGACCATTTTTAACTTGGGATTTCAATCGAATCTCCGTTCCCCCGTCTACCATGTCTGCACCAATACGGACGATTTCAGCGGTGTCATAAATCCAATTTTCGGTTTTTTGGGTTCCAACGAATTTTTGAATGATTTTTCCGAATTATTGACGGACGAGCATTTTGAAAATTATTTCGTCGTAACCTTGAACGTTCCCTTTGGCACAGGCTCCAACGAATTGGTGTTCGATACTGCAAAGACCGACAACGGCATCACTAAGCTTTATTTCAGCGTTCACAGCAGCGGAGACGTCGGCACTGCCGTCATGACAAGTGCTTTTGCGGCAATCAGCCTCGACAGAATAACCTTCAATGCCGAAAACCCTGTTGAAGTTTACATTGGCAATGCCCTTGTCAACACAACTAACGGTGAAATAAAATAATTATCTGATTCTTTATCAGTCTTCTCCTTCCTCTGCCGTTTCACATGAAACGGCATTTTTATTTGCCGCAGTCAAATTATTCACAAAAAAGCCTTGAATAATGCCGTTTTTTGTTGCATAATATAGACGAGCTCTCAGTGCTCATCTATTGCCGAAAAAAATTGAAAGCGAGTGACACCCCCATGCCTGATAAACAAGTCTCCGAAAAGAAACCCACCGGTACAAAGGACAAGCGTTTTGTATTTCGTCTTGCACTGTTCAGCGGGATACTTGTTTTGTTCATCGCTGCCTTTCTTTCCGCAATTGCTGCATACAGAGCACGAATTCGTCGGGCAAAAGAGATCGATGAAGAAACCGAAGCACTCAAGCAAAAACTCCACGAACTTGAAAACCGCCGCGAAACGCTTGAAGGAATGGTTGAGTACACCGAAAGCGAGGAATTTTTGATCCGCTATGCAAGGGAATACCTCGGCTACATGTTTGAAGGAGATATTCGCATTGATGTGGACAATCCCGACGGACCTGTCCCGACTCCGGTTCTTCCGCTCGTCACTGCCGCTCCCACCGACACACCCGATCCGAGTTCAGTACCGTCCGAACAAACGACAGAAGGACCGACAACCGAACCTTCACAGACAACCGTTCCGGGAGATGAATAAATGTACGCTATAATTGACATAGGCTCGAATTCCATCCGCTATATGGAGCAGGGGAGCAAAAAGAAACAATCCTACACAACTCGTCTCGGCAATGGGCTTGCACAAACCGGATGCCTGCAAAGGGAGAATATGGACAAAAGCATCTCCGTTATTTCCGCTTTGGCAAGCAATGCCCGCCACAAGGGTTTCATTCCCGCAGCATACGCAACCAGTGCCGTAAGAGATGCAGCCAATCGCAACAACTTTCTGCATGAACTTTATATGCGTTGCGGAATAACTCCCTCCGTGTTGACAGGTGAACAGGAAGCCGCATATGCCTACCGTGCTGCTGTCGGAAACGGAGGCTGCATGCTGGATATCGGCGGTGCTTCCTTTCAAATTGTCTCAGACAATTTCGCAAAAAGCTTTCCCATGGGTTGTGTGAGGGCAATGGATACGGTGCTTTCGGCAACGGCACTCAGGGATTGTGATGATGATTGGCAAATTCAGCGTCATGTTCTCACCTCAGTCCTGCATGAGCTTTTGCCCCAATGCAATGAGTATTTTAATGAGATATCCGGAATCGGCGGCACAATAACGACCCTTGCCGCTTTAAAGCTTCAGCTTGGGGAATTTCGTGATTCTGCGGTCAACGGTTTCATCCTGACGAGACAGGATATTGAGGATTTGATCAATCTTCTGCACCGTCTCGGACAGAAGCGTAAAGACATTTCCCTTCTTCGCCGCCGTCATGATGTTATCTTGTACGGCGCTGTTATACTCGCATTTGCAATGGACAGTATGCATGCACAGAAAATCAAAGTCAGTACAACTGACGGCATGGAGGGGTTTCTCATGTACTTGCAGGAATCTTCGTCTCGGTGATCTGCCTCGAAATTTTTCTCGAAAAATTGATTTCCATGCAACCGAAATACGCTTTCAATCGTTATACTTAAGGAGAGAAGAGATTGGTACAGCTCAGCTTCGATAAAATCTACACCGCCTATTCACGCTTAGTCTATTGGGCGGCTTACAAGGTCATTCCTCACCGGGAAACTGCGGAGGATATAACTCAATCCGTGTTTGAAAAGGTTCTCGCAAACGGAAAGAAGCTCAGCTCGTTTGAAGAACCTCAGCTCAAAGTCTGGCTCTATCGTGTTGCAACGAATCTCGCTCTCGATATCGCGAGAAAAGGTTCAAAAGAACAATTAAATGATGCGCCCTTGAGCGAAGAAATTCCCGATGCTTCATCGTCCCCCGAGGAAACTATAGTCGACAAACACTGCGGCAATTCCGTAAGGCGTGCCATAAACGAGTTGAGTGAGATATACCGTCAGGTCATTATTCTGCATTATTTTTCAGAGATGACCGTCCAGGAAATTTCAAAAAGCACAGGCATAAGCGAGGGTACGATTAAATCAAGATTGGTGCGTGCAAGAGCTTTACTTGCCAAAACGTTGGAGAACGAGGTTGTTTCAGATGTCTGATAACGGTAAAAATAAATTTAATATTATTAAATTCCCTGCTGATCTTGAACCGATTGCTTCGGATGACCTTGCTGCTGTCGATTCGCTTTTGAGGCAAATAGCCAGTGCCGAAACTGAACAGATTGATTTTGATGCAATAAAGCAGCGTGTACTTCGCAGTCAGAATCCGAAAAAGAAACGCACACGCAGAATTTGGCGTTATGCCGTCGCTTTTGCCGCCTGCTTTATGCTATGCTTTGGTGCGGTCGGGATTACGAAGAAACTTATGCATAAGAACGACGCAACGCTTCTCAACTCACCGTCCCCCAAAACCACCCCCTCTGCATCGCACACAGAGCCGGGTACACCTGAACCTTTTTCAAGTTCCATCCCCTCAAGCTACACCCGTTGCAGTTATGTCGGTACGGTTGATGATTCCGACTCGGTCGAAGCTTCTGAGTTTCTTCCCGATGAGCTTCCCCAATACATGGTCCGCCATATTGACGATAATTTGAATAAATCTATCGCTGCCGGCAGTGATTCTAACGGAGATTCAAAGTATTATGAATGTTCAATCATTACGACGGCACCTTATAAGCTCCTTCCCGGCCAACTTGGAGAATTTACCAGTCGCGACGGATGCGTCTTTTATTGGCAGGTCAGTCAAGATCGTTGTTTTGTCATACGTGTCTTTGGTTTTTCAGTTGATGAAGCCCGTGCTCTGCTTGCCGACTTCGTAAAACAAATAGAAAACTCTTGATCTTCATTGCGTGTTCGCATTTCTTCCTTCTCCAAGCAGAGCGATCGTTTCGGAACCGGTTGCTCTGCTTGGTCTTTTTCTTCCGATCTTGAAGCGACCTGGTCTATTCTTCCAATGCCGCTGTTCACAAAAAGAGAGCCACTGCCGTGTGACTCTCATGGATGATAATAAGTTGATGGAGTGATTTAATTTTCTCCGCCGCCTGCAAATTCAAAAACAGCACGTACATGCTTGCCGCTGATTATCATCTTGAGGACTGCTCCACTCTCGTACTCATCGACAACTTCCTGCGGTATTGAAAACGCTATGAAACCATTCATTGTTTGAAGCGGCTGAAGCTCCTCCTGATGAAAATCACCATCTATACCGTACAGGGTTTCCGCATCGAACGTATAGTCCCCATATTTCAGTTTAACGGTCGTTTCTCCCAGCAGTGAGTAGTCAGACAGAAAAGTTCTTGCTTCCTTTCCGACGTTTTTAACCTTCATGTTAACAACAAAGTATTTCTGTCCTTCTCCCGCCTTGAACATATAGCCGAGAAATTCGTTTTCGCCTATCCCCTGTTTTACCTCAATTGACGTAACGACTGCCTCGAATGTCTCATCAATAAGTGCCATTTCTCCAATTGAAAAATTCATTTTCGGTTCCGGTGACGGTGTCGTCCCGTCCGCCTTTGGTGCAGCTGTCACTTTCGGAGCAGTGTTGGTACCGGATGAACACCCGAATGATGCAAGTGCAAAAACTGCTGCCAATGCAATGGTCAATGTGAGTTTCAATGTTTTATTCATTCTTCGCCCTTTCTTTTCGGATATCGGTTTTCGTTCAATCAATCATCATGAGCTCTAATTTGTCCCGCACAACTACAAGCCCAAAGCCAATTGTAACGTTTTTAATATCCTTCTTGGTCAATTATAGGTCATTTCATGTCTTGTGTCAAGTATTATCACAAATATATCTTTACCAAGTGGTTTCTCAATTGTTTTCCATGCAGCTAAAAAAACATTATTTATCCCATTTCATTAAAAAAACGAGAATGAATGCGACAGCATTGAACATTCTATGTCTTATAATGAACCCGAGGCAGGTGATAGGATGAATTACGATGAATTTTTCCCCAACAGGCTTGCTGAATTGAGAATGCAGGCTGACGTATCCGCACGAGAGATGAGTCTTGCACTCGGTCAGAATGCCAGTTACATAAATAGAATTGAAAACCGTCAAGCTTTCCCATCGATGCAAAATTTTTTCTATATCTGTGACTACTTAGGGGTAACTCCAAAAGATTTTTTTGATGAATCGGTTTGCAGCCCGGTTGGAAGCAAAAAAATCTTCTCTCTGATCGAAAAATTGGATGAGGAGCAGCTCAATATTGTCTATGCTGTTGTAAACGGTCTTCTCAAAACAAAATAAAAAAAGGTGTGGCGAAATTCGCCGTGTGTCGACCTCGTTTTGAATAGTGACTCAGAGGCGAATCTGAAAGCAGTTACTGAATTCAAATCTTTGGATCAGACTGAAAGGAGCTAATTATGAGGATTAAATTTAAAAACATCGTTCTTCGGGATATGATAGAGTCCGACATTGAAGACTATGTACGTTGGTTCACTGTGGAGCGTGAATGGGAAAACTGGGATGCTCCTTGGGAAAAAGAAGATACTGACGAAGAGAGTGAACGCAGAAGCTGGACAGAATACTATGAATCCAGGAAAAAACGTTCCGATGATCTCCGTCGTTATAAGCTGGAAATTGAATGGAACGGCAGACATATAGGCTGGGTAAGTGCTTACAACGTTGACGAAAACTACGAATGGATTAGAAAAGTCGAGAATGGACAGACTGCCCGTTTGGCTGTCGGTATTGATATTTGCGAACCTAATTTGTGGGGCAATGGAATCGGCACAAACGCTCTGCTTGCCTTTATAAATTACCATTTAAAAAGCGGTGAGAGTGAAATTTACACGCAAACTTGGTCAGGCAATGTTCGTATGATTCATTGTGCCGAGAATCTTGGATTTATTGAGTGCAATCGTAACGTAGGCACACGAGAGATTGACGGGCAGCAATATGATGGACTGACTTTTAGGTTGAAGAAATAATACGCAGATGCAGCGAACCTACTGAATAAACTGGAGAAAAAACCATGAACAAAGATATGTGCGTCGTCTGTGACGACGGGATTTTGAATATTCGTGTCGGTGCAATTATCATGAAGGATGGAAAGCTTCTGATGGTTGGCAATGACAGGGTAAACTATCTCTACTCCGTTGGCGGCAGGATAAAATTCGGCGAAACAGCGGAAGAGGCTGTTATTCGTGAAGTGTTTGAGGAAACAGGTGTTAAGATGGAGATTGACCGTCTCGGCTTTGTACATGAAAACTATTTCTATGGCGATGCACCCTACAACCTGAACAAGCTGATTTATGAGATTTCATTTTTCTTCTATATGAAAGTGCCTGATACTTTTGTACCGATCAGCGAAAGCTCCACGGAAGATAACAGCAAAGAACACTTGGTTTGGATTGCGCTCGATGATGACAATAAGATGTATCCAGAATTTTTTAGAACCGAATTGAAGACTCCAACAGCCACAGTAAAGCATTTTACTACTGATAAGAGATGAATTAACAGGGATGGAATAGCACTTATGCCCGACGACAGGAATCGTAAGCGACCGGATACCTGTCAAATTCTTTGTAAGTGAAAAAGAACTCGGCTTGATAGAGGCGATGTCGGCACAGCTTGTTACATAGAATATGCGTGCTTTTCTTCGCTAAATGGCAAGCGACGGATATAAGTCAAAACCGGGCGTTACTGAACTGCATGAACCGAAAAATCCTTGGCTAATTTTTAAAAATAGAGTAATGCTCAGCTCATCAGGAGCACAGCCAATTTTCCCAAAATCGTTCCGGAGTTTTGGGCGTTTCCTCAACAAAGTATAAATACTTTCCACTGCTTGTCAAGTGTGTTCCACAATTGGCAGGTAATGAGAATTGGTTACCGCCGTGCATTGCATGCTTTTCTCCATTCTAAACCGAGGCAGCAGGAGGATTTTTTAGGGAGAATTAAGGTACAAGAAAAAGCAGCCACGAGTGTGACTGCTTTTTTGGAATCCGGCAGCTGCCTATCCTC
>CAKTYT010000012.1 GCA_934633695.1 uncultured Clostridia bacterium | reverse complement strand
TTCACAATAACACCTCCTTCGCCCGCATCTGGGCATAAAAACAGCGCGCCTGCCGACCCAAGCGCCACTTTGGGTAAACAGACGCGCTATGTACTGATTATTGCAAGGATGTCGTCTCCTTACCGGGAGATGAACCGAGCAATAGCTGCTGAAATTGACTGTTTCAAGAGGGCGGAATACAAGTAATTTCGCTGTTCGGGTGTCCTAAAACCATTGATATTACTGTGTTTTTTGAAAAATGCTGTATCACCACCGGCACCAACGCCGCCAATAGAAGTGCCGAAAGTAAGCTCATAGCTCATGACGTTTCTGTCACCGTTTTTCGGAACAAAGCCATCGATCGTTTCGCTCCCGTCAAGCCCACCCATGAGTTCACAAGTAGAGGTGCATTTGTAGGTGTACTTTTCGAAGTCTTCCTGCACAAATTCGTTTACAAAGTTCATAATGAAACGTTTGTACTCTTCCTCCGAATCCATTTTATCGTCCTTTACAGGCTGCTTCGGACAGAGGTAGATGTGCCATATTTTGTCAGTACCTGCAAAATACTCGGCCCGGAGTACTTCATCTTCAGTTGCATAGCAGTCAACATCCTTGAAGAAATGTCTGTCTGACCCGGTATATTTGAGCAAATATGTTTCACCGAAAATGCTTACCTCGCGTTCTTTGGGAGCAGACGGATTTGAGTAATTGCCGCCCTCGATGCGAGTGCCGTCCGCTTGGACAAAAAGCGGCATGTCATCATCCGTGTAGATCTCATAAGCATACGGAGTTCCGGAATCCTTGCTCACAAGAGCACATCCCATTGATGTGGCAGCGAAGCATATGGCAAAGATGATTGCCATGAGTTTGGTTGTTTTTTTCATTGACATCTCCTTTAATGTGTATTCACCGTTTCCGATATATCTGCATTGTATGTCTTTATTAATTATTTGTCAAGCGGTTTTCAGACTTATTCTTCATTCTCTTACTATTTTTTCAAAAGACATCAAAAAAAGATGTAAGGAGCCTTGCAATGAGGCTCCCTGCATCCGAAAGGAAAGTTATGAGAAACTGGCAATATCAGAGTGATTCGCCGAAGTCTTCGCGGAACTTTGCCGCAAGCCTTTCGGGCCAATCACCGATGGAATTGAGGGCGTCATAAAAATTGTGCGGACCCTCCGTTTCAAATCTCAGACCGCCGATAAGCTCACGGTTATCGTACAGCCAGCAGATTCTGTCAATAAGGTAGTTCATCTGAGATACGGTATAAACACGTCTCGGCACTGCGAGCCTGACAAGCTCCATTGCACCATAGGGTTCGACATCCGCATCTTCCCACGGCTCGTCGATCGCACCGCGTTCCATTCCCCTTGCACCGGAGGCAATGTAGACGGCGGCACTCAAGGCACCGGCCGGATATTCGCTGCGCGGGATATGGGGAACGAATTTCATTGCATCAAGATGGCATCCCAAACCCCCCGGAGGAGTAACAACGGGAATGCCCGCATCCTCAAGCTCATTGCAGAGATATTCAATGAACTGCGGTCCCTGCGAAATCGTATTTTCATCCATTGTATCATCAAGACCAACACGAATTGCTTCCATTTCTTTGACGCTCATTCCGCCGAAAGTGGGGAAGCCTTCAAAGCTCGAAACAAATGTCTTGATGTATTCAAAATCCTTTTCATCATTCAGAATAATCGCACCGCCCCTGCCGAAGCCAAGCTTTCTCGCAGAGAAATAGATGATGTCCATCGCATCGGATAAAGCTCGGACAATTTCCCGAATGCTTTTGCCTTCATAGGCCGGTTCACGTTCTTTGATAAAATGCAAGTTGTCCTGAAGCAGGCTTGCATCGAGAATCGAGCGGACGCCGTACTTCCTGCACAGCTCAGCAGCTGCAATCATATTGTCCAGCGAGATAGGTTGACCACCGATGAGGTTTGTTCCCGCTTCAATGCGGACGAATGCAACATTATCACCCTGCTCCTCCAGGACACGTTCGAGCTTTTCGAGATCAAAATCACCCTTAAATGGATTTGAGCTCTGCTTTTGGAGACCGTCTTCCTGAATACAGATAATATAGTCGCCTCCACAATACTTTATCTTGCCGATTGATGTGCCGAACTGGAAATTCATCGGAACAACACTGCCGGGCTTGGGCTGAACAAAAGCCAGAGCAAGCATATGCTCACATGCTCTGCCCTGATGCACGGGGAGGAAGAAATCCTTATTAAAGATCTCTTTGATCTTTTTGCAAAGTCTCTTGTAGGTTGCACTGCCTGCGTAGGCATCGTCGCCGACCATCATGGCACCCAGCTGTTCGTTTGTCATTGCATTTACGCCGCTGTCGGTGAGCATGTCGAGGTAACAATCCTCGGAATCGAGACGATAGGAGTTGAAGCCGGAGCGGCGAATTGCCCTTACCCTGTCCTCAACGGGGAGAATAGCAGTCTTCTGAACGATGCAGACCTTGTGCATCTCAAGAGGAAGCGATTTTCTGTTATAATACTTTACTTTTTCCACAAAGAACTCCTTTCAAAGCATCTCCATGAGAAATTACTGTGATTTTACACCGGTTCTGCACCCATGTCAAACATTAAGCATATGGCATCAATTCTGTTAATACTTTTGCCACAATTTAACAGATTCTGTGTAAAATAATCGGGTTCGACTGCTGCCGAACCCGACCGAAAACATCTCATCCAGCTTATTTATCAGTAATGTATGCTTTAACGAGCCGCATCGTGTTTGAAACACCATCAACATGGGAACGTTCATATCCATGTGAAGCATAGACACCCGCACCGATAAGACCGTGACGCAGATCATAACCGGCATCGAGAGCTGCATCGGCATCAGAACCATAGAAGGGATAGACGTCAAGTGCATAATCAATTTCATGCTTCTTTGCAAGCTCAACAAGCCTATTGGTCACTTCGTAGTTGTACGGACCATGTGAATCCTTCACGCAGATTGAAACCTGACGCTCAGTGCATTCAAGACCATCGCCGACGCAACCCATATCGACGCTTATTATCTCGTTCGCATCGGCCGGAATTCCGCTTGAACAGCCGTGACCGACTTCCTCATAGACCGTTATGTAGACATAAACCTTACGGCTGAGCTCAAGTTTTTCATCGCGGATCTGCTTTGCAAGACCTAAAAGAATTGCAACGCTGAGTTTGTCGTCGAGGAAACGGCTCTTAATATAGCCGGACTTTGTTATGACTGTCCTGGGATCGAAGCAAACATAGTCGCCCGTAGCAATACCGAGCTTCTTTGTGTCATCGGCTGAGGATGCTTTTTCATCAAGAACGAGTTCCATGCCATCCCAATTACGCTCCTGCGTACTGTATTCACCGTTTACGTGAATAGACGGGTTATTCATCTGGAAGCAGCCCTCATAGACCTTGCCGTCGCGTGTATAAACTCTTGCATTTTCACATTCGGCATTGTTGGGGTTCATACCGCCGATTCTCGTAAGTTTAAGTCGGCCGTTGCCCTTTACGGAAGCTACCATACCGCCGAGTGTATCAAGATGTGCGGAAAAAACAACCGGGTCGCCCTCACCGCCGAGGCAGCAGAGAACGCAGCCTTTTTTAGTCATTTGCGGCTCGTAACCGAGCTTTGAAAGCTCTCCCATAGTGTATTCGGCAGCACGGCGGGTAAAACCGCTGGGACTGTCAATCGACATTAAAGTTTTTAATTCATCAAGAATAAATTCCATACTGTTATCCTCCTGTTAATTCTTCATCAATTCATTTGCTATGACGAACGCCGGGGCGTTTTCATCGACAATTTCCGTTTCAACCCTTTCGCTCATGTCATCGGGTGAATCGGAATGTGTGCCCATACCCTCCAACAGCTTGACGGCCTTAAGAATTTCCTCCGGCGTGGGCTCGCCCTGCAATGAAACGCTTATCAGCAGTTCATCATCCGAGAGTTCGTTTGTGATTTTTGCAAATTCCTCATTCGTCATGCCTTCAAAGCAAAGATTTTCTGAGAGATCACCCTCACTGGAGATACCGAAATTATCGTATTTTTGAAGTTCTGCAAAATTGATTGAGTAAACATCATCCGTTGACAATTTTCCTTCTACAAAGACACGCATGAAGTCTATTCCGATATCGCAGACCTTCCCGACAGTTATAACCGGTATCGGATAGTATTCAAACATAGGTTCATCCCCGACCATAATATAGTGCTGGCTCCGATACCTCCATTCAACGGGGAGATCCAGTTTTGCAAGCATAGTGGTCAGCTTTTCCGTCCGTTCATGAACGGATCTGTACGCCTCGTTTATAGTGTGAATGCTTTTACTTACCTTCATGTCAAACTCCTTTCATCGATAGAACTTGTTCTGAGCATCGTTGAGCTTTTTGTATTCGCCGTCGTGCTTCATCAATTCATCATGAGTTCCGGATTCGACTATCCCATGCTCTCCAATGACGACAATTTCATCGGCGTTGCGAATAGTTGAAAGCCTGTGGGCAATTACGAGCGTCGTCCTTCCCCGGCTGAGCCTGTCAAAGGCCTCGGTTATCCTTGCTTCGGTTGCCGAGTCGAGAGCACTCGTCGCTTCATCGAGAATGAGGATCGGCGGATTTTTGAGGAAAATTCTGGCAATCGAAACCCTCTGCTTCTGACCGCCCGAAAGGGTTATTCCCCTCTCGCCGACGATAGTATCGTAGCCATTGGGCATATTCATTATGTCGTCGTGAATTTCTGCCGCAATAGCTGCATTGACAATTTCCTCATCCGTCGCATCGATTTTGCCATACCGTATGTTATCCTTTATGCTGGCTGCAAACAGGAAAACATCCTGCTGGACAATGCCGATATTTTTCCTCAGTGATTCAAGGGTAATATCGTGTATTTCCCTTCCGTCAACGTAAATCCCGCCGGAAGTTACATCGTAGAATCTGGGGATCAGGTGGCAGAGCGTCGTCTTACCGCCGCCCGACGGACCTACGAGAGCAAGTGTTGTGCCGTGCTTAATGCTGAGACAAATGTTCTCAAGGACATTCGTTTTTTCCTCTCCATAGGAGAAGGTCACATGGTCAAACACGATGTCGCCCTTTGCGTTTTTAAGTTCGACAGCACCCACTTTATCTTTTATGTCAGGCTCGGTATCAAGCAATTCGGTGAACCTTTTGAAGCCCGCCATACCCATTGCGTACTGCTCGGCAAATGCGGAAAGCTTTCTTATCGGGGTAACGAAGGACGAAACATACATAAGGAAAATGATGAGTGTCGTAAGATCCATCCTGCCCTGCATAATAAGAAAACCGCTCAATCCGAGAACGACAACATTGAGGATGCTTGTAAAAAACTCCATGCCGGAGTTGAACGCACCCATCGTTTTATAGTATGCAGACTTTGAATCCACGAATATTTTGTTTCCGTGCTCGAACTTTTCGATTTCGTACCTTTCGTTCGTGAATGCCTTTGCAACCCTCGCTCCGCTGATTGACGATTCGATATCGGCATTGACGATTGCCATGCCCTCCTTCACTTGGCGTGAAGTTTTATTCATATGCCTGCGAAGCTTCATAACGAAAAAGAGCATGAGCGGAACGAGAGCTATCAGCACGAGAGCAAGCCTCCATTCGATAAAGAGCATTGCAGTGAACGAACCGATAAAGGTCACGACAGAGATGAACACATCTTCCGGACCATGGTGAGCGAGCTCAGTAACATCAAACAAATCGTTAGTGCATCTGGAAAGAAGTTTGCCTGTCCGAGACTTATCATAGAAGCTGAAGCCAAGCTTTTGCAGGTGTGAAAAGGCATCCCTCCTCATATCTGCTTCGATCTTGACGCCGAGTCTGTGACCAAAGAAGGTAACGATATAAGTTGCAGCAGTCCTCAAGATGTAGAGCAGCACGCATATTGCTATCAGGATAAAGAACGCCCGATACTTTGGGGCTTCAGGCTGCAAATAATCGTAAAGAGCTGTTCTTGAGAGCAGTGGGTACACAATATCGACGGCGGAAATGAACAGGGCACACGCCATGTCCAGAAGGAACATGCCGATATGGGGCTTGTAATAGTGAACAAACCTTTTCAGCATTGAGGGCTTATTTTTCTCATCATTCTTTTTCACAGCTCATCCCTGCCTTATTTCCCTGAATCATCGTAGAACGCAGTATCGTTCACCACTGTCTTCTTATTGCCCGTCGCATCATTCGGCAAACGCTTCACAATCGCAAGCAAGACGAAAGCGGCAGCAAACATGCAAATGGGTATTAAAATGGGAATCTTAAGCTTCAGAACCAAACACATTGCTAAAAATGCAGCAAATGTAAGAGCAATGCAAATCCATGCAAGTATTCTTTTCATAAATTCTCCGTTTCTCTTTCACCGTCTTATGTACAAGAATCTCTTCTTCTCCGAGGGTATTCTATCATAAAGGCAGCTTTTTTTCAATTCCTGAACCGAATCCGGCAGATATATTAGCACAAAAAAGCGGCACCTTACGGCACCGCAAAAATCAATCAAATAAATCAGTCTTCCGGATAGAGGGGATACTTTTCGGTGAGCTTTGCAACTTCTGACTTGACATAGTCAATAGCCTCTTCGCCTTCAAATACGATCTTTGCAATAAGACCTGCAATCACCTTCATATCCTCTTCGACAAAGCCTCTGGTGGTCAGAGCGGGAGTGCCGATTCTGATACCGCTGGTAATGAAGGGACTTCTCGTCTCGAAGGGGATCGTGTTCTTGTTGACGGTGATGTTTGCAGCATCGAGGAGATGCTCAACTTCTTTACCGGTTCTTCCGCTTGCAGTAAGGTCAACGAGCATAAGGTGATTGTCCGTACCACCGGAAACAATCCTGAGGCCTGCATTCTGAAGCTCCTGAGCAAGAACAGCTGCATTCTTGACAACCTGCTGCTGATAAGTCTTAAATTCGGGCTGAAGTGCTTCATTGAAGCAAGCAGCTTTTGCTGCAATGGTATGCATGAGGGGACCGCCCTGAGTTCCGGGGAAAATACCCTTGTCAATAGCCTTTGCATATTCTTCTTTGCAGAGAATGATGCCTCCCCTGGGACCCCTGAGAGTCTTATGAGTCGTGCTGGTGACAACATCGGCATACTGAACGGGATTCATGTGCAGACCTGCTGCGACCAAACCTGCAATATGAGCCATATCGACCATGAAAATCGCACCGACTTCCTTTGCTATATCAGCGATGAGGTCGAACCTTATTGCACGGGGATATGCACTTGCACCTGCGACAATGAGCTTGGGCTTGTTTTCAATTGCGATCCTGCGGAGTTCTTCGTAATCAATCTGTTCGTCTTTTTCGCTGACGCCATAGGGAACGACATTGAAGTACTTACCACTCATGTTTACGGGGCTGCCATGTGTGAGGTGTCCGCCGTGGGAGAGGTTCATACCGAGAATCGTGTCGCCCGGGTTAAGCAGTGCGAAATAAACAGAGAGGTTTGCCTGTGCACCGGAATGGGGCTGAACGTTTGCATGCTCTGCACCGAAAAGCTTTTTAACCCTGTCGCGTGCAAGGTCTTCAACCTTGTCAACGCATTCGCAGCCGCCGTAATAACGCTTTCCGGGATAACCTTCGGCATACTTATTAGTCAAGTGACTGCCCATTGCAGCCATAACGGTTTCGCTTACGAAGTTTTCGGACGCAATAAGCTCGAGGTGACTGCGTTGACGGGCAAGTTCCTCTTCCATGTACTCACAAAGCTCCGGATCATGAGCACGAATCAAATCAAACTGAATCATTTTAACCTCCATTTGGTTTGGAAATTTTCTCATCAGGATTATACATCAATTCATCCATGACTTCAATGATAAAGCGAAAATATAATTTTTCCGTACCAAGCTGAAAAAAATCGCCGTACAGCGAATTCTGTACGACGAAAAAATTCAGGAGGTAAGCCGAGGCGGGATTATCCGCATCGTCAATCACCATCGTGACTGTCCGCCATGAACGATGCCTTGTTCCTGCGTCTGAAGAGCATGGTTATTCCCCATATGCCGGCAAGACCGACAATTGTATAGATAACCCTTGAAACAGCTCCGCTCATGCCGCCGAAAATTGCTGCAACCAGGTCGAATTGGAAAATACCGACAAGACCCCAGTTGAGTGCTCCGATGATAATGAGTATCAAAGACAGTGTATCCATTTGTTCAACTCCTTTTTTTGTCCGTCCGCATCCGCACAAGCTCTTTGCGGGCTGAGCATATCGAACGTTTTACCGATAGTGTCTGCACAATGAACAAAACTATTCATGGAATTTCGCAAATGAAATCAGCCAAAGAATCGTTTTAAAAAATTTCAATCTCGAGTTTGTCAAAACCGAGCGGCTCCATAAAATCCTGCTGCTTAAAAGCCGTATTTGAAAAGCGATCGATTTCGTCGAGGTGTTTTTTTAAAATAACGGGACGGGCAAGATCAAGTTCCCTGCACACCTCGCCGATGGGATCGGTCCAATCCCGTACATCATCCTTCTTTAATGCTTCAATAACGATTACCGCCTCTTTGACAGTCTTGTTGTCCTTCCGAACTCTTCCCCAAACTTTCATAACAGTCCCATTACTTTCCTTTTTTGTCGAATCGGGAGCGGCAAACTAAACTTCGCCGCCCCGTTGCCTCGGAAGCCAGTGATTTTATCGTTTGTCTTCAACGAACCAGATGTAGACTTCAAGCATATTATCTGCGTTCATTCCGGTCGGTACACCATACATCGCATAGTTTTCCCCGGCAAGAATTTCGGATGAACCTGTATAGTTGTTGTAATATGTTATTACAACAATATCGCCCGACGGGAGCATAAGAGCTGCACGAACACAATCAGTGCTTTCGTAAATTTCCGTAACGACACCCGTGAGCTTGAAGCCCTGAGTATTGTATCGGGCAGGTTTTGACATTTCATTGTAGTCGCACGCCCATACACTGCGAACATAATCTGCATACAGTGGAGGACGCTGAACATGAACCCGGCGTTGAACTGTCATTCCATCGCTCATTGATGCAGTTATCGTCAACGCATAATCGGTCATCACTTCCGGCATGTTTACAATAAACGTAAAGTATCCTTTTTCATCAACAGTCGGCTCGCCGTTCAGCGTGAAACCCTCAGCATCGGACGATACTGTAATGACTGCCCCTACGGGAACGGTTCCCTTGACGACGATTTCGGTACTGTCGCTGCTCGTTCTGGTGTGAAAGCCCTCGTCGAAAATAATTATCTGTTCGGGTGAAAGTTCTTCTTTTACGACCGCCGTTATCGTTTTATGAAGCGTTCTGTAACCGGGCAGAGTTGCCTCGACCTCGATCAAATGCTCACCCTGCGTGATGAACTTTGTAGAAAAGCTGAATTTTTTGTTAGCATCGACTTCAACTCTCGTTCCGTTGAATTTAACGCAAACATTTTCATCCGAAACGAAACCGCTTATGGTTATCTTCCCGTTGACGCATTCAATCGTATTTTCATCGACAATGATCTGCGTTGGTTCGGGTTCCGGAGTGGGTTCTGTGGGCTCAGGCGACCCAGTGCCGCTCGGTACTGCTGACGGTTCAATCGACGGCACCGGTGAATTTTCAGTGGGCTGCTGAGACTTGTAGTATTCCGTCTCATAATCAAACCCAAGGGCGAACCGAGGCACGTCTATTGTCACGGACGGCATCTCAATGCGGTTCAGTCGTCCTTCCTTTGTTTTCAGGTAAACAGTCGGCGTCACTTTGAGTGTATCCGAATCGATCGGTTCCTGCGGCAGCAGTGATGATATGTGAGCATTGAAAGCAACCTCATTTTTTGATGAGACTGTATATTCCTTCCGCTCGCCGAGGCAGTTTTCGAACACAAGCACGTCGCCTTCTTTTGCAACAACTGTTATAATGTAGTATGACGGGTCGCTCTGACTCTTTTCGATTCTCGATTCACGGCTCGTGCTGCTGCACGTGAATCCGTTTGTTACTACTGCAACGAGAACAAATATGAGCATGACGACAACTGCAACTGCAACAAATATGCCTTTTTTCGCCGCAGTGCTGTCGGCATTCTTTTCGGTGCGTTCACTCTCATCTGTGGAAGCCGCCTTTTTTGGAGACATATCAATGCTCCTCCCGCTTCTTACGCTGCGTTTTGAGTAGGAACGCCTCCCCCCCTCCTCGCCGTAAGTACGATACCTTTGATAGCCGGCAGACTCTTCGCGGTCAGAGCTGCTCTGCATTCCGGTTCTCCTGTTCCGTTCCCTTGCAGTGTATCCTTCCACCCGTTCGGTTTCTCCCGTATCAGTCCGTACAGGGCGTTCGGTTCGAGGGCTTCCGGAAACATGAGTCTCAGTACTTCTCCTTCCGCGGAGTGGAGTTTCGGTCCTGAGCCTTCCGGACTTTTCCGTGCGTTCTTGCTCTGGTTTTTTTTCATTTTTAATGGCGTTTCGTCTCGCTTCCGTCCAGCTTGTCCCGCCTGCACGTGCCGCACTCTCCGCTCTTACATGTTCACCAAACTTTGAAATATCAGTACGTACTGTTTCTTCTTCGCGGCGATAGATGTCGCTCTGCCGCCTATCAGCACCGTTTCTGCCTTCGGGTTTTACAGAATTCATTTCGGATTTATCGCTCGACTCGGCCGTGCGGCGACGCATTGCAGCCGTTTTTGTCTTATTCCAATCTTCAACACCTGCCATAAAACGACGTTCAAACGCATCCAGGTCATTTTCATTTATAACGGCAGTGTAGTCAACATCCAAATCATCAATACCGGGTGCTTTATCAATTCCCCGTTCCCGCCTTGAACCGGCGATGTCCAAGGCAGAACCGCATTTCTGGCACACGCGGCTGCCATCCGGATTGATTTGACCGCATTTTGAGCATCTCAGCATAGGTTTCTTCCTTTCTTCAGACGTTATTATGTATTCAATGCATCGACCTTTTCGGGCATGCATTGCTGTCCGCCCATATTATAACAGAAAACACACTCATTTTACAATGGCTTTTTACATGAAAGAGAGTGATTTCAAACTTTATTCACAATTCTGTATAAGAATTTACCTTTCTTCTTACCCGTCGGTCATTGAAAAAAGCAGCTGATTATGGTACTATTTAGGTATGGGTGTACAAATGCCCAAATCATCGACCGGAGACATGATATGAGTACAATAAGAGACATTTCACTCGCTCCACTTGGGAAAAAACGCATTGAATGGGTCAAGGATTTCATGCCCGTTCTCAGTGAACTTCGTGAGCGTTTTATTAAGGAACAGCCCTTTAAGGAACTTCGTATTGCCGTATGCGTTCATCTTGAAGCAAAGACCGCATACCTCGGGCTCGTCCTTCGGGACGGCGGTGCAACCGTATCCATAACCGGAAGCAATCCTCTTTCAACAAAGGATGACATCTGTGCCGCATTGGTTGAAGACGGGATGGACGTCCACGCATTTTTCGGAGCAACAGAAGAAGAATATTACGAACACATTCGCCGCGTTCTCGAATTCAAGCCGCATATCATTATCGACGACGGCGGTGAATTCGTTTCGATGCTGACGGAAAAATACCCCGAATACGCCCAATGCCTCATCGGGGGCTGTGAAGAAACGACCACGGGCATACATAAGCTCCGTGCAAGGGCGGCGGACGGCACTCTCCCCTTCCCCATGCTCGCCGTCAATGATGCCGACTGCAAGCACCTGTTCGACAACCGCCACGGCACTGGTCAGAGCGTATGGGACGGTATCATGTATTCGACCAACAATATGGTGACCGGAAGAACTGTCGTTGTCGCAGGCTATGGTTTCTGCGGAAGCGGAATTGCCATGCGTGCAAAGGGACTTGGTGCAAACGTCATCATTACCGAGGTCAACCCCTTCAGAGCTCTTGAAGCGGCAATGGACGGCTTCAGAGTCATGAAAATGGACGATGCCGCACCGCTCGGAGACATTTTTGTTACCGCAACAAGCTGCTGCGACGTCATAACCGAACGGCATTTTAATGTTATGAAAAATAATGTTCTGCTTGCGAATGCAGGTCACTTCGACGTTGAAGTCAGCAAGACAGACTTGATCAAGCTCGCCGTAAAAATCGATGAAAGAAAGCCCTTTATCACAGGCTATACTATGCCCGACGGAAGGGTCCTCAATCTGCTTGCCGACGGAAGGCTCGTGAATATCGTTGCAGGCAACGGTCATCCTGCCGAAATCATGGATCTGAGTTTTGCGATTCAGGCTCTCAGTGCCGAATACCTCGCAAAGCACGGCAGGGATATGAACCCTGGGCTTTACAATGTTCCAAAATTTATCGACGATACTGTGATCAGAATGAAGCTCAATGCAATGCAGCTGGGGCTTGACGAGCTTTCTCCCGAACAGGAAGCCTATCTGAACGGCAAATGATCTTCTGCATTATATGTGAAAGGAGTTTTTTATGGATTCACCCATTTTAGTTTTCGTGCTTGCTCTGCTGGCGATTTTCATTATATTTAAAATCTTCAGCTGGAGTCTCAAAATTTTCTTTAAAATACTTATAAACGCTCTTGTCGGAGCATTCTTCCTGTTTGTATTCAACTATGTATTTGCAGGAGTATTCAACCTTTCGTTTTTCTCACTTGAGATAAACTGGATAACAGCACTCGTAACGGGTATTCTCGGTGTTCCGGGCGTTGCTGCACTGCTGCTTATCAAGTTCATGCAGATGCACTGAAATGGCGGAGGAAAAAATGATGGATGAAGAATACGTCCGCTCATCAAATGAGCTTCGGCACAGGCTCTGCGGATTAAAGCCCGAATTTCTGATCGTTTTAGGTTCGGGTCTCGGCGACTTGGGGGACCATGTTGAGGAACCGATTTTCATAGATTACAGCGAAATTCCCAACATGTGCAAAAGCACGGCACTCGGTCACAGGGGCAGATTCATTGCAGGATATCTCGGCAAAAAACCGGTCCTGCTCATGCAGGGAAGGCTCCATTATTACGAAGGCTGGACGGCTGAACAGATCGTTTTCCCCATCCGGCTCGCAAAGCTCATTGGCATCGATAAAATGATCATCACAAATGCTGCGGGCGGAATAAATACCGGTTTCAATGTCGGGGATCTCATGCTTATTTCCGATTTTATAAAGCTCAACTGCGTTAACCCTCTCATCGGTCGGAATATCGACTCTTTCGGTCCTCGGTTTCCCGACATGAGCAAGGTTTTCGACCGCAAATACATGGAGCTTTTTAAAGCGATCGCAGAGAAACGCGGCGACTTCGTGCGGGATGGTGTTTATTTTTACTGTACCGGTCCGCAGTATGAAACACCTGCCGAGATCCGTGCAATGCGTATTCTCGGAGCAGATGCCGTCGGCATGAGTACCGTTCCCGAATGTATTGCTGCAAGACACTGCGGAATGCGTATCCTTGGCATAACGCTTATAACCAACATGGCCTCGGGAATCCTCGACAAACCGCTTTCCGGCGAAGAAGTGCTCGCTGCGGGCAGGGCGGCAGGCAAAAGGTTCTGCTCGCTCGTCATTGATTTTCTGGAGAATGTAAACTGATGCTTGATTTTTTGATCAAAAATGCCGTTATACTCACGATGGACGATGCTATGCCAGTCGTTCATGGTCAAATTGGAATTGAGGGTGAATTCATTACCCACCTCTCCAAGGAGGATAACTCCGCTCCCCTTCCGCCTGCACGCGAGGTCATAGATGCCAATGGCAATATTATCATGCCGGGGCTTATCAACACACATGCCCATGCGGCAATGTGCATAATGCGTGGATATGCCGACGACTACGCCCTAAACGAATGGCTGTTCAACAAAATCTTCCCCGTTGAGGGCAGACTGACGCGTAAAGCAGTGCTTGCAGGTGTCAGGCTCGGCGTTGCGGAAATGCTGGCGAGCGGCACGACATCCTTTTCGGACATGTATTTTTTTGAACCCGATGCCGCCGAAATGCTGGGTGAAACGGGTATTCGTGCTTCTCTCAGCAACGGCGTAATCGCCCTCGGCGACAAATATGACCTTGAAAGTGACAGAGCCGTTATCGAGACCCGTGCATTGATAAAGGATTATCACCTCAGTGCAAACGGGAGAATACGGGCGGATGCCGCCATCCACGGCGAGTACACGTCAAACCCCTCCGTTTGGCATAAGGTGAGCAGTCTCGCAAAAGAATACGATCTTGTGACGCAGATACATCTTTCGGAAACAAAGAGCGAGCAGACGGGCTCACTTGAAAGGCATTCCATGACTCCCACCGAGGTTCTATGTAAAAACGGGGTGTTCGATACAAGAACTCTTGCCGCACACGGTGTATGGCTGACGGATGAAGACATTGCCATTCTTGCAGAAAAAAAAGTCTCCGTTGCACACAATCCCGTTTCAAACCTCAAGCTGGCGAGCGGTATTGCCGATATTGCCAAGCTTATGAAGCATGGTGTCAATGTTTCGCTTGGAACAGACGGCTGTGCTTCAAACAATACGCACGATTTATTCGAGGAGATCAAGCTGGCAAGCCTGCTGGCAAAGGGGATCAGCCTTGACCCGACAGTCATTCCGGCGTACACCGCACTCAAAATGGCAACCATCAATGGTGCAAAAGCTCAGGGACGTAAGAAAGAGGTGGGCATGCTTGCAGTCGGCATGCAGGCAGACGTTATCATGCTCAACACTGGCACGCCGCATCTCTTTCCCATGTATGACCCTGCTGCGGCCGCAGTATTTTCCGCAAGAGGCTCCGACGTTTTAATGACAATGGTTCAAGGAAATATCCTCTATCGGAACGGACAGTGGCTGACTATCGACATTGACGAAACAATAGATTCGGTTCGAAGGTATGCATTACCCGTTGTTCTCGGGCAATGCTAAACTGCTGCGAAAATCCGCCCTCGTGCGGATTTTTTGTTTTCTGCCGACATCATATTCCGCTGCGGCCGCTCATAGTTTATAGCACAATACTCTGAAAGGATGAGGAGCATATGGAATACAGGAAGAGACGGACAAGACGCAGAACACGTTCTGCAGGTTACGGACGCAGCTATCGCAGCAGGAGTCAGGAGGGTTCGGGCTTCGGCGGTGCAATGCTTATACTGCTGTTCACCGCCGCATTGATTTACGTTTTATTTGGAACGAATGTCGGTTCGTGGTTGACACATAAGCTGTTTTCGGGATCAAAACCTCTCGAAGGCACGCCGGATCCTTCTGCAATCTTTTCTTCGGCAAAGCCGCGTGATACGGACTCGATGAAAATACAGTTTGAGAAGCTTGATGCGTACGCTTTACAATTGGGTGTTTATACCGACATCAACTCGGCTTCCGGGTTGGTATCCTCACTGAAATCCCTCGGTGCGGCAGGGTACGGACTTGAACTTGAAGGGAACGTACGCATCATCGCCTCCGCATACAGCACAGCGGAAGCCGCACAGAGCGTGTGTACAAGACTCATCGAGCAGGGCTATGAGTGTATTGTGCTTCCTCTTTCAGCTGACGGACCGGAAATTGAAGTCTTTGCCGAAG
Organism: uncultured Clostridia bacterium; assembly: GCA_934633695.1. GTDB lineage: Bacteria > Bacillota > Clostridia > Christensenellales > CAG-138 > PeH17. The sequence goes on along the minus strand of CAKTYT010000012.1, from coordinate 36,095 downwards.
AAACCATGTTGAACGGTATACGTCAGTCGGTCGAATTTTCCGGCAAGCTCGTGGCCGACCTTTACGGCGAGGTTATTGCATTCGACAAGGAAGAAAAGGATACGGATCATGCAAAGGCCATCATAAACGAATTTCTTTCGAACATTCGTGCCGTCCGCAGCGTACTTTCGTCCGCAGAGGATTCAAGCGGGATCGTAGGTTTGCTCAACGCCTTCTATACAAATGTCGAACAACTCCTGTCCGAATGTGCAGACGCTGAGCCGCTTAACAGAGTCGAAATGAGCGGTAAACTTAAATATGTGCAGGTCGGAGTCATCGACAATTACTATAAGCTCCTAAATGCATTGAAATCATATTCCGGATAACACAGACCCGACTTGTGAAAGATTTCACAAGTCGGGCTTTTTATTGCTTCATGTGGGATTCAGCCGAGGCTCAGAGTTTTCTTGAAACAAACATATCCGCCGACCTGCTCGAACCCAACTTCACCTGAGATTTTGCTTTCTTCGTCATTACAGAAGAAAGTTACATACTTTCCTCCCAATTTTTTTACTTCATTCAGCAACCGCAGCAACAGACCCGAAAAGACATCTCTGTCAAGAACTCCTGCCTTCATGTCAATGCCAAAAATCTCGTACCAATTCTCTCCGGCAACTGTGCAATACACGCAACCGACAGGTTCACCGGCTCTGAGGCAGACAAAGACGATCCAATTATCCAAGTCTCCGTAAATCCTGTCCGAATTCCAATACATATCGTCTTCTGCCATACGATGAAGAATCCTGAAATACTCAAAGCAGTCCCTTGTTATGCGTATAAATTCGCCATCGGCTTCGGCCCGTATGCGCCTATCAATGAATGCGGTATTATTGTTGCTTTCCTCTATACACTCAAAACCGTTTGCCATCAGGAACTCGATTGCCTGCATGTTTTCCAACGGATAGCCCAGGTACAATTCGTACCCCCCAAAATTCGTCTGTGCGAATTCGACAAACTCCGCCAACGCCTGCTCCGTATGAACTGCGATATTAAAGCTCACCGTTGACAGGTACCTTTCCTCCGGCAGCCAGAAATAGTGTACCCACCCCTCAACGACTCCTTCATACTCGAAAATCAGTATGCCCTCGGAATCATTTGAGAATGCTTCTTCAGACCGACGGAAAAACATCGCCTGCGTTTTGATCCCGTCACAATAGGTAGGATAACCCGATTTTGTCTTATCCAACGCAAGGTTATACGCCAGCTCTGCGTACTTTTTATAATCCTGTTCCGTACACACTCTCAGCATATCATTTTTTCATTATTTTACGGGCAACACACCCGTTTACATCAGTAAATTGGAAGAACAGATAAATTCTGCAAGCTCCCCTGCGGCCTCTGCATTCTCCATGCTCCCAAGAGCAGACCTTAACGCATTGCATTCAAATTTTGATCCTAGGAGAGCTCTTTCGATCTCGCCTGCAAAACCCGTATCAAGGCAGTCGGAGAAAACCTTGATTTCCCTTATGCAGCCGTCTTTAAAATTCATATGCAGCTGCGTTTCACCGAAGGAAAAGCGATGATTCAGAACGACCTCAAACTGCGGAGTCTTCCCAAGCCTCCATTCCCATGAGGATTGAATTTCACGCCATCTTTCTACATCCGCAAGCTCCTCGCCCTCAAACTTGTATTCCGTTGCGGGACCGTATTCCTCATTGAAGCTTTCAATAACGTAACGCCTCATCTTTTCGACGGTTATCCCGGGAACAAATTCAGAGAGATTGCATACTCTCGACCGAACCGAATCGACACCCTTTGCCTGCATCTTCTCTCTTGAAACATTCAGATAGTTCTGTAATCTTGACATGTCCGTATTCACAAGCAGTGTGCCGTGGTGAGCCCTATTGCCCTTTGACAGACCGTATGCGTTTCCCGAAAACTTTTTGCCGTTTGCAAGAATATCGTTTCGACCCGAAAGCTCGCACTCGACACCGAGCTTACCGACAGCGTTCATGATGACCCGCATCTGCCTTTCAAGACTGTAGTCATTTTCGTTCATAATAAATGAAAAATTAAGGTTTCCGGTATCGTGGTATACGGCACCGCCGCCCGTATGACGTCTGACGAGCTGGACTCCGTCCTTCTCCATGTTTGCCAGGTTGCATTCTTTCCATGCGTTCTGATTTCTGCCGATAATGACGGCATTCGTATTCACATAGAAATAGAGGATTATATCACCTTTCTTTACATTATCCAGAAAGAACCCATCCCTCGCAAGGTTCATCCAGCCGTCACCCGTCGGTGCAGAGTAAATGAATCTACCCATAACAATTCCCCTTAAATTATTCTACGCAGCAGTCATCTTTGTGCTGCGGACACGATTCCTCATTATACACGATTACCGCCGTTTTTCAATAGGCTAAATTGCTTTTGCTGTAACAAACCGTGCTTTCCGGTTCAAAACAGGTCGCCGCACACCTGCCAAATGAATTCTCCTTCATAATGCTGCCTTATGCTTTGTTTTGAGTATGAGGAAGTATTCTCTCTGTCAGCACCCGAATCGATCAGCAGAATGAATATTCTCCTGAAATCCTCCCTCATTTCATCCGTCATAGTGCGACCGGGATAATACTCTCCGGTTTCATTATTCTTTATCGGGCAAAGTTTATTTGCTTCGGCAACGGCTTCCATAAGCGAATTACGATTATAGTAATCCGTTTTATTTACATCCGCACCGAGTTCGATCATTCGCTTCAGCAATGCAAATGCAGCGTCCGACTCTTCCTTTGTATGCTTCCAGACCATATTCAGTGTCGGAGCCTCAACTCCGTCCCAAGCAAAACGCCTTGCATTCCATACAGCCGCATTCACGGCATCAAAAAGAACCGGGTAGGCATCGCTGCACAGCTTTTTTTCGGCACGATAATTGACATCCGCACCGCTTTCCAACAGAAACCAAGCAATTTCTTTATGGTAGCCGGTACAAAGAGCGGCTTGAAGCGGTGACATGAACCTTGTATCAGACGGTTTTTTCGAAGCAGGTTTATTAATAAGCAGCGGTTCAATCTCTGCCATACGCTTCACTTTTGCAAAATCACTGTTTCTGATTGCTTCAAAGAATTCATAATCAGCAGTCTTCTTTTTCATATCCATAACCTTTGCCCTTTCTGCGTTTAAGAAAAGCGGAGCGATCTGTCCGCTCCGCTATATTCATTTCATCAGTCGGCAGCTTTGCCGCAGCACTTTTTGTATTTTTTTCCGCTTCCGCAGGGGCAGGGATCGTTCGGACCAATCTTGACGCCGGTATTTCTGTACTGCTTTGAGGAACGGTACTCCTTGGTGATGCGTTTGCGGCACTCTTCCGAAAGAACATTGTCCCATTCTTTGAGCTTATAGAGCCACTCCGCCTTAGCTTCATGCATATTGTAGTAGAGCTTTTCATAATCGATGTCGAGATCCACGACCGTGTCCTCTTCAACATTTTCATAATCAACGGGAGTTTTAAGGCTTGTATTGATTCCGTCGAGAAAACCCGCAAAGATAGTTTCGGTCATGCCAAGGGTCTTTGCAAGCTCTGCCGCCGGGGCACAGTACCTAACAGTCGAATCGCTGAGGATCTTTTTATATGCCTGTTCTTCCGTATCGATGTAGCTGTTCCAGAAATTGCCGAATTCGGGCGTATCCGTGTGCTCCATCATTTTTTTCCATCCATCGTATAGTTTCATTTTATCTTCTCCATTTCAACTTTATTCTCAACCGATGAGATGAGCAGCATCTTGGCATACTCTCCCACCGATAGGTTGAGGAAATTACTCCTCGTCCAGTTTGCTTGTGCAGTGCGGACAGCGGGTTGCCTCATCGGGAATCTCGGTTCTGCAATAGGGGCAAAGCCTCGGTTCCTTCGCGGGCTCTTCTTCTTCATGTTTGCCGAAGCTCTTAAGCTTGTTGATAAACTTGACAATAAAGAAAACGATAATTGCAATAAGGAAGAAGTTGATGACCGCCGCAATGAACTGACCATAGCTGAGAACGGATGCACCTGCCGCAGTTGCTTCGGTGGCAGTCATGCCCTTTTCAACCAGATCAGTACCCTTTAGGATCACGAACTTTGCATTCAGCGTTGCAGTATTGAAAATCAACCCAAACAGGGGCATGAAAACATCGTTGACCAACGAGCTGACAATTCCGTTGAATGCCGCACCGATCATAACACCGACTGCCATGTCCATGACATTGCCCTTGAAGGCAAACTTTTTAAATTCAGACCACATAATGACCTCCGTATGAATTCAGGTGGAGTAAATATACCTTAGTTGTCGCTTTTTTTCAAGTACCTGCGAAAATATATCTCAAATTCCGTTTTTACCAGCCTTTGCTTTTGATGGTCGTCCCATCAAGGCAGACTATGAAAATCTCTATTCCGTCCATCTGTTCACAAAGAGCAAGTGCCTGTTCGGGAGGCATGAGGAAAAAAACTGTTGAATATGCATCCGCATATGCAGAGCCCATAACGCCAAGGCTTTCGTCTGCAAATACGGTGACAGAATGCATATATTCGGCCGGAAATAGCGTCTCCCCGTCTATAATATGACCATAGTTCACCCCGTCAACTGTGTAAAACCTTTGATAATCCCCACTCGTTGCAGCACTCCCCGATACGTTTTCACGAACGGCAATATTCTTTGTCGGTTCGAGAGGAGACTGTACACCTATCGACCACAATTCGCCGCTCGGCTTTTTTCCGACCGTGCAGATATTTCCGCCTGCATTTATCAGCACGGAGTCAAAGCCTTCACTCTCAAGCATATCCGCAACAATACCGCAGGCAAATCCTTTTGCAACAGCCCCGACATCGAGACTTGCATAACTGTCGGTTATAAACACCGTTCCCCCGTCCGGATCAATGACGAGTGCCTCCATGCCGCAGTGTTCGGCGGCAAGCCTCAACCCATCAATATCGGGCAGCTCGGCATTTTTTTCATCGGCGATCCCATTCTCGCGGTACTCGTGCCAGACCGAAAGGACAGAACCCATCAAAACGTTCAGCCTGCCGCCGCTTATCTCATACATTTCACGCGAAAAGAGCAGCAAATCAATTATCTCCTTTGAAACATTCACGGGCGAAACACCTGCGTTGTCGTTAATTGACTTAATATTGTTCTGCTCATAATTTTCGTAAATATCAAAAAGGCGGTGCAATCTCATAAATTCATTCTCCGCCATGGAGCATAGGGACGCAAACTCACTCTCACTCTTTGTGTACGCAATTACGGTGATGCCGGTATCAAACGCACCGAAGAAGGTGTACTCCCGCCGTTCCGCTCCTGTACATGCGGTGAGGTACAAAAACACTATGCACAATGACAAAAAAAACAGCTCAATCTTTCTCATGCGAAAAGATTAAGCCATTTTCATCCGATTGTCAATACGCATACGGTTTTATTTTGCAAGAATGACCGCCGCTCCGCTTCCCACAACGATAAGCGACAGTATGATAACACCTACGGAGGCCCTTATGCTTCCGTTTTTAAGGCTATGTGCAATATAAAACGCATTATAAATGAGGCAAAGCACACATAAAATATTGAAAACCATGCTGTTTCCCTCCATCACTTACTGTCCGCTCATTGCAACGTAGGTATCGTCAAGATTCAGGTTCACGTTGAAATCCACCTTTACTCTGCGATAATATTCTTTCCAGTTGAACTTTTCCCATTCCTCAACTGTTTTGAATTGAGTCAATGCATATTTTCCAAATTCCATTGCATCGCAGTTAGCTTTCTTCAGTATATCAAAAACCCTGTTAAGTTCGTTTTCGAAATATTCGGTGAATTTTTTCCTGTAAACTGTTTCCCACTCGTGCCCTATCAAGTTTGTTGCATCCTGTTGAACTGACAAGCCGATGTATAGATCGACCGTTATCTGCTCTTCTGCACTCAAATCGACCTTTACGCTGTATTTTTTCATCGAGATGTAAAGAGCGATCGGTATTTCGCCATCGAGCGTCGTATTTATCGTTCCCAGGTTAAACTTTCCCGACCCAAGATTGAGAAGTTGCGTTTCGTATGCATCAAGAATACCTGTCATCGTCCAACCATCAAAGAGTGCAGCACCCGCAACGAGTGACTGAGAACCGCCGACTCTTGCTCCTGCCGGAGCATCCTTGAGCGGATTTTCTCCCTTTGAAGAAGAATCCTGCTGTTTTGCATCGGTGATAATATCGGGTTCATAATAGCCCATCGGCACTGCTGTGTCGAACCTTCTGCCCTCGCAGGATTGAAAAAACCTTGTAACGTCAGTTACTCTTATCTGCCCGCTCTTCGTCATATCGGTCGTGAGATCCTCTTGAATTTTTGAAATGTTCGAATGTTCATTTGCACTCAAACCGCCGATAAACTCCTTTGCCGTGCTGTGTGTTACCATAATTATCGCCGATTCGCGGATTCTGAGCATATCAAAGGACATCGCAAGGAAATCTTTCATGCCCCCGCTTCTTGCAAGCTCTTCGCTGAACAGGAATACGTGCGTACGAGTGAAGTTCAGCTGTCTGGGCACGCCCCAATTCAGTACGCTGATGACCTCAAACAGGGTATCTCCTTGAGCGGAAAGGATTATTGCACCGCCTTCATCGTCGCCCCCTTCGCCGGAACGCCCACGCTGCAATTCGAGCGTAACTTCATATTTTTTATCGGTTCCCTTATCTACGCCCACCGTCACGACATAACCGAGGTTATCGATCGCTGTCGGATTCAGACAGCCGGTCCCCGTAAGTGCAATAAGCACTGCGAACACCAGCAAAATGATGCGTTTGAATCTCACATATTTTTTCATTCAGCAGCCCTCTTCTTTCTCTTCAGCAATACAAGAAGTGCAGAAACGAGTATCATTGCAGTGATGACCGCTCCGCCCGCCAGGCTGATTGCCGTTTTCATTTCACCCATTCCCGAAAAAGTCCCGCTAAATTCGAGCAGTATCGCGGCAACGGTGATTACAGCTGCTGCGGCAAGGGAAGGTCTTATATCCTTAATTCCGAATCCGCGGCAAAAAGCAGCGGAACCAGCATAAAGATAGAATGAGGCGGAAAGTATGCAGCCGTTGAGCCATACCATCTGTGCAATTTTATCAACACGCAGGAGCCTGTTTTCGGCCAGGTTCAGGTGATTGATTTTGTAAAGCGGCATAAACAGCTCTGAAAGCTCAATGTACTCAAATGTCAATCCTTCCGCAAGCTGCACGACAAGGCAGATTATCATTGCGATCACCGCTGAGCGTATGCCGATGCGTTTTGCGGAGTTTATGCCGTTAAGCCCCTTCATTGTTATAAGCGTTGCCGCCATTGCAGGCAAAAATACCGTCGTTTGGCAGATAACGAGTTTTGAATTGTGCTTCAAGCCGCCTGCCATGAGCGGATAGAGTCTGTAAACCTCGAATTCACTCGACGCACCGATGAGTGAAAGGGCAGTCACGGCAATGAGTATCCAGGAAAAGCATTTGGCAGCTCTTCCGATGGCTTCAAACCCAAGCCATGCCATTATCACTACCGATGGAATGATGAACAGCAGGAGCTTGCCATATTCAACACCATTATAAAAGAGTGCATGCATTGCCTGCGTAAAGCTTGCAAGGGGTACATACGCCGCAAGAATAAAGCTCATCAGAAGAATCGTTGAAGCAATGCCGGCACCTCCCCTCCCCAGTGCTACCTCGACCATGTCTGATAAATTATCCATATTTGTTCGCTTCATAACCGCCATGGCAATAAGGAAGATAATCAATGAGGCGAAAATTGCGAGCGGAAGGGTTATGTATCCCGTGTTGCCCTTTGAATATGTCTTATATGGATCAAGAGTAAACAGACCGCTTATACACATTGCCGTTACGCAAAGGCAGACGCCCTCCTGAATTCCGATTCGACCTTCTCTCAAGTTCATTTGACACCATTCCTCTTTTTCTCAAGTGTATCTGCGTATGCATTGACATAATCCTCTGCACGGTGATGCATTTTTATTTTTCCCCTGACTATCAGAGGACGCTTTGAATACGTCTTCGGAGCAAACGGCGAGAGGAACGGTACACCGAAGGATTTCAGGTTTGCCACATATCCGGTAAAGAGCATGAATGCAGCAACGAGCCCCAACAAGCCTCCCATCCATGCCGCAATTACGAACGCAATACGGAAATACGAGGCAGCGATCTGTGTCGAGTAATCCGGAATACAGAAATTGCCCAGGCCCGAAAGAGCAACGATAATCAATATTACCGAGCTTGCAAGGTTTGCCGCAACCGCAGCCTGACCGAGAATCAAACCGCCGATAACGCCGATCGCCTGACCTATGCTTCCGGGAACTCTCATGCCCGCTTCCCTTATCAGCTGAAATACGAACAGGAGGAGGAGCATTTCAAACGGCAGCGGTTCAAACACCATCTTTCTCGATTGAATAACCGTGCTCAGTACTTCCGTTGACAGCAGACCCTGGTGGTACAGAGCCAGAGCAATGAAATAGGCCGGAAGCAGCAGTGAAAGAATTGCACCCGTATAGCGAACGACCCGCATGACTGTGCCGAAGGGCTGTCTGGTGTAGATGTCTTCGGGCGTACTCATAAGAGTTGAGAGCGTTATCGGCATAACTATCGCAAACGGACTTCCGTCGGCGACAATGGCCGCCCCACCGTTCATAACATAGGAGGACACTCTATCCGGTCTTTCGGTTGAAAGCACCTGCGGCAGCGGCGACCAGGTAGAATCCTCTATCAACTGCTCAATAACACCTGTACTCAAAAGCATGCGGACATTTATTTTTGACAATCTCCTCTTTATTTCGCTGATGAGAGTTCTGTTTGCAATGCCCTCGCGATAAATAATTGCAACGCGTGTGTTGTTGTCGCCTCCTCCGAGGCGGTATTCAACGACAAGGTCGTCTGAACGGATTATTCTTCTCAAAAGCGTTATATTTGTTCTCAGGCTCTCAGTAAACCCTTCCTGCGGTCCGCGCACTACCTTTTCATTTTCGCTGGTCGAAACGCTCCTCTTTTCAAACCCCCTGGTATCCAGCAGGAGCGTGAATGGCTTTTCCCCCGCAAAGAGTGCCGTCATGCCATCCATTATTGACAGCTTGACCTTTGAAAAATCCTCTGTCTGTTCCGTTTCGCTCAAGTGTATTACTTTATTTACAATATAATCCGGAGTCAGCCTTCCCTTCAAATCTGCTTTCATTGCAGGGGCAAGGATAAACCTGCTTATATTGTCCGAACTTGCCATGCCGTTCATAAAAACGAGCAGTGCAGGCTCATTACCGATGTCGAACCTTCTGTATACTACGTCTGTGTTAATATCCGAACGAAACACCTGTCTCAATGCCCTTTCGATTTCATCGATGCTCCCGGGTATCGGCAGGGTTTCATCCGCACTCTGCGGATAGACGTCCTCCCAGCCGTTGAGATGTGCAGGTGAACCCTTCTCCCTTTCGAGAAGCTCATACCTCGTATCGACCTCATCGAACTTCAAAAAGGTGTTTATCTTATCGAGCAGTCCCATTTGTGTCTCCATTCCGTTTTTATACCCAATAGTATCACCATAACGAAACAGTTCAATTCACTGCAAAAGCTGCGTTAAGTTTTTGGCAAAAGGAATTAATCATGAGTGCATATGCATACACTTGACTGTAAAAAATCAGCTGAAAAGGTGGGGAAAACGTGAAAATATTTGTTATAACCAAAAAAACACTGCTTGCAATTCTCGGAGGCATTGCGGCAGTTTTGGCGGCGGTGCTGCTGGCAGTTCTCTGCCGCGAACCGAGTGAAGAGACATCCGGCAAACCTTCGAACGATGACCGCCGGCAAAATGAGCAGGTCCTCGGAAACAAAGCAGCTAGCGGAAACGTCGTTGAAGAATATGAGCTTGAAGTTTTTTCGGGGTTGATGAAGGAATTGCCGGTGTACAGCGTCAGTCACGACGAAAAACTGCTTGCACTCACAATCGATGCGGCATGGGAGGACGATAAAACTGACTTTATTCTTGAAACGCTTAAAACCTATGACATCAAGGCGACATTCTTCCTCTGCGGTTTTTGGGTTGAAGATTATCCCGAAATGGTAAAAAAAATCAGCGATGACGGGCACGAAATCGGCAATCACTCGTGGACGCATCCGCATATGAGCAAGCAGTCGTCCGGACAGATTGTCGACGAGCTCAAGACGCTTGACGATAAGATTGAGAGCATCACCGGCAAACGCTCAACGCTGTTCCGTGCCCCTTACGGCGAATACAACGATACAGTAATAACGACGGTTCGCAATGCGGGTTATGAAGTCATTCAGTGGGACATAGATACGGTGGACTGGAAGCCTGAGCGAAGTGCGGAAACGATTTTAAATTCCGTTCTTCCGAAGCTCAAAAACGGCTCGATCATTCTCTGCCACAACAACGGTTACAAAATTGAGCAGTACCTGCCGACACTGATCGAAACGGCACTTTCTCAGGGCTATAAATTTGTTACTGTCAGCGAGATGCTCCTGCCCGGACCGACGATTATTGACGTCAATGGGGTGCAGAAACCTTCCATCTAAATTATGATAAGCAAAAGGGGCGGAGTCATTCCGTCCCTTTCGCCTTACAAATTAAACTGACTCTCATGGGGGGTTTTCAATAATGCCAGTTATCTTTATAAGCACTTGATCTGCCGTCGCCAAAAATCAAATTGCATTTGATAAATTAAAAAATCCGGACGATCGTCTTGGGAAAAATCGTCCGGATGAAAGTCACACTAGTCGATTATTTATCGCAGCAGCCACAGCAGCAGGGATGATCAACGCTTGCCATGTGCTTGATAAGGTCAACAAGCTTGTTGGAATAACCCCATTCATTGTCGTACCAGGCAACGAGCTTAACGAAGTGGTCGTTAAGCATAATGCCGGCGGTCGCATCAAAGATGGAAGTTCTCTTGTCATGATAGAAGTCTGAAGAAACGACAGCATCCTCGGTGTAGCCGATGATTCCTGCGAACTGCTCGCTCTCGCTTGCAGCCTTCATTGCAGCCTTGATCTCGTCATAGGTTGCGGGCTTTTCAAGAACGCATGTGAGGTCAACAACGGAAACATCGATGGTGGGAACACGCATACTCATACCGGTGAGCTTACCATTAAGGGCGGGGATAACCTTACCGACAGCCTTTGCAGCACCGGTGCTGCTGGGGATAATATTGTGTGCTGCCGCACGGCCGCCGCGCCAATCCTTCCTGGAGGAACCGTCAACGGTGAGCTGAGTCGCGGTAATGGAGTGAACGGTAGTCATAAGACCTTCCTTGATGCCGAAGTTATCGTTGATAACCTTTGCAAGAGGTGCAAGGCAGTTAGTAGTGCAGCTTGCATTTGAAACAACGTTCATCTCTGTCTTGTATTCGGTGTTGTTGACACCCATGACAAACATGGGGGTTGCATCCTTTGCAGGAGCAGAGATAACGACCTTCTTTGCACCGCCGACAAAGTGCTGGCTTGCCAATTCAGTGGTCGTGAACTTACCGGTTGATTCAACAACGTATTCAGCACCGCATTCTGCCCAGGGAATCTCCTTGGGATCCATGCAGTTGTAAACGCTGATAGCTTCGCCGTTAACGACGAGTTTACCGTCCTCAACTTTGACATCGCCACCAAAGCGACCGTGGACAGTGTCATACTTGAGCAGGTATGCCATGTACTCAAGGTCGATGAATGGATCATTGATGCCCTTTACGGTAACCTTGGGGTCCTGAGCAGCCGCACGAAAAACGAGTCTGCCGATACGACCGAAGCCGTTAATGCCGATATTGATTGCCATTTTAATTATCCTCCTGAGGATTGATTTTTAATGCCTTGCTGTATTATAACCCAAATAGGAGAAAACTCCACTATATTCTTTGGGATATAAGCCCTTGTAAATATCTTTTTGCGATTATGCGGCACTTTTCACCGCTTTTAGTCAAGATTCAGCTCTTCTGCAACGAGATAGAGGGGACGAGCCTTGAGTTCGTCATACATGCGGTTCATGTATGCACCCTGAATGCTGAGGAAGAGGAAACCCATTGCCTGCAAAATGACCATTCCGTCAAGTCCCCAGAGCCACGCAGGGAATTTAACTTTGCAGATTGCAAGCACGATGAGAGCCAGAAGCCCCATTCCGCCCACGGCGAGGGTCGCCGCTCCGAATCCGCCGCAGAGAGTGAGCGGTCTGTCGCTGAAGCCGATAATGCCATCCATTGCAAGACGAAGCATCTTTTTGAGTGTATATTTTGTCTTGCCTGCATAACGCTCATTGCGGACATACTCGACCGGGACTGCTTCAAAGCCCATCCAGCCGCTCATGCCGCGGAGAAACCGGTTGTGCTCACGCATCTTGAGGAAAACATCGGCGACCTTGCGGTCGATAAGCCTAAAATCTCCCGTATCAAGGGGAATTGCGGCGGTACTCATTGCCTTTAGCAGCCTATAGTAGCAGGCAGCGGTAAATTTTTTGAAAAGTGTTTCGCCTTTTCTTTTAAGACGTTTGCCGTAAGCAATGTCCGCACCATTTTCCCATGCCTTGACCATTTCGGCAATGACCTCGGGCGGATCCTGCAAATCAACATCAATAATTATGAGTGCATCCCCCTTGGCAGCATCCATACCGCAGGTAACAGCGAGCTGGTGACCGAAATTCCTGCTGAAGGAACGGACTTTGACCTGGGGATTATTCTTTGCGATTTTCCTGAGAATACCCATTGAACCATCTCTGCTGCCATCGTTGACATAGATGATTTCGTATTGATAACCGATTTTTTTCATTGCTTCATCCATTTTTTCAAATGAAACCTGAAGCACCTCTTCCTCGTTATAAACGGGGACAATCAGTGAAAGTAGCTTTTCCATATAGGTCCTCCTGTTGAAACGGACGGGCAGTACACTGCCTCAAGCCGCTTTTATCCTATTATAACTCAAGAATCCATAATCTTCAAGTCAAAATAGTGAGATTCGGTATATAATTTATGTATATTTGTTCACCGTTTTACACTGTATTCACTGCATCAAGCCGTATTTGAGTTTTATGCGTCTGAGCTTATTGAGTACCGGTCTTGCGAGAACGAAAAGGAACAGTGCGGTTGAGGCTCCGTGAATAACGTTAAACGGGATTCCCGAAACATACATTGCGATAAGAGCCTTAAAGGAAACCTCGTGTCCTATAGTGAACATTGAAGAAGTATCCACAATTACTCCGTAAACGACGGCCGTCAGCAGGGCACCTGCAATGCACAGCAGAATATGCTGAAATTTTGTTTTTATTCCATTCCTGAAAAGGAATCCCGAAATGAAGCCGATGATACCCATTGCAAACATCTGCCACGGCGTCCACGGTCCTTGTCCGAAGAGCATGTTTGAAGCGAACATAGCCAAGGCACCCGTTGCAAAGCCTGCCTCGCACCCAAGAGAAATGCCGGTCACAATTACGACGGCAGCTACCGGTTTAAACTGAGGGAGCATGTAGAACACTGCACGACCGGCAACCGCAATTGCCGTCATAACTGCAATAAGCACAATTTCCCTGGTCTTCGGCCTTCTCCTCTCAAAAACAAGTGCAAACGGGAGCAGTGAAAGGAGAATGATGAGCATTGAGACAATGTAGTAATGCCTGTCATGCCATTGAAAAACGCCGAGTGCAATAACCGACGGAATGAACACCGCTATCAGAGCAATTGCAAGCACCTTTCTTATCCGGTCGGGCTTTGATCTTTTTATTGTCTCGGTTGTTTTACCCATTGTGCCTTTCCCCCATCCGCCGATTATCCCGTACTTTGCTTATCAGCTCCTCCGTCGTCAATGCAGAGCTGATTATTCCGCGGGAAATTCTGTTTGCGGCAGTGGTATAAAAGCTGTTGTCGAGCAGCACTTGACGGGGGGTTCCCTCAGCCGTCACAGCCCCGTCAAAGAACATTGCACACCTGTCTGCAAATTCCGCACAGAATTCGATGTCGTGCGAGACGAGGACGATCGAGGTTCCCTGCCGCGTAAGCTGTTTGAGCATGGTGCCGAATTTTTCCTTAAACAGCGGGTGCATACCTTTTGTTGCCTCGTCCATAAGCAGAAGCTGCGGTTTCGGCAGGAGCAATTTTGCGATTGCAGCCCTTTGCAGTTCACCGCCGCTTATATCATACGGGTTGCTGTCCAGGATACTGCGTATATCCATTGTCTCAATGACCTCTTCAATTCGTTCCGCTCCGATGCCGAAGGTTCTTGCGGAAGCATCAAGCTCCTCACGCACGGTGTCCGCCGCAAGACAGCACTGAGGGTTCTGCACGAGAACTCCGATTTGTTTGCCGTAGAGCTCTGTTTTTGAGAACTTGTCAATGTTTTTTCCTTTGAATTTCACCGAACCGCGATAGGGCTTATACAGCCCCGCCGCCGTCATCAAAGCAGTCGTCTTCCCGGCACCGTTTCCGCCGATTATGCAGAAAAGCTCTCCGCTCTTTATGCAAAGATTCAGACCCCTAAGCACATCCTGCGAATTGCGTTCGTATCTCAACCACACTTCCTTAAGCGAAACGAGTGTTTCTGCGTCTTTATTCCACCCGACTGATTTATCTTCTTCACGCTTTTTTATTTCGGCATGAGTCACGGTGCTTTCAAGCAGACGCCTTGCATCTTTAACGGTTATCGGGGCAGGACCTGCGTCCGCCTTCCCGACAACTGCCGAAAACAGCCGCATCGGCGTCGGAAGCACGCTTATGAAATCGTCCCGACCGCTTAAGGCGGAAATTGCATTTTCGGGAGCAGTTTGTGCGATTATCCTTCCTTTTTGCATGAATGCAACCTTATCTGCAACAGTGAACAGCGTTTCGTATCTATGCTCCGTTATGATTATCGTCGTACCCAGCTCTTCATTTATGCGTTTAAGCGTCATGAAGAATTCATTTGCAGCTATCGGGTCAAGCTGTGAGGTCGGCTCATCGAGCAGCAGGAGCTTCGGCTGCATTGCCATGACGGCCGCAAGGCAGATAAGCTGTTTCTGCCCCCCCGAAAGCTCGGCGGTCGGTCGGTCAAGCAAGGTGTTGATTCCGAAAAAATTGGCAATCTCCGCAACACGCATACGCATCGTTCTGTTGTTGACACCGAGATTTTCAAGTCCAAAAGCAAGTTCGTGCCACACTTTATCGGTAACGATCTGCATTTCCGGATCCTGCATTACAAAGCCTATGTCTCCGGACTGAGTTTTGAAATCAAGTTTCTCATTTGCAATGCCGTCAATAAGTATCTCCCCTTCCATCTTGCCGAAGGGACGCAGTGAGGGCTTCAGCTGCCTTAAAAGAGTTGATTTGCCGCAGCCCGAATCACCGCAGATAAGGAGGAATTCGCCCTTTTCAAGCGAAATATTCACATTGTCAATGGCTTTGACAGTCTCGCCGCTTTCAGCAGGATAGCTGAAGGTCAAATTTTTGATTTCAACGAACGCCATACAATGTCCTCCTTTACGTTTATCAATATTGGGATAAATAACAGCAGTGCATACCCTGCAAGTGCAGCTATTGCAATTATGCCATCCTGCTTCATGACGAATGCCGGATAAAAATTTATCGAGAGCCTGTTTAACCCCGAAGCTGCACCGAGTACCGCCATGCAGAGCATCAGCACGACTGACAGCACTACATCGCGGCTGTCGAATTTATACGGGGAATATTGAGTCCGCCCCGGCAGACCGTTGCCCCTCGAACGCATTGAATCGGCCGTCGTCACGGCACTTTCAAGCCCCCATGTTATCAATGCGGACATTATGGAAAGGCCATGCTTTGCACGGTTCAAAAGATTCCCCTGCGAAGCACTTTCCCCCATGCCCGTCTGTGCCAGCGAGATTTTTTTCGCCTGACGCTTAAACAGGGGTACAAACCGCAGAATCATTGAAATCAGCAGTGAAATTGACGGTGCAAGCCTGCCGAAGATGTAAATCGTCTTATCACTCGTCATTACCTCATTAAAGCATGAAAACCAAATGAGTACCGAGCCGAAGGAGGCTGAAGAAATCATGCCATAGTAAATTGATTCTGCGGTTACGGGATTGTCCCGCAAATAAAAAAGCGTTGTGAAGCCCCTGTGATTGAACAGTGGATTCAGAACGGCAACAATAAGCATAACGGGCAGGACAAATTTCAGCAGGAAGCCGAAAGCGGCCTTGCCCCTGAGCATACACGACCAAATCAATCCGGAAACAAACGTAATTGCGATTATAACAGGATGCATCAAAAGCATCGGCACGACCAGTGCAAATGCAAACAATGCAAATTCAATTATCGGGTGAACCCCGCAAAAGGCATCGCGACGCAATTCACTTCCTCCGCAGATTTATCCCTGAAAAATGCAGCCTACATCCTTGCCGCAATCGCAGGTATAGTGCCATTCGACTTCATCTCCGTCCTTGAGGACATAGCTCGAACAGCCGTAATTCGGAAACACACCGTTGACACAGTACGTCCAGCCGCTCAGCTCGCCGCAGTCGAATTCGTAAAGGTTGTTTATTCCCTCGATGTATGCACTGTCATAAATCGGTGTATAGCTCGACTCCATGTGGATTTTTCTTGCTTTGAGCTCTCTTGTGAGAACATCATAGACGGTTTCGCCTTCATTAAAGCCAACAGTGACCTTTTCAAGAATAATGCCATTGTCAGGCAATGCGGCCATCTTGCTCTCGTCAAACTTGTCCATGTTGTTGAGAATCGTTCCGCATTCGATATAGAGCGTACAGTGGAACGCAAAGCCATCCGCTTTTTCTTTTTTGCAGCCGCTGACCGCAAAGCAGAGTACAGCCGAAGCAATGGCCAGGAGCAGCGAAACGATTCTGATTTTTTTCGATGTTTTTCTCATTTTTTTCTGAATTTTAAGCAGACAATCAGTGCTGCTGAAATAACGGCAATGCCGACAACGGCTGCTGCAATGCCTGCCGCACTGCTTTTCGGTTGTTCGGCAGAAGGTGCGGAAGTAGACCTCGGGACTGCCGAAATTTCTTCCGTATCAACGGGTGAAGCCGTTGGATTCCCGGTTGGACCTGCCGTCAGTATGTCTGTGGGATCTGCCGTCGGCATGTCCGTTGGATTTGCCGTCGGCGTGTCTGCGGGCTTTGCCGTCGGCATGTCCGTGGGGTTTGCCGTCGGCATTTCGGTGGGATTTGCCGTCGGTGTGTATGTGGGTCTTGCCGTAGGTTTCTCGGTCGGCTTGGGAGCGTTTGCAAAGGAAACATCGTTCATATTATAAAGCGTATTGTTTCCACTCACGTAACGCTCGTATGCAGCCAACGCATACGCCGCCTGCTCGCTCGCCATTCCATTCACCATTCCGCCCGCAATATGACTGAAGCCTCCGTCTACATAGAAGCTGAGCAGGGCATCAAGCACGGACGTTCCGTTTTTGGTAAAGCGTTCATCGTTTGCAGCATCAATTCCGACACTGCTGAGAGCAACGAGAACCTGACAGCTGCTTTCACAGTTTTCCGTGCCAAAGCTCGCATAGCCTCCGTTTTCGTTCTGTATGCGTGAAAGCACCTCTACGCCCCTTTTTACAGCCTGTTCGGCACTTGCGTACCTGCACAATGCGGTTATTGCCATTGCCGTAACATCGGGATCGGGATTCTTGCCGCTCAAAGCCCAGCCGCCGCCTTCAATTTCCCTGCCGAGAATGAAATTCACGCATTCGTTTTTGACCGCTTCCATGCCGTAGCTGCGGTGGGAATCTATCGCGAGCAGTGCGAAGATAACGCCGTTGATCCCCTGTTTTTTAATGTAGTTAAAATCTGAGAGCGGTTCAAGAAGGTTGAAGCCCGAAACCTGCCGTGCATCCCTGCCGATGCTTGTCAAAGCAATGATGAGCCTTGAATTATCGGTCGATTTCGAAGGATTGAGTATAGCGTTTCCGTTTCTTTCAACCAGTTCTTCTATGCGTGCATAGTACGCCTCCGCATAGCTCTTTTTTATTCTTCCGCTTCGTGCGAGGGCAAAAACCTTCCACTCTCCGTTTACCGAACCGAATTCAGGCTCACTCCCGTTTTCGAGCCAGTTGAGAACAGCTTGGAGCTTTTGCTCATAGCCTTTGCCCGAAACGCATTCCGCAGCCGTGCGGAATGCAGGGAGCAAACCTCCCAGCAAAAGCACGGCCGCAAGCAATCCGGCAAAGATTTTTTTTGCTCTGCCGTACATTTTTAGATATCCATTGCAATGCGAAGGGCAATCACGGCATCGGTTGCGGAAATAACGCCGTCACCGTTGACATCCGCAAGGGTCTGAACGGATTGATCGAGAAGCTGTACGCCCATTGCGTGGCGAAGTATTGAGAGTGCATCGGAAACGGATACTCTGCCGTCACCGTCAACATCGCCAAGCACCGCACCGCCGTCATCGAGCGCTGCGAGAAGTGCGTGAAGAGCATCGTCAATCGTCTGCTGAGAAGATGTGAGATCTTCAAGAGCGGTTTTAAATGCGGTGAATTCGACATTTGCCCTGCCGCCTTCTGCGATTGCAGCCGCATACTCATCGTTTGCAGCGATCTGCGAATAGGCAGTAACGGCATCGCTCCTTGAAATGCCCGTCACCGGGTTGTCAAATTCAGGGAACATTCCCCAGCCGTCGCCGAGACCAACGTCCATGCCGTAGCCGTAGATGCTGAACATCCAGCGGTAAGAATGCCCCTGCTGAACGGCCCATGCACCTGCACCGACGGGTGTTGCAACGTCATTATCGGCGATCATCCAGCCTGCAAGGGTGGTGTAGTCAAATTCGCCGAGGTAGCCATTGCCGTTTTCTGCACCGGTCCACTCACCCGCAACATAGCCGAGGTTTTCCTCTGCCCATGCAGGGTAGGCTTCGATCTGATCCATAAGGTAAGCGGGAACGGCAGGCTCAACGCCGTTTTCAACTTCATCGCAGGCAATGCCGGTAAGATAAAAGCCTTCCGTCGGTTCGCCGCCGAGGTAGTCTATGTCGAGGCTGTTGAGAAGCCTGACGGATACCTGAGCCACTGTTTCGCCTTCAATGTAGGGGACGAGTGTGGGTTCAACAATATAGCCCCAACCGATGGAGCTTGCCTCAAAGGCCACTGTTACGAAGCCCGAGTAACCTTCGGGAACAGCGGGATACGAGGGGGTTGCTTCTGCTGCGATGCCAAAGCAGACGAGCAGCATTGCGACGGTCACGGCCATCGCGATAATTTTTTTGCAGATTTTCATTTCACAATACCTCCGTGCTTATTTTCGGGTTCTGCGTCCCATCGGTTCACGGCATCGGAAAAGCTCTGCTCTCAAAAACAAAGGACCGCAAATGAGGTCCCAAAACTTTTGCACAGTTGAGGCTTTCTATCTCCCGAGAACCACCTTTTCGGCTCCAACGGCAGGTCTCCTGGCTCCCGTGTCAACCTACTCGTTCCGCCTTCCCACGCAAAAAGCGAAGTGGCAGTTGAAACTTTCGTCAGCGGTTACAGTATCGGGGACTGCTGCGGACTTGCACCGCATTCCCTTTTAATTTGCGTTGACCAGTCGGTCTAAGCAAAACCGTATCACCTAATCATAGTAAGTATAGCACTGACTGAGTATTCTGTCAATGGGGGCACAGCTCTGCGTAATCGGAGCTTTCGATTTACTCAAAGCGGGAATTCTATGCCAATTTTTTGATATGCTCCTTTGCCAGTGCATAGTACCTTTGAAATCGTTCTGATCCGGTATCGTCGTATTTTATGCCAAGCATAATCCATTCACAATACTCAAACAGCAAAAAATAATCCAAAGTCCTGCGGTAATCCTTGTAGTCAATGCCCTTTTCCTTCAGCAAATGCTCAAAGTAATATTCTATCGCATAGTCTTTGTTTTCCTGTGTCATATAGAAAAAAGCCGATTCATTATCTTCACCGTGGGCGAGCAGACGGGCAAGTGATGTCGGGTAGGGTAGGATCCCGGCATACTCCCAATCAATTATAACAGCACGGTTCTCTGCACACAGGACATTAAACGGCAGAAAATCGTCATGGCACAACGTACGCGGAATACTTGAATACAGCTGCAAATACCGTTCGTACGCCCGCTCCAAGCCGGCATCATTCAGGTACATGCCCCGTTTCTGCCGTGACGGCAGACTCGCCTCGAAGCCGTAGCCGATGCCTTGAAGCTCCCGTCGCTCCCAATACATATTCTGCAAATAAATCAATGCATCCAATACAGCAGTCAGTGATTTCTTATCGCATTTTCGCAGATCATGTCCCTCCACGTATTCCATGAGAAGAAACAGCTCTCCGCTGTAGTTAAGACTTTTATAAAAACGGGGAGTCACACATTCAGCCGACGCCAAAAAAGTCTTGTAGACGGACAACTCCTGTTCGCTCGATTTTTTCAGTACATATTCGTTATTGCCCTCTTTTATCTTCCATACAGCGTAATCCGCTCCGTCCTCTGCACATTTGAACGCCTCAGCTTCGGCTCGTTCGCCAAAACCCATTTGCACAAGTATGTCTCTTGTATTTACGTCTCTTACATTCATATAAGCATTCAACCCGTTTCGTTTTCACTTGTTTTCCGGCAAAGCCCACTGCTTCGGGAATATTCAGCTCCGAGCCGTAAGCCCTGCCGGAAAGCCTGACCGATTGCACCTTGTGAACCGGCATGAACTACAGGTTATTTCACAGCCTTGCGTCTGATAAAGCTGAAGCACCCGATTGCGGCGAAAACATACGAGAGGAGCAAGCTGAGGAGGAAATCCGGAACCGATCCCGTTTCCTTCAGCAAAGCAGGGAGAATACGCAGGCACTGCGAGAAGGTAGCCTCAATATCTAACGCAGCATAAACGGAATATGCCCAGCTGAAGTATTCGGCGATGAGAAGCACGACGGCAGTTATAATAACGCAGATTATGATCGTCTTTTTTCTTACGACCTTGCCTGTCTTCCCTGCTCCCGAAAAGAGGTTGTAGCCGAAAACGGAAAGCACAATCGTTATCAATCCGCTCAGTGCTGAAACATAGCCGAATTGTGAGATAAAAAATGCAATTGCACCGCCGCCGAGACCGAAGAGCAATGCACCAACGACGCCTGCAAGCGTGTTTTCGGGCACATCAGGTTCTTTCTCTGCCGTTGTCACGACATCGTCAAGGCTTCTTCCGTCGCAGCCGACACATGAAGCACAATCGGTCGCTTTGCAGCAGGAGGACTTTTCTGCTGTGTTTACACTTGTGTCGAATTCATTTTGTTCCATAACAATCTCCTAAGAAAATTTCGGAAATTCATGGTCTTGCCGCCATGAATGCCGTTGGGACAGATTTTACCATATTTCCCGTTTACTCGCAATCCGTTCGCACCCCCCCCATTTATATATTTTGCTTTGACGAAACCGTGATTCGGCCTGATATATTTGTCCGCTTTTTTTCCCGAAAAAAAAGCCGAAAATATAATTAAAGTTCGGTTGATTTTGCTTGCACGGTGGTATATAATGGTGGCAGCGAATTGTGCACGTTCGATGCCCAAGCCGCACAAAAAGTTTTCAGGAGGATTCTAATATGCCACTTGTTACCAGTACCGAGATGTTCAAAAAAGCTTACGAGGGCGGATATGCCATTGGTGCATTCAACGTCAACAATATGGAGATAATCCAGGGCATTACCGAAGCTGCAAAAGAGGAAAACGCCCCTCTCATCCTTCAGGTCAGCTCCGGAGCAAGGAAGTATGCAAACCATACCTACCTTATGAAGCTCATTGAAGCAGCTATCATTGAGACGAACCTGCCCATCTGCGTTCACCTTGATCACGGCGACACGTTTGAGCTTTGCAAGAGCTGCATTGACGGCGGCTTTACTTCCGTAATGATCGACGGTTCGCACCACTCATTTGAAGACAATATCAAGCTCACCCGCCATGTCGTCGAGTACGCACACGACCACGGTGTTGTTGTCGAAGGCGAACTCGGCAGGCTCGAAGGCGTTGAAGACGACGTGAACGTATCGGCAGAAGATGCAAGCTACACCAACCCTGCACAGGTACAGGAATTTGTCGAGCGTACAGGCGTTGACAGCCTTGCAATCGCAATCGGTACAAGCCATGGAGCATACAAATTCAAGCCCGGCACAAAGCCTCAGCTCCGGTTTGACATTCTTGAAGAGGTTGAAAATCGTCTCCCCGGTTTCCCCATCGTTCTTCACGGTGCAAGCTCGGTCATCCCCGAATTTGTTCAGATGATCAACACTTATGGCGGAAACATGCCCGATGCGATCGGCGTTCCCGAGGATATGCTCAGAAAGGCCGCAAGCATGGCCGTATGCAAGATCAATATTGACAGCGACCTCCGCCTCGCAATGACGGGCACGATCCGCAAGTATTTTGCTGAGAACCCCTCACATTTTGACCCCCGTCAGTACCTCAAGCCCGCCCGTGCCGCAATTAAAGAGATGGTTCGCCATAAAATTGTCGACGTTCTCGGCTGCAGCGGCAAGGCATAAATTACCTTATTCTTTTCCTTCGCCCTGCGTTCCGGTTTTCCCGCCCTGCGGGGCGAACTTCTCAGCAAGATGAACGAAGAAACCATTAAAAGCATCGTCCTCGTTGACGGGGACAACAACGAAATTGAGTTTGACATAATGGACTGTTTTGATTTCGAAGGCGAGACTTATTATGTTCTCTTCCCTATCGACGATGACAGTGACGATGTCGAATTTGTCATTCTGCGTGAAGCAGGTACCGACGGCGAAGGCGAATCCGCCCTTGTCGGAATTGAAGATGCGGACCTTCTTGACAGAGTTTTCGAGCAGTACAAAAAACGCAACGATATTGAATAGACCGTGCTGCCGCCGCTTTCGGACGACTGTCGGCAGCACACAACCATTTTGAAAGGAATACCCGGCAAATGAGTATCATGAGCAACCGTAACCTAACCATGATGACTGATCTTTATCAGCTCACCATGATGTACGGCTATTACAAGGAAGGCATGGCAAAAAACCAAGCCTGTTTCGACCTTTTCTTCCGCAAAACGAAGAACAATTCTTCCTATGCCGTTATGGCAGGTACGGAATCCCTCGTTGAATACATCAACGACCTTCATTTTTCGGATGAAGACATTGCATACCTGCGTTCACTCAATCTTTTTGACGAAGATTTTCTGCAAACGCTTGCAAAGCTGCGTTTCACGGGCGAAATTTATGCAATGGAAGAGGGCACTCTCGTCTACCCCTACGAACCCATTGTTCGCGTTATCGCACCGATAATGGAGGCTCAGCTTGTCGAGACGGCAATACTGAACCTTGTCAACCACCAGACGCTTATTGCAACTAAAGCAAGTCGTGTTTGCTATGCGGCGGGCGGCGGTGCAATTATGGAATTCGGTCTCAGACGCGCCCAGGGTCCCGATGCAGGCATTTACGGTGCAAGGGCGGCGGTCATCGGCGGCTGCTGCGGAACGAGCAACGTTCTCACCGGTCAGCTCTTCAATGTTCCCGTTTACGGCACTCATGCACACAGCTGGGTCATGAGCTTCCCCACAGAGCTTGACGCATTCCGTGCATATGCAGAAATTTTCCCGGACAACTGCATGCTCCTTGTCGACACCTATGATACCATTAAAAGCGGCGTTCCGAATGCGATCACCGTATTCAATGAGCTTCGTGCAAAAGGGTACAAGCCCACCGGCATCCGCCTTGACTCGGGCGACCTTGCATATCTTTCCAAGCAGGCGAGGTCCATGCTGGATAACGCAGGCTTCCCCGAAGTCAAGATCTTTGCCTCCAGCGATCTCGATGAGACTATTATCAACAGTCTGCGCATGCAGGGAGCAAGAATCGACGTTTGGGGCGTCGGCACAAAGCTCATAACCTCCGATGATATGCCCGCTCTCGGTGGTGTTTATAAAATGTCTGCCGAAATTGTCAATGGTGTCGTCGTTCCCAAAATCAAGCTCTCCGAGAATGCATTCAAGATCACAAATCCCGGCATCAAGACCGTATACAGGATCTATGACAAAGATGGTATGGCTGTTGCGGACCTCATCGCACTTCGCGACGAAAAATTTGATACCTCAAAGCCGCTGACGATCTACCATCCCGAACAGACCTACAAGCGGATGACACTTACGGATTATACCATGCGTGAGCTTCTTGTTCCCATTTTTGTAAATGGTGAACAGGTATATACCTGTCCTTCGATGGACAAAATCGTAAGCTACGCAAAGCATGAGCTTTCAACCCTCTGGGAGGAGAGCAAACGTCTTCTCAATCCCCATCTGTACAAGGTTGACTATTCCGATGGATTGTATGAACTGAAACGCAAGCTCATTCGTGAAATACGCAACATTGGTCAAAATGTCTAAGTTTCTCATTCGTATCCTCATAATGGTGACATGTTCTGCACTCCTCCTTTTTTCTGTGGGGTGCAGCAACCTGTCGCCGCATTTCGTTGTCGGAGTAACGCCTGCACCAACGGCTGACTCCGTTCCTACACCCTCGCCCACACCTACGCACGAGACCGAAAACACGCGTATCGATGCCCTCGGCAATACGATTTTTGACGCTGACCATTACAAACGTTATCTTCAGTTTGCAGATATTGCGGTTTACGAAGAAAACGGAGAAACTTTTCTTGATTGCAAGGTCATAAACAGCTACCCCGAAGTTCTTGTCTGCGGAGTTTCCGTCTGTTTTTACGGGGATGATGGGAGTCTTCTCGCTGTTTCCAAGCTCCAAATGCCCGACGGCTCGTTTCTGCTGACACTTGGCAACGGCGAGACTCGGTTGTTTGCTAGAATATTGACGGATTCAACCGTCACCGACAGGGACTTCACCCTTGTTTTTGATGACTCGATAGGCGTTGGTCCGCAAAAGTGAAATTGAAAACCAAACAGCGGTCAATTTAATATCGAGCCGCTGTTTTTTGCTGTTCGCTATTCACTTTCCGGATATTTAAAAATACTTTTCAAATTCATCCGCTTCCCTTTGGAACCGTTCGAGAAAAGTTTTAACGTGCCAGCCGTCCGCTGCGGCGTGATGGCAAGTCATTGAAAGCGGCAGAAACTCCCTTCCCATGCGTGTAAAAATCCTTCCCGCTTCAACCGACGGGAAGAAGTAGTCGACGGCAGTGTATGAATGCACTGCAAAATGCTTAAATTCAATCCACGGTACGCATGAAACAGTATATGCGTTGGGCGGCGGCAATTCGGGCTTTGACAGTATTCCGTGATGATTTCCGTACAATTCCGCATTTTTAATATAATCATGATAAAATGAGCAGAAGTCATCGTCGTACTCCGTCCACATCAGCGAGAATGTTTTATCATCGTCATGAAATGCCGCATATAACGGTGTGAGATAATTGTAGACTCCGATCTTTCCATCCCGTTTCGCAAGTCTGAACTCTTCCTGTTCGTTCAGCAGTCTCGTCGTTAAGTAGAGGTAAGCAGGGAAGAACTTCAGATCAGCCTGTTTCAGCTTTTTTCTGAGGTCCGTCACATCAACATCGACCGTCAGCGAATAACCTGTGGGAGCCATTGAGGAAAAGTACCAAAAAGCTTCACGCCTTTTCCACTTTTCTTCCTCAATGGGGGTAAATTCAATTTTGCTCTTCATCTCAAATATCCTTATAAAACAAACCGTGTTTTGTGCAGTACCAAAGGATCCTCCCGTGTGAGAAATGCGGCAGCCTGACTTCAAAGCCCCATTCCGGGTACAGCTTTTTTACCATCACTGTGTCTCCGTTGAGATAGGCAATGAATGAAATGTAGTGCTGTCTGCTCATGTCGTGAGCAGATGTTATGTACCATTCTCCATCGTTCAGTTCTATGTTGAGGAGGTGTTCCCCCGCTGCCCTCTCCGCTATGAGCGGCAGAAGCTTTTTCCCACAGCAGTTCACCTCCGCATTGCCGACTGACAGCAGAAGGTTGCCGCAAGTATCGCAAAGATAGAACATTGTCTTCTTCATATTCCCGCTGACAGCGGCATTTTCGTTCATATCGCCCCTTAGAAGGGCGTCCGCATCCACGTGCAGGATCTCCGAAAGCTTTGGTACTATGGACAGATCGGGGACTCCGCAGCCCCTCTCCCATTTTGAAACAGCTTTGTCGCTCACGTTGAGCAGCCGGGCGAGCTCCAGCTGGGTCATTCCCCGTTCAAGCCGCCTCGACTTGATCAATTTTCCCATTTTTTCCTGATTCATCGTTCATCCTCCTTTAGCGGAAGGATATCACAGAATTCGGCATTGTGCAATAAACGCATCGTAGAGTTCAATAAAACGGCACGGCAAGCCGAGAATTATAATTTGGAATGAAACTAAGCGTATTCGTTTTTTAATGCCCTCGGGCATGAGACTTTTCCTCTATTATATTTATAACCGAGCGGATAACTCAGCGATCTCCGCTCGATTTGTTTTTTGCACGCAGATCGTGCTTCGCCTTTATCCTTGCCTCAATGCCCATCTCGGAGGGCAGATAGTATTCTTTTCCCTTGCAGGATGCGGGCATATATTCCTGCTCGACCTCATGATTCGGGTAATCATGAGGATATTTATACCCTTTTCCGTGTCCGAGCCGTTCAGCTCCTTTAAAAGAAGTATCACGTAAGTGAATCGGAACGGGCTCATCAATGGTTGTTTCGGCATCCGAAAAGGCTGCATCCATTGCCATAACGATGGAGTTGGACTTTGGACTCTCACAGATGAATACGATTGCCTGAGAAATGCTCAGCCTTGCCTCTGGGAGTCCGACGAATTCAAGTGCCTGTGCGGCTGCGACCGCCTGCTGCATTGCTGTCGGGTTTGCCATTCCGACGTCCTCGGAGGCATGGGCGATCAGCCGTCTGCAAATAATTCTCGGGTCAAGCCCTGCATAAATAAGCCTTGCGAACCATGCAAGGGCTGCATTGCTGTCTCCGCCGCGAAGTGATTTGCAGAATGCTGATAGCATATCATACATCTGCTGTTCATCGCACTTGATCACCTTTTTCTGAATTGATTCGGCGGCAATTTCGGCCGTAATATGAATCACACCGTCCACAGGTTCGGTCGTTTTCACCGCAAGCTCAAGGGCATTAAGTGCAGAGCGTACATCTCCGTTTGCCGTGACGGCAATATGTTCGAATGCGTCGGCGTCAATAACGGGTGAATACATCAAAAGACCCCTCTCACCATCGTTTAATGCACGGTTCATTGCCTCTTTCACGTCATCAACCGTCAGCGGATAGAACTGAAACAATCTGCATCTGCTGACAATAGCACCGGTCATGCTTATCATTGGGTTTTCGGTCGTTGAGCCAATGAATTTGACAGTTCCCTTTTCAAGTGCGGGCAGTATGGAATCCGACTGCGTCTTGCTCCACCTGTGGCATTCATCGAGAAGCAGAAATGTCTCTCTGCCATATAGCTTTAAATCCTGCTCGGCCTTTGCAATGACCTCGCGGACTTCCTTCACCCCCGATGTTACGGCGTTCAGCTTCACGAAAAGCGAATTTGTCGTGTTTGCAATAACAGAGGCAAGCGTCGTTTTTCCGCAGCCGGGAGGGCCCCAAAAGATGCAGCTCTGAAGCGAATCCGTCTTTATTGCACGCCTAAGCAAACACCCCTCGCCGACGATATGCTTTTGCCCAATGAATTCATCCAAATTCACCGGACGCATACGCTCGGCAAGAGGTGCTTTATTCATTATTGACCGGGAAAACAGGTCATCCATTATCAGTCAACGCCCTCGAAACTCATCTCCATAAGCCTGGGGGGAAGGTGTCCAAACATGTAGGCCATGGGCTGCCTTTCATGAATCGTCCTGACAGCCTCCGCAAACAAAGGAGCAGCCGAAACAATCTTTATCTTTTTGGAATCTTTCAGCACATCACTGTTGTCAACAGTATCGGTCGTCACGAGCATGCTGATGGGACTTGATTCGATACGCTTTACGGCATCTTCCTTAACTATTGCATGGGAGAGGAACGCATAAACGGCCTTTGCACCCTTATCCATCAGACCGTAAGAAGCCTTGCAGAGCGTATTTCCGCTGATGGTAAAGTCATCGACCAGCATACAGGTCTTGCCCCTTACATCACCGATGATCTCAAGGGCATTGGGGTTTTCATCGTGACCGGTGCGAACCTTATCTCCGATTGCGACGCTGCAGCCGAGGATATTGGCATATGCCCTTGCCCTCTTGGCAGAGCCTGCATCGGGTGAAACGACAACGAGGTCTTCATTGACAATGCCAAGATGCCTTGCGTATTCGCAGAGCAGCGGACTTGCATAAAGGTGGTCAACGGGTCTGGTGAAGAAGCCCTGAACCTGCGCGGCGTGAAGGTCCATCGTAATCACGCGGTCGCAGCCGCAAAGCTCAATACAATCGGCACAGACCCTTGCACGGATCGAAACCCTGGGTTCATCCTTCTTATCGGCCTTGGCATAGCCGAAATAGGGAATGATGGCAGTGATCGAATTTGCACTTGCCCTTCTGAATGCATCGACCCAGAAGATCAGCTCCATGAAGGAATTGTTCGGATCCTTGCCGATTGACTGAACGATGTAAACGTCTTTATCACGAATCGACTCGTCCGCACGAACATAGATACCCCCCTCGGTAAAGATATGCGTTGTAGACCTTCCAAGATCGGCCTGAAGATATTCGCACATTTTCCGTGCAAACGGCTTGCTTGCAGAACCGGCGAAAATCTTGATCTCACCGTTGTTGTTAATACTCATTAAACAGTTGCTCCCTTCTCATGTCGGCTTCGCTGCGGTCAAAGTACCGCACTTATAAAGCCATCGTTTTCCTGTCCAAATCAATTATAACAGACCCTCACGCAACCTTCAAGGAGAGGTCCAAAACATATTCTATATTAATTTTCTCCGCTTAAGGTATCAATTTTACTCTTCTGCCGAGGGTAAAAGGTTCAGTGCCGAATCTACCGAATCAACATTGGTGTATGCGGCAGGGACATTGCCGACAATCACTCTGTCGCAGAGCATTGCCGTCTGCACGACCCTGACCGTTTGTTCATGCCCGCTCATTACGAACCGTATGTTTGCAGTCAGCTTCAGCACCACACAGTATCTTGTCTGATTTATTCCCTCTCCGCGGAAAAAAGAAACAAGTTCACTTCCGATGCTGCCCGTCTGCTCAAACTTGACCTCAATTCTCGGTCCGAACCCCGACAGAGCCGCTATGCCCGTCGCCGTCCCCATCGGTATCCCGACACCGTCAAGCTTCACCTTTCGCATCATGCTTTGAGCAAGCTCGACTATTCTTGCAGATTCCAGATTCAGCGTATCCGAATCGACGACTAAAAACGAATTTCCGCTATCGTCCGTTTCAATTCGAGTCAATTCTCTGTTTTCGGTATTCGCCCTCTGCCCGACAATGCCGAGGATCGCTTCATTCAGAATTTGTGAGGCAGCCTGCCTGACCTGTTCCGAAGCGAGTGAACACAGTGGCTTTGCAAGAGCAATGTCAATCAGTATCAGTGCTGTAAGCACGGTACCTGCTGCGATAATTGCACGCATTTTTCCCGTTACCTTTTTGCCGCGTCCTCTTTTCTTTCTTATTTCTGCAATCTGCTCATTCCCTCTCAAATCAATTTCACCCATAACCTTCCTCCATGCATTCTTCCTGCTGTTAAACTATTCCGCTGCCGCAGCCGAGGTGAAAGGTCTTCTCCGTGCTTTATTCCACGCAGCTGCCGAAGGCGGAATAGGCACGGTCACATTATTTTTTAGTTTTTTTCATCTAAATAGTACTTGACAAACATTGGAAATACCCGTATAATCTGTTATATCAGGTATGTCAGATTCTGAATCTGCAGCTGTAATGGTGGCCGATTTTGTCGGCATACATGAAATCAAAATGTGCCTTTTTATAGGCAAGGAGGTTCTTTATGAAAAAAAGTTTTTCACTCACTCTAGCTCTCACCCTTGTGCTCCTCACCCTGCTCTGCTTCTTGCTGACGGGCTGCGGAAGCAAGGAAGCCGGCCCATCCCCCGAACCTACTCAGTCCGCACAGTCGGGCGAAAACATCGACTCAAAGAAAATCGAACCCACGGAAGAGCCCACAGCTGAACCCGAACCCACTCCCGAGGAAACGTATTACGGCTTTGAGCTTGACGGCGAAGCGAGGTACATTTGTGTGTCATTTTCCACTCTTGATGACATATATTTCGGCTTATATGTCGATGATCCCGAGCTTGTGAGACAGTGGCAGGACATTCTTGAAAAAAGCAGCTTCAGGATGTTAAGCGAAAGCGAAACCTCGATTTTTAAAGAGAATGTTTCTATCGGTGGTCTCGTTTCCTTTTCTTTCGCTGATGAGTGCGGTAGAAGAATCGGTTGTATAGGATTTATTAGAGATTTTCTTTTCAACTCAAGCAATGAAATCATTGGCTACAAATTTTTTGACAATACTGAATGGATAACTGCAATCTATCAGAGTGAGGACGGCGAAGAGCATATCGAGCGGTTTGCCGTAACGAACTGTGATGATTTCATTCAGCTGCGTGATGCCGTCTATGAAGCAGCATTGGCAGGCTACACTTGTGAAGAGTATTACAATCTCTATATGAGTGGGCAGAAAACTAACGTAAAACGACGTTCAGATATGAATTTTCAACCCGGAAACGTTGCTTGTGAATTGACAATTTTTGAACACCAAGGAGAATAAACTATGAAAAAAATAAATGTTCTTTTGCTGTTCTCGCTTTGTACATTAACTTTGTTTGTGTCAATCTGTACTGGCGGTGTCTTCGCAGAAGCCGAAAAGGGCGATGATAATTTCTACGACTTCCTTAAGAGTTCGTACCCTGTTGAGGACACGAGGAATTTGGGTTCATACGTGGTCAGCTATATCTACACTCCCGGCGGTACCCGTGTTTATGCCAGGGAATATGAAGAAATGAGCGACGACGAACTCGACGATTTTTTGTGTCAAGAGAATTTATCTCTTGAAAACGATCCCAATTTTTCTACCTACAGACGCATTGGCAATCCGACTAACAGGTTCAACTGTTATTCATATGCACTTCACTTGAGGGATTATGAATCAAACACTCATTTCCTGGCATCAAACCCGGATGAAGCGGCACGTGCAGAATACGAATCACTTTATGACACTGACCATATGTTGTACAAGTTCTGGAATGACAGCCCTTTTATCAAGGTGAAGCTCAGTGAAAGCGACGGGGAAGTTCGTGTGGGCGATATTATTTTATACTTCAAGAACAAAACCTACGGGCAGATCTGTCATGCGGGGTGCGTGTCGCAAGTGGACTCAAACGGGCAGGTGACAAGGATCATTTCAAAGTTGGGTTGCGGCGGCTTGTTTGAACACTCTCCCAAGTTTGTCCCCCGTGAATACAGCTATGATGGTCCGGAAGGTTCCGATATGAGCATATATTACGAATTCTATCGCTTTTATATCAATCATAACTACATTGGTTCCGATGGTGTAAACCTGGGAAGCTCCGGTCACCGAGTCACATGCCAGTGTACCGGTTGTGACAAAACGGAAGTAAAGTCCCACAAGATGAGCAGTTGGACAAATTACACTGTACAGAAGCACAGAAAGACTTGCAGCGGCTGCGACAGGGTGTTGACGGACAATCACAACTACATCGGATGGACTTCCTACTCCGACAGCAAGCACCGCAGCCAGTGCGAGCAGTGCAGCAGGGTGGCATTGGAATCCCACTCCTTTACAAGCTGGTCGAGCAACGATAACACTACGCACAGCAGGAGCTGCAGGTGCGGAAGGGTTGAACAGAAAAACCACAGCTTTTCCGGATGGGTCAATGCCGGATTCAGCGGTCACAAAAAAAACCTGCGGCGACTGCGGAAAGTCAATCACCCAGGCTCACATCTACGGTACAGGGTCGGTATGCACGATCTGCGGCTACTCAGGTCCGGGCGTTGCACCCATCATTGTACCCGGCAAAGCCGGTTTGACCTTCGGCGACAGAAGCATTGCCGATTGAACTTAATATCGCCCCTGCAAAATCCCTGACGATGGATAAATCGTCGGGGATCTATTTCTGTTCGGGAGAAACAATATCGAAAAAACGCCCAAATTGATTCTTGACAGATACCGGGCAAATGAGTAATATTAGTGTGGGTGGTTGGCTTGAGCCGGTTCACTCACAGAACATAGAGAGGTTTGTCTATAATGGAGAAATTTTCCCTCAAAAGATTTTTAATTGCCATTCTTCTGGGTGCGGTCGGCGTTGTCTCGGCGATATACGCTCCGACTTTCCTTTTTATAGTTGCGGCAGGTGCGGCATGCATAGGACTTTCGTGGGGCGGCAGCTTCCTTGTCGTTTCATCCGCCGTCACCTTTGCAGGCACAATTGCCGTCAATATGGAGAGTCTTTACCTTGCTGCCGTCTATGCCGGAGCTTTTCTGCTTTCGGTCATAACACTGTATGCCTGCTTTAAAAATAAGCTGTCATACAGATTCACCTGCTTTGCGATGGCACTTATTTCCGCAGTTGTGGTTTTTATGCTGTCAAGCTTTCCCGAAGTGCTTGAAGGCAATGCTCCGTACGCAGGTTTTCAGCGGTTCTTTCGCGAAGCAGCCGACTACATAAAGCAGGTTCAGCCCGAGCAGGCAGCTCAGCTCGAACAGCTTGCCGAGAGTATTCCGACGACTTTCTATGCAGGAATGGCGACCATAGCCCAGTTCCTCGGCTTTATCAGCGTTGTCGTCTGCAAAAAGTTCTGCACTCTCGCCAAGGCGGAGGTGCGGCCCATGGCAAGGCTCATGAATTGGCAGGTTCCGTACAGTCTCAAATACGGTATGCCCGTCATTGCGGCAGGCTGTCTCGTCCTCTACCTTGCCGGGTATAAGGATATCGAGACGATCATCTACACGGCAGCAGGGCTTTTTGCCCCGATCTTCCTGGTGCAGGGCATTGCAATGATCTCCTTCCTGTTCGCAAACGGTGCTTCCGCTTCCGAAACAGCTATTCTGCATGCCCCAACCGACAGGAAGAATCAGTCCAATGCCTGCTACATCCTCCCCTTCGCCATGGCACTCGTTGTTCCCATGTTTCTCATTGTTGCGGGCGTGTTTGAGACTTATGCAATGCGTCGCAGGAAAATTGAGAAGACTCTGGCGATACTGCGCAAGGCATTCATCGAAGCGGCACAGAATAACAGCCCCGTCGTCATTGCCGATTTGGGCGACGGACAGGGTCGGAGGGTCATCGCCGTCCGAAAGAAGGACAACGATGGTGCTTTCTTCGACGGAAGGAACGGCAGCGGAAATCCGCTTCCCGATTCTGCCGAATCCGATAAAAAGTCTGAAGGCGACAGGACAGACTGCGATGGAGCCGACAACGATAATGACAGTGACAAAAAAGACTGAGAAAGAAGGTAAAGACAATGAAAGTTATGCTTAAACAGGACGTCCACGGAACAGGTAAGGCCGGAGACATTGTTTCCGTCAGCGACGGTTACGCAAACAATTTCCTGATTCCGCGAAAGCTGGCGATACCCGCCGATGCGGACACGATCAATTCCGCAAACATCAAGAAGCAGGCCCAAAAGCACCGTATCGAGGTGCAGAGAAAGAATGCAAAGGCTCTTGCAGCAAGCATGACGGGATATTCTGTAAAGGTTTATGCCAAATGCGGTGAAAACGGCAGGCTCTTCGGTGCGATAACCGGTAAGGAGATCGCCGCCGCATTAAAAGAGCAGTACGATATTGACGTTGACAAACGCAAAATCAAGCTCACAGAACCGATAAAGGCTGTTGGCATTTACACTGTCGGGGCACACATGTTTGAACAGACCGATGCAAAATTCAAGGTCGAAGTTCTTGAACTCAGCGAAAAATAAATTTCCCTGCTGAGTGCAGATGGGAGGAGTGACTATGGAAGAAGCCGTAAACCCGATACCGCACAATATCGATGCGGAAAAATCCGTGCTTGGGAGCATTCTGCTCTCTTCACATGCGGTTGAAAAGGCAATGGAGCGGTTGGGGCCGACGGATTTTTACACCGTCGCCCACAGGGATATTTTCAGAGCCATGCAGGAGCTTTACGATAAGGGAAGCCTTATTGACACGGTCACTCTCGTCGATATGCTTGAGAAGGACGGCAAGCTTGACCCCGCAGGCGGGACAAGCTACATTGCCGAGCTTGCCCTCTACACCCCCAGTGCAAGCAATATTGAATACTATGTCGATATTGTTGAAAGTCACTCGATACGACGCCGGCTCATTGCCGTGACAACGGGCATTGCCGCCGAGGCAGGCAATACGACAGGCGATACCGACAGCATACTTGCCGAAGCCGAGCGAAAGATTTATGATATTGCGATGCATAAATCAACCGATTCTATGGAAAACATCGGTCCGGTGTATTCCAGGGTGTACTCACAGCTTGGCGAACTGCTCCAGCTTCAGGGCAAGCGAACTGGCATTGCGACCGGACTTATCGACCTTGACGACGTGACGAGCGGCCTTCAGCGGAGCGACCTTGTTGTCGTTGCCGGAAGACCCGCAACCGGTAAAACCGCTTTTGCCCTCAACGTCGCCTCAAATGCCGCGATAAGGGAAGGGGCGAGCGTTGCGATCTTCAGCCTCGAGATGAGCAAGGAACAGCTTGTTACCCGTATCATGGCGTCGGAATCGGAGGTCAATATGCAGAAGATCCGCACGGGCGAGCTTGCTCCCAACGAGATACTGAAAATTGCCGATAAATTCAACAGTGTCGGCGGTGCAAAGATACTTATCGACGATACGCCCGGCGTTACGGTCGCACAGATCCGCTCAAAATGCCGAAGGGTGAAGGCAATGCACGGGTTGGATATTATCGTCATTGACTATTTGCAGCTCATGCAGTCCGGCAAGCGTTTCGACTCGCGAGTGCTTGAAATTTCCGACATGACGAGAAATCTCAAAACGCTGGCAAGGGAGCTTGATGTTACGGTGCTTCTGATCTCACAGCTGTCCCGTGAGCCCGACAAACGAAAGGATCACACTCCGCTGATGAGCGACCTGCGTGAGAGCGGCTCTATCGAGCAGGATTCCGACATCATCATGATGCTCTACCGACCTGCTGCCTACCCTGATACGGAGGAAGCAATGAACGGAGACAACACCGGGTACATCAACCTTGTCAAGCACAGGAACGGTGCCACCGCCTCCATCCGAGCGACTTGGGTGCCGGAACTTACAAAGTACGTCAACTATATTGACGTGGAACAATTTTAGTCCGTTAGGAGAAAACTATGTTGAACAAAAATATTGACAGGCTTGTTAAGCTTGCCCTTTTAGCAGCCATTTCGCTTGTACTTGCCCTTTGGGTACCGAAATTTCCCGTTATCCCGACCGTTCCGTTCCTCGAGTACGATTTTGCGGACGTACCTATTCTTATCGGGACGTTTATGTACGGTCCGGTTTCGGGACTTGTCATCACGGCGATCGTCTCTCTTTTGCAGGCTGCATTTGCCTCGTCCACCGGCTTCATCGGTGCGGCAATGCATTTTTTCGCAACGGGTGCAATGGTGCTCGTTGCAGGCTCGATTTACAAAAAGTTCCATACCCTCAAGGGTGCTGTCGTTTCCCTTGTCCTCGGTGCGGTAACGATGACAGCTGTTATGATACCACTCAACTGCCTGCTTACGCCACTCTTCCTCGGCAATATGCCCTACTCCGAAGCACAAAAGGTCGTTTGGGGACTTATGCCGAGTATTATTGCATTTAATGCGATAAAGGCATTTGGGAATTCCGCGATCACCTTTGCTCTTTATAAAACGATTTCCAAGGCACTGAAGAAGGAATTTTTCGCAACTCGTAATGAGTAATTATAAGGAGCATTTTTGTTAATTTACTGTGTGTTTTAGTTGCAGCAATTCTTAAGGAGAATAAGACATGGAACAGAAGCTAAGCATCTTTTCAAAATTTCGCGATAGAGTTAAAATTTATCGCAAGCAGAGAAAGTTAATCCGAACGTTAAAGAAAAACGACCGTGTCGTTAAAGAAATGTATCGTGTTCGCAAAAAAACAGAACAAATATTGCAGCAGTCACAAAGTGACGAAAAAGGCAGTTAAGCTCGGCTACTCTGACCACTGCCATCACCATGCGTTCAGCACTCGGCCTCAACTAATCACTGATTAGCAAACAGCCAAATCATGGGAAATCGCTTCGGCGGTTTC
>CAKTYT010000011.1 GCA_934633695.1 uncultured Clostridia bacterium | reverse complement strand
ATGTTCGGCACTCCACGGATTGCCCTCCTTAAAAAAGAAAGGTGCTGCTGCAAATATGACTTGATTTTGCAACAGCCTTTTGTAATGAAATGGATGTATGGACAGCCTTACTTAAGCCCGAGAACATGTCTCAGCAGCATGAGAGCATCATTGACTCCGATAGAGCCGTCCCCGTTGATGTCCTCAAATGAGGGAGTTTCGGATCCACGGAGCGAAAGTGCGGTACGCATGACGGTCAGTGCATCGATAACGTTAAGGATACCGTTATCGTCGGCATCGCCTGCAAAAACGGCAGTGTAGCTGCCGCTCATCTCGGAAAAAAATACCTCTTCCGTGCTGACGCGAACGCCGTCCTTATACCAACCCTGGAAGATACCGGAATCGGAATAAGAAAGTAATCTGACTTTCGAATTGGTGATCGCATCATATCGAGTGCTGAAGCCGCCGTCACCGATCGTATCGACAAACAGGTCGCCATCTGCATCTGCAAGGCTGAGACTCAGCTCATAGAGCGAAGCTGTCTGAATTCTGTCAACGGGGCAATTCAACGCAGAGAGACGGATGCAACCGGAGGAGCCGTGGTAGTCAATCGAGGTGAGCTGACTGCAGTTGTCGAGGATGATTGCTTCAAGGTGATTCGGTCCGCCGTTGTCTTCGAGTGAACAGAGACTCGTGCCCGAAAGGTCTAAAGTGCCGTAATAATCGGGAGCGGAAACTGCATCGGGAATGATGTAGCACGAGGAAATCGAAAAGACTAAAAGAGTGCCATAATACCTTGCACCGTCATCGGTCTCAACCGGAGTGCGATTCCAGACGACAAACCGCTCCGTCTCGAAGGAACTCACAATATCGCTCTCGTCATACTCCACGCCGTCGCCGCGTGTCGGAGGATATGAAGGGTGCCAATGGTAGAGGGCCTTATAGCCGTTGGGAACGCCGTCCGGGTCGGTCTGTGCAAAAAAAGCTGCAAGTGCATCGTAGTCCGTGTCGTTGTACTCGGTGTCATCGTACCGAATACCGAATGCCGGCATGGATGCAAAGAGCAGAACCGCGCATGGGAAATACCTCCAAATTATTAACTGTTGCCAGCGAGAATCGCTTGAATCTCCTGCAAGGACACTGTTGCAGGATAGTACGTGTAATACGAATTACCGTTCGTCGAAGCATAGACAACGGAACGTCCAACGAGGGTCCGCTGATAAGTTCCGTCAGCCATCTTTACTGAAGCATATGCTTCCCCGATATAGCCTGTTCCACCAATTGCACCATTTACGGCTATGCTTTGGGTCGCACCGATGTGTGAAGCTTGATACTGAGCGAAAGCTTGCATATCGGTGACGAAATAAGATGGTGTGGGTTTAAACTCGACCGTTACCTGGTAACTGAACATTGCTCTAGTTATCGTATCGGAATAATCATAGACTAACGGTACTAAACGAGATGAATAGTCAAATGTCACAGAAGTTTGATTATTATTGAAAACAGCTGCATCGACAAATTCGGCATCACTTGCAGAATGTGACGCAATATTCTCATACGAAGATTCAGCACTGCTTTCTGCAATGAAGTTTTCATAATCAGAAACGGAATTCAAGACGAAGAAATCAGCGTCATCATCAAAGGAACAGGAAGTATACGAAACTTCCGTATTATCAGAAACGGTGTTTCCGTGATTGATTAGGTGACTGTAGTCAAGGCGTCCTCTGCACACATCACACCAGTTGTTTTCGAGGTAAACGACTTGCTCATAACCTATTCCCTGGCAACAGGGGGAATTGGGGGTATGTGTATACAAGTAGGGTTGATAAACGTGTTGTAGTCCAAGATTATGTCCAAGTTCGTGCCAAAATGTTCTCTTCAAAAGTTGTAAGTTGTACATATCACGGGGTATTGGAGTAGTGATATTACCTGAAAAAAGGGACCTTACCCCATCCATCACGAATACATTTCCAGGCGTGGACGATAGTCCATTGCAACTATTGCACGGATTACCAGAATAGCAGAGTCTGTGACCTACAAACAATGCTATTGCATCAAGCCCTTCCTCATCATATGAAGGAAAATTGCTGCGCATAGTATCGACATAATAGTTAGCACTTGAATGATGGTTAGAAACAACACTTTCATCACAATCATTACATAAAGAGTACTGCCAAACTTTTCTTGACCTACTGGTGACTGAATTTATCTCCCAATCCCACAGACAACCTTCACCGTACTGTTCAGCATAACTCTGACCAAACAAATCGTCGTACCTGTAAACCTTGAATTCAAGATTGACGTTTAAAGTCTTTCTAAACGGGATGACAATGGAGTTTCCCAACTGCAACAAAAAACTTTCAATTGCCGCATGGTTGGTAAAGCCTGCAATACCGTAGTGGTATGCGAAACTCTCATCGTACAAGAGACCAATGGTAATTGTCTCTTGGGGAGCTGCCGCACGGATAATCCCGAACGAGCTTGTGAACATGCAAACCGTCACTATGAGAAGTGCAACGGTTGACTTAACGAAACGTTTAGTCATAAATGCTTCCTTTCTGTGCATAAATTTGATTTGAATAAAGGATTCAAACCCAGCACGGTTATACTATACCATAATTCCCCCTGGCTGTCAAGACTTGTCTTTAAAAATAATTGATGCAGAGGGAGCAGCAATTCAGAGAATCAATGGTATTTTCGGCAAACAGAACGGAACACAACACTGTTATGCTCCGTCGAAATAATATTCACGTATTCATTTATGCATCAGTTGATCGACAGAGCGAGCCGCATTATCGTCAACGCATCTGTAACGGAAACAGTGCCGTCCTCATCCATATCGGCGGAGGGCAGCTGTTCAGATGTAAGCTGTAAAAGACCAATTGCATGTCGCATTGCAAGCAGTGCATCCATAACGCTGACCGTTCCGTCTCCGTCAACATCCCCGTTGGCAGAGGGCGGAGAGGAGAGTGTACCGTCCGACTTGACATAATCAATAAGCACATTGAAGCCTTCGCCGTTCGTGCCGTAATGGCGTAGTGCAAGCTGTACCGTTCTGCCCGTGTAGGCGGAAAGGTCTATAACATGCTCTTCATACCGCCATGAGGTGGTAAAAAGCCCGAGCTGGCTGCTCGTCTGTCCGTTGCAGATTATGTAAACGCCGATTGGGTCGTCACCGTAATAGTCGTCGGGTTCACCTGCGATCATCTGAAAGCTTATGTAACTCCCGGCAATAAATTCGGGGCTTATGAGCCAGTTGTCCGGCGTGAGTGTCGTACCGCCCCAACCCGACGGGTCATTCACGAATGAGGCTGAGCAGGCGGCACCTGCACCGCTGTAATAATGCATCCACCATTCAGCATCGTCGGCATCGTGTACCCGGTACCAGTTGTGGCCGTCTCCGTCACTGTCCAAGCATGTCCATGCGTTGAACTCGTCTTCGGACTCAAAATCCCATATGAGTTCCGTCTTCTCCGCTTCTTTTCCACGCGGCTTTTCCGCAAATACGGAGAAGCAGGCGAGGAGGAATGCGAGTGTGAGTGTGAGAGAAAAAAATTTTTTCATTATAGCAGCATCCTTTCACAAGAAATCGATTGTATTTTAACGCAAAAGCAATACTCAAGTCAATACATCTGACGGACAGCACGATGAAGAAAGGAATTGTCTTTAAATATGAAGAATGTTATAATAGAGCGGAGAGAAAACGGAGGGATTTAACGTGAAACGAGTTGATTTTGAAGAAGCAATGGAGCGTGCCGGAGTTAAGCTCACGCCTGCTCAGCAAAGGGCAGTGCATTCCGTTGAGGGAAGCGTACTGCTGCTTGCAGTGCCGGGAAGCGGAAAGACGACAGTCCTTGTTTCACGCCTCGGTTACATGATAAACGAATGCGGTATTGATCCGGCGAGTATACTCGCCATGACTTACACCAATGCCGCAACACACGACATGGTGCAGCGTTACGCCGCTATTTTCGGAAAAGAACAGGCGGAGAAGCTCTGCTGCCGGACGATCAATGCTGTCGCATACAGGGTGATGAACCATTTTGCGTGGCTGCACGGCGGTAAAACCTTTCCGCTGCTCAAGGGGGAGCAGGAAAGAACAGCATTCATACGAGAAGCGTATAAGAGAGTCTACCGCAGGTTCCCCGACGAAATTACTGTCAAAAACACCGCCTCACGTATTTCTTATATAAAAAATATGCTGATTGACGATGAAATGCTGCGTGATCCTGCCAACGGCGTTTCAGATATTGCCGACCTTTACAGGTGCTACTGCAACCTGCTTATTGAAAGCAAAAGAATCGATTTTGACGACCAGCTCGTCAATGCACTGCATTTGCTCAGCACGGACGGAAGACTCTTGGGCTATTATCGCAATAAGTTTCCGTATCTGCTCGTCGATGAAGCACAGGATACATCGAAGGTCCAGCATGAAATAATCAAAATACTTTCTGCACCGAGGGATAACCTCTTTATGGTAGGAGATGAGGACCAGAGCATTTACGGTTTTCGTGCCGCTTACCCGGAAGCACTGCTTTGCTTTAAGCAGGATCATGAGAATGCAGTTGAAATCAAAATGGAGCATAATTTCCGTTCGGCAGATTGCATTATCAAAGCAGCAAACGGACTTATCCGCAATAATACCGAACGCATACAGAAGAACATGCTCGGCACTCGCGGCGACGGAGGGAGGATAAAGCTTGTTCGTGTGAGTACGAGGAGTGAGCAATACAATATGGTTGCCTCTGCCGTGCGTTTGCAGGGCGGAAATGCTGCGGTGCTGTACAGGGATAACCTAAGTGCAGTTCCTATGATCGATATTCTGCTGAGAAAGGGTGTTCCATTTGTTTGCCGCGGAATCGATGCACTCCCTCTTGAAAATACCATTGCAGTTGGGCTTTTCGGACTGCTGAGGCTTTCGATTGACCCGATGTGCGTTAAGGCGTTTGCCGATTGCTACTCAAAGCTGAATTTGTTTCTCCGCAGGGACGAGGCCGAATCGGCAGCGGAGTATTCAAAGCGTTTTCAAATTGGGCTGATCGAAGCAATTTTACTCGTTCGCAATTTCGATTCCGTCAGGAAAGAAAAAATCAGCAGACTGGCAAATCTGCTTGCATTCGTGAGGAATCAGCCTGCCGAAAAGGCGGTGAAAAAAATCCTGACGGAGGGGTGCTTTGCTGATTATCTTGAGGCGAATTATCCGTATTCGGCGTACCCGGAAATTTTCTGTACGATAGCAAAGGGATGCAGCGGCATAGAAAGCTTTCTTCACCGCATCGATGAACTAAAAAAAGTGCTGAGCAATGGTTCAAATTTCACTGACGGGGTAAAACTTTCGACCATTCACTCCGCAAAGGGCCTTGAGTACGATGTCGTGCATATTATTGATGCCACAAACGGGATTCTGCCCAAGGAAGTACGCAGTGCAAGGGAAAGGTTTTCGATAGGCGAAGATTCGGGTGCGGGAGATCCGTTTGAGGAGGAAAGGCGGTTGTTTTATGTTGCAATGACAAGGGCGAGGGATGAACTTTATATCTACGATCTTCGCCCCGGCGGGCACGCTTCCGCATTCCTGACGGAGGTTGAATCCGTTATAAATCCGAAGGTGCTGACTAATTCATGGCAGACGGTCAGCAGGAAAACTCCGCCTGCAAGAGACAAGACTGCGGACTTGAGCGTGTATATTCCCGGAACGGTGGTGGAACACAAGAGGTTCGGTCTCGGTATGATAACAAGCGTCCTCGGCGACACGGCAACGGTCCGTTTTAAAAACGGCGATAAAAAACAGCTCAGTCTTGAAGTTTCCGTTTTAAACGGTATTGTTTCCATACCCGGAAGTAATGGGGAGCTGCTGTGATGGTATTATTTTTTTTAACAGGCATAAAAATTTTGTGTCGGAATATGTCGAAATAAAACTTTTTAAGCGAAACGCATTGACAATACCCCCGAAGGTTGTTATACTTGTTCAAGTGTCTGATGGTACGAGAAATTAGTCCGAGGTTATATTAATGGGTAAAATTTGTGCTTTCTCCGGTCCGAGACCGCAGAATCTTCCGTTTAAATTTAGTGAGAACGATGTCAGGTGCATTGCACTGAAAGAAGACATTCGCCATGAGATTGTTGACCTTATCGAAAACGAAGGGTATACGCACTTTATTTCAGGCGTTGCCCTTGGTTTTGATACCTATGCAGCGGAGATCGTCCTTGAGCTGAAATCGGTTTACCCCGGTCTCACGCTTGAAGCGGCTATCCCGTGTGAAAATCAAGATGCAAAGTGGCCGGAGGAGAGCAGGATCCGATATCAAAAGCTGCTCAGTCAGTGCGACAAAATCACCTGTTGTCACAAGGAGTATTCCTCCTACTGCATGGTTGCAAGGAATAAGTATCTAATTAAGACGGCCGATTGCCTTTTGACGCTGCACCGTGCAAGTTCGCCTGGGACACAAAGCACATTCCGCCAGGCCATCCTTGCCGGGAAGCGAATCAAGTGGGTCGAT
Organism: uncultured Clostridia bacterium; assembly: GCA_934633695.1. Taxonomy (GTDB): domain Bacteria; phylum Bacillota; class Clostridia; order Christensenellales; family CAG-138; genus PeH17. The sequence goes on along the minus strand of CAKTYT010000011.1, from coordinate 50,266 downwards.
GTTAAATCAATTGACTCGGCAAAGCAGCAGCTGAATATTATTGATTGATTCGTCCGGTACATTTCTCGTCACGTTACTTTGAGAGCTGCTTCAGCGTATCCCCCGCAATACGGTAAACTGTCCAATCTGACATGGGCTCTGCACCCATGGAAAGGTAGAAATCGATGCCGGGCTTATTCCGGTCAAGACACCACCACTCCAAGCGACCGCAGCCTCGCTCCGTCGCAATGGCCGCCAGCTTTTTAAGGATAGCTTTGCCGTACCCTTTGCCGCGGTACTCCGGTTTGACGTATAAATCCTCCAGATAGATGCCTGCACGACCGAGAAACGTTGAAAAATTATGGAAAAACAAGGCAACCCCAACCTCTTTGCCATTTTCGACCGCAAAGAGAACTTCTGCTTTCTGCTTGTCAAAAATCCATGTCTCAAGCGTTGTTTCGTCTGCAACGACCTCATCAAGCATATTTTCGTAATCGGCAAGCTCCTTAATAAACTGTAAAATAAGTGCCGTATCGCTCCGCTCAGCACTTCGAAAAGACAACATATTACTCATGACTTTTCCTCCATTTTCTGTCATCGGCAGCTCTCGTCATTAATTACCTCGAAATGGTAACGAGGTTTTCCGATGCTCCTTTTTCCATATTCAATAGCCTTAGTCGGACAATAACAAATACAAGCCATACAATGGGTGCATTTGTTACCCCACACAGGTTTCCTCGCATCGAGGTGTATATTGTTCATCGGACATTTCTGAACGCACTGACCGCAGCCGGTGCAGGCGTCATCAGCAAAGAATGCTGTTGCCTTCACAAAAAGGCTATAAAAAATCGGGTTCACAACTCCACTCATGAAACGGTCATACAATTTGTTTTGCGGGATGTCAAGAGTTTGCCCGGCCTTAATACGTGCAGCAGTCTTCTCAATGTCCGGCTTTGCTTTTTCTGCTATTTTCCTTGCCTCATCTGCGTTGGGGGCATTGAACATGGCGATATAATTCTCAGGCATGACGATCCGTGCGGTACCCATATATTCAATTTTCTTCTTGTCGGCAATTTTACGGTTGTATTCAGCAGCATTCCCGATTCCGTCACCGCAATCCATTACAAACCAAATCCGTTTTGCACCGGCCAGTTCCGTCTTTGACAACCATGCAGATACGATCCGCGGGATACGCCACGCATACGTTGGAGTAACGATAACTACATTGCTGCCCGTTTGCACTTTTGAACAATCATTTGCTTTGATTTTTGCATTTAAATCTAAAACCTCGTCACAAGATATTTTCGCGATTTGTCTTGCTATGTATCGACTGTTGCCCGTTCCCGAAAAGCATAGAATCATGTATTGAACTGCCTCCGCAAATCTCCATTATTGCAATGGTCGGGAAAAGGGTATTCCCGACCATTCAGCATAACTATCTGTTTGTGCTTTAAACTGTGTTAAGGATTATTTTGTACCAAAAATCCTGTCACCGGCATCACCAAGACCGGGAACTATGTACCCATGGTCATTCAGGTGATCGTCAATTGCGGCAGTGTAGATAACAACATCGGGATGGAGCTCATTGAGAACTTTGATTCCCTCAGGTGCTGCAACGAGACACATGAGACGAACGGTCTTGCAGCCTGCTTCCTTGACAACACGAATGCCCTCTGCGGCAGAACCGCCGGTTGCGAGCATGGGATCAACCACGATCATATCCCGATCAAAGGTGTCAGTCGGAAGCTTGCAGTAGTAGCTTACGGGTTTTAGGCTCACGGGGTCGCGATAAAGACCGATGTGTCCGACTTTTGCGGCGGGAATGAGTTCCATAACGCCTTCTGCCATGCCAAGACCTGCACGCAGTATGGGAACGATGCCGAGCTTCCTGCCGGCAAGAACGTTTGCCTTCATTGCAGCGACGGGGGTCTCAATCTCGACCTCTTCCATTGGAAGATCGCGTGTGACCTCGTATGCCATAAGGGTCGAAAGCTCCTTGAGCAGCATTCGGAAATCCTTCGTGCCGGTGTTCTTGTCACGCATAAGGGTAAGCTTATGCTGTACGAGAGGATGGTCAATCACGACTACGTTCTTCAAAGTTTCTTTAATGTTTTCCATTTCAGTTCTCCCTGTTTTGATCAATAGTTATTTATTTTTTCAATGCGGCGTGTGTGCCTGCCGCCTTCGAATTCGGTACTGAGCCACGTCCTGACGATTGCCTTTGCCGTTTCAACGCCGATTATTCTTCCGCCCATTGCAAGAATATTGGAGTCATTATGCTTCCTCGTCAGTTCAGCGGAGAGGACATCTCCGCAGAGGGCACAGCGTATGCCATTAACCTTGTTGGCACATATGCTGACACCGATGCCTGTTCCGCAAATGAGAATTCCACGTTCAAATTCTCCACCGGCGACGGCTTCCGCAGTGGGGAAAGCAAAGTCCGGGTAGTCAACACTGTCTTCAGAAAAGCATCCGAAATCTTTGAATTCATGTCCCATTTCAGTCAGAAGACCGATTATTTGTTGTTTAAGAGCGAAGCCGCCATGGTCGCTCCCGATTGCAATCTTCATTTTTTGATTCCTTTCAGAAAATACGTCTGAATAATCACACGCAAATTATTTATCAATGATCCTGAAGCCCGCCGCACGGAGGAGACGGTTCATATATGCAAGACCCTCGCCCTTAGGCTCTACGGCTTCAGCAATGATAAGGTCAACCTTGTCAGAATATTCCCGCAATGCACTGAACAGGTTCCTGCAAAGTGTTTCCGGATGCTCTCTGTCCCCGATTGTGGTGTACCGGAATATTGTCTTAAAGTGATCTTCGGTCTGCTTTGTCGCAAGGATGACTGTATGTTTGTGTGCAAAAACAGCACTCATGTACTCCCGTTCAATGATTTTTTTCGTTTCCTCGGGGTCAGCCTTAACGACCAGCACCTCACAGTTCGGAGCATAATGCCGGTGCTTCATTCCCGGAGATTCGGCCTTTTCGCCTTCCTCAAGGGGACGGAGAATGGAGGGACTCATCTCAACCTCTCCGACGACCGCTTCAAGCATTTCCTTTGTTATTCCACCGGGACGCAGAATCATGGGCTTATCCCCTGTAAGTGAAACGACGGTCGATTCAACACCGACTTTGCAGGGACCGCCGTCAATGATCACATTGATCTTGCCCATGAAGTCCTCCATAACGTGCTGTGCCGTCGTGGGACTGGGCTTTCCGGAAAGGTTTGCACTCGGTGCGGCAATGGGGACACCGGCCATTCTTATAATAAAAACTGCAGTCTCGCTGTCGGGCATACGCACTGCAACGGTGTCAAGACCTGCCGTAACTTCGGGAGGGACAATATCGCTTTTATAATAGACAATTGTCAGCGGACCGGGCCAGAATGCATCCATCAGCTTTTCCGCCGTTTCAGGCACTTCACGCCAAAGGACCCTTGCATCTGCCTTCCTGCCAACGTGCATGATGAGGGGATTGTCGTTCGGACGTCCCTTTACCTCAAAAATACGTTTTACGGCTTCTCCGTCAAGCCCGTTTGCACCGAGACCATATACGGTTTCGGTCGGGAACGCAACAAGACCGCCGCGGACTATTGCTCTGCCGGCAATACCGGCACCATGTGCTTTATCACTTAAAATTCTTAAAACTTTTGTCTTCATAACCTTACGATTGCAGCAGCTCTGCAATTTTTAATGCTGTATCAATGGTAAATTCACATCCCGTATCGACTTGGTAATCGGTACAGGCACTCTTTATGACATCAGTACCGAGCGAAACCCCATGCGACAACAGAATAGTCTCGACAATGCGGATAAATTCCGGAAGTACGGGCTGCTTCAGTCCGACGGAAACTCGGAAAAGACTTGCTCCCGTCTGCTTTTCGCTGCAAGCAGCAAAGAGAACGTTTTGCGGAATCAGCGGTTCGATCAAGTGGCTGTACTCATCCTGATCAAAATCATCTTCAAGAACCATGAATTTGAGCGGCTGACGGGCAAGCTCTCCGAAGAGCTTTTCGATTTTCCTCCCATTGCCGTTTGCAAGAACGAGGCGAAGCTTCGGCAGCTCATCGGTAAGCTCAAGCATTATTGATGTTTTACCCATGCCTTCTGCTCCGTAGAGCAGCATCGGTTTCGCTTCTTCGTCACGCATGAATGCGATTGCATTGTTCAGAAGAGTTCCATATTCGTCATCTGCAAGCGGAATGAAGTCCCCTGCCCTCAAATCTGACAAAGGTTCAAGATGACCGTCAAAACTGAAATTACGGAATCTTAAGAATTTTCCGCAGCCGTAAGCCGAATGAAAATTCCATAAATCATCAGTCAAGTCTCCCCAATCATCGCAGAGGATAAAACGGCGGTACATTTCTTCGAGTGCTTCATCGGCAAAACAACTGTCACGAAGCTCAAATTCGCCGTATTTCCACATACAGGACGATTTATCCTGGATAAAGTGCCTGCTGTCACGTGCAGACTGGTGATCTTTTGGCATTTGCCGGACGGCTCCACCTCCCCATGCAGCTGAAGCGAGCACACTTGTGCTGTCACTTTGTGGCCTTGATGAAATTTCTCTGCCGCGTTCCGAGAGAAGAAAACGGTATGCGTCTTCCTTTATGCTTCTGATGGAGCTGATGATAGACAAATCCCTCCGCATTGCGAGGAAGAGGGCTTCATCATTTTTGCCCTGTGCCGCAGAAACGGCGAATGCATTGTCGCTCAACAGCACCATATTGAGAAGGTAATCCTCCATAAGGTCGCCGCTGACACGCCTGACCGGACATTCACTGCCGCCAAGCAGGACAAGTCTGTTAAGTTTCGTAAAAGCCGTTCTTGCATTGCGAAGGTTTCCGTCCGCCAGCCCGTCAACAAAGCTCCTCAGGGGACCGCAGCTGCCGAACAATGGGTCTTCCGCAAAAATTGTCAGGTCGTTTGCCGCTGCGTCGAGCAATGAAACAATGTGCCTGTAATTATAAGCAGTAGCTTCTGCCATTGCAAGTCCTTCTCCTTCCATTAAACCGCAAATAGTATCTTTAAACAATAATATAGCACATTCTTCGCAGCTTAACAAGTCGTTTCGTTTCGTTTTTATGCTGAATTAAAATGAGGAAAACATTTATACAGTAATTGAAATTGACAAATGGGGAAATATTTGTATAAATACATCCGAAAGACCTGCTGCACTCTGCATGGGACGAATACGTAACACTTCCGTGATTTTGGGCAAAAAACGAAATTTACCGATTGTGTGGCTCATTTTGCCGAAATCACGGCATTTTCGGTTGAAACCTGTGTTCTTTTATCCCATTTTACCGAATGTGACGTTAAAAGACTTATTTGCGGTAAAAAATAAGTTGTGGTATGATTAGGGTGGCGGAATGCCCCTGCTGAGATTTTCGGCAGAGAGGTGTTCAAGCAAACTGTTTTATTCCGGCGACAAAGCCGAGAAGGAGGATTTTTTGAAGAAAAAGAAATTCAACCTTTGGAGCATTATACTCTACATTGTGATTTTAGGTGCGATTGTTCTGTTTGTAACGACCGGCAACGGCGACATAAACAGAAATCCGGATAAATTAGAGTATGCCAAATTTTTTGATTTAATAAAGAGCGGTCTTGGCGAAAATCTCGGTGATGCAAACTCGGAGATTTATGCCGTTCAGATCACCGAGGAAACGCTGTACGGTATTTATACGGAGGGCGTTACCGAGGATGAGATCGCAAATTTTGCCAAGGGCAAGACCTACGACTTTACCGTCACTGTAAAGTCCGCCGAAGTTTTCCAGCAGGAAATGAGTGTACTTCTTTCGAATCGTTACAATGTATCAAAAGAAAGCATCTCCGTTCTTGACTATGGTTTTGACTGCCAGCTGAATCCGCAGCCTACTACGCCGATCATTATCGTGCTGCTGCCTTATATTCTGCTTGCAGGTGTAGCAGTTTTCTTCATCATCTCAATGAATAAAATGAGAAATGGTCAGGGCGGAACTTCCTTTACCAAGAGTCACGTCAGGATGGCATCGGATCTGGGAAACAAGGTCACGTTTGCCGATGTTGCCGGTGAGGATGAGGAGAAGGCTGAGCTTAAGGAAGTTGTTGATTTTCTTAAAGATCCCAAGGCATTCACAGATATGGGTGCAAGGATTCCCAAGGGTGTCCTCCTTGTAGGCCCTCCCGGCACCGGTAAGACACTGCTTGCGAAGGCCGTCGCGGGCGAGGCAAATGTCCCGTTTATGTCAATCAGTGCATCAGAATTCCTCGAACTTTACGTTGGCGTAGGTGCAAGCAGGGTAAGGGATCTGTTCACGACCGCAAAGCGTTGTGCACCTTCCATCGTCTTTATTGACGAAATCGATGCAGTCGGCAGGCAGCGTGGTGCCGGTTTCGGCGGCGGTCATGACGAGAGAGAGCAGACGCTCAATCAGCTTCTCGTCGAAATGGACGGCTTCACGACCAACCAGGGCATTATCGTCATTGCGGCAACCAACCGTCCGGATGTTCTCGACCCCGCTCTGCTCCGTCCGGGCAGGTTTGACAGGCGTATAACCGTCAACTACCCCGATGTTAAGGGACGAATCGAGATCCTTCAGGTTCACGCAAGAGGCAAAAAATTTGCTTCCGAAGTCGAGCTTGAAAAAATTGCAAAGCTCACTCCCGGCTGCACCGGTGCGGATCTTGAGAACATCCTCAACGAATCTGCGATCCTTGCCGTACGAAATAAGCAGAGTGAGATTACGAATGCCAACATTGACGAAAGCATAAAGCGTGTTCTTTACGGTCCCGAAAAGAAGAGCCGCACAGTCACGAAGGAGGATCTGCGTATCACTGCCTATCATGAAGTAGGTCACGCAATCGTTTCCCATTGTCTCAAGCGGACTGACGAGGTTCATGAGCTTTCAATCATTCCCAGGGGCAATGCAGCAGGCTACACAAGGACGATTCCCACCGATACCTATGAACACGTATCGAAAAACAAACTCCTTGATGCGATCGCAATGTATCTCGGCGGAAGAGCGGCTGAGTCAATTTTTACCGATGATATCTGTACAGGAGCAACGAACGATCTCAAGCGTGCAACCGAGCTTGCCCGCAGCATTGTTACCGAGTACGGCATGAGCGACGAAATCGGTCCGGTCTTCCTCGCAGGCGAGCAGGAGGTCTTCATCGGAAGGAGCTGGGGACAGCAGCAGAATTTCTCCGAGGATGTTGCAGCAAGGATAGACAGGGAAATTCGTCACATAATGGAAGAGCAGAGCCTTCGTGCCGAGAATGTACTTCGCAGTAATGCAGAGGCCGTTGAAAGGGTCACTGCGGTCCTTTTGGAACGCGAACAGCTTACCGGCGATGAATTCGTGACTGTCTTTAACGGTGGAACGCTCCCTCCCATTACAAAGCCTGAAACGAAAAAGGCGATTGAAACCGAATCTGATGCAAAGGAGAATACAGATGACAAATAATTTTAAGAGAGCTCTCTGCACAGTGCTTGCACTCATCATTCTTGCATCCCTTGCAGTCGGCTGCACCGGAAAAAATCCGGATCAAAACGAAAATACTCCCGGAAGCAGCACTCCGGAAGTACAGAATACAGACAACAAAGGAGAAAATACTGTGACCAACGAAAAAGTTTACGCCACCATTGAGATGGAGGACGGCGGCATTATCAAGCTGGAGCTTTACCCTGAGATTGCTCCGCAATCCGTTTATAATTTTGTGAGCCTTGCAAGGAAGGGCTTCTACGACGGACTTATCTTCCACCGCGTTATCAGCGGTTTCATGATTCAGGGCGGTGACCCTGAAAAAACCGGCATGGGAGGACCGGGTTATCACATCAAGGGTGAGTTTGCCGCAAACGGTTTCAAAAATGACCTTAAGCATACTCGCGGTGTCATTTCCTTCGCAAGGGGTCCAAGACCCGACAGTGCAGGCAGCCAGTTCTTCATCATGCACCAGGATGCACCGCATCTTGACGGCAACTACGCTGCATTCGGCATGGTAATCGAGGGTATGGATGTGGTTGATAGAATCGCCTCAGTCAGAGTCAATCTTAGCAATAACCGTCCGCTCACTGATGTAGTGATAAAGACCATTACAATAGAGGGTCCCGAGCTTCCCGAACCCGAAAAACTCAACTGATGATTCAGCTCACTTGTTGAAACGATTTGTTAAGAACTGTCGCAGACATTGCTTTGCGACAGTTTTTTTGATCTCCGTGTTTCACTTTTAAATTGAAGATGCTGCCCGTTCATTTACCGGCAGTTGAGTTTTTCATACTCCTCTGCTATAATCAATGACAGCGTAAATGTATTGGAGGTGATTTGTGCATGACAACGGGGAAGTGCAGCTCTGGAAATGCAAAATACAAAATCGCCATTTGTGATGACTCTGAAGCGGACAGACAGTATCTTCTCAACATGGTGAATGAATGGTCCGTCCGCACAAATTGTTTTGTGCATGCTGAAACCTTTGTTTCATCAGAAAGTTTTCTGTTCCACTATGCGGATGAAAATGATTACGATATCCTGCTCCTCGATATTGAAATGGGTGATATGGACGGCGTGACCCTGGCAAAGCAGCTCCGCAGGGAGAATGATACTGTGCAGATCATCTTTGTCACGGGATACTCAGACTACATTTCCGAGGGATACGACGTCTGTGCCCTTCACTACCTCATTAAACCCGTCAGGGAAGAAAAGCTTCACTCGGTACTCGACCGTGCCGCAGAAAAACTTAAAAAAAACGAGAAAGTGCTGATGCTTGAAACAGGCGGTACGTTGGTTCGCATTCCGATTTATAGGATTCGCTTTGCGGATGTATACGGAAACTATGTGACCGTTCATGCCTTGACCGATACTACAGTGAAAATGACGTTAACCGAGCTTGAAAGGCAGCTGGATGAACGCTTTCTTCGTATAAGCCGCTCGTGTATCGTTAATCTGACTCAAATATGCAGGGTCACAAAAACTGAAATAAGGCTAAACGATGGGACCTCAATCCCTCTGCCGAGGGGTGCTTATGACAGCGTAAATCGGGCAATTATCAATTTGAGGTGACGGAGGATGAAATTATTATCGAAGAAAATTGACAGTAGAATCGCTTCCTATCAGCAGGAGCTTATCGAGACTCATTACCGGGAGGTCGATAATATGTATCGTCAAATTCGCGGATGGAGGCATGATTACCGCAATCATATTCAGACAATGAAGGCATATGCGGCAGCAGGAGATTTGGATGCGATAAAGCGTTACCTGGATCTTCTTGATGAAGATTTAACCACTGTTGATGCCGTCATTAAAACCGGAAACCCGATGACGGATGCGATTTTAAATTCCAAAATTTCACTTGCAAAATCCAAAAGCATTAATGTCATAGCGGATGCACACGTTCCCGTTAAATTGAAATCGTCCGAGATTGATTTATGCTGCATTATCGGAAACCTTTTTGACAATGCCATTGATGCGAGCATGAAGCTCCCGGAAGATCGGAGGGTCATAAGGGTCTACATGGATATGCGTAACACTCAACTTTACATTTCGTTCACTAATTTTACAGCCGAAAAGAAGCTGAAAAAGGAAGGCAATCTGTTTCGAAGCACTAAGGGCGAAGGACATGGATTTGGACTCGTTCGAATAGATGCGATCGTGGAACGGCTCAATGGATACATAAGCCGCAACAGTGAAGATGGTGCATTTACAACCGAAATACTGCTCCCACAATTGTAGAATCCTGCAATTCATCCCCGGGAAGCATGAATTCGTCCCCCGAATGATTCGAGGACGATTTTTTATGCTATGATGCATGAAGAAAGGATGGTGTATTTTCGTGACAAAAGAAAAAGTCTTAAAAGAAAAACGCTTTAAACCCAAGTACAGCATGTGGCAGAACTCGTGGTTCATGATTAAGCTTGCATGGACGACCGGAGAAAAGAAAGTCATATTCTTATGTCTGTTGTCGTCTGTAGCTGCAGTCGGCTTGAATCTTGTCAACCTGTTTGTTTCGCCTGCAATTCTGTCCGCAGTAGAGAGACACGCCCCGGTATCCGAGCTTGCGGTTACAGTGATCGCATTTACACTTGCACTCATGCTTGTATCGGCAGTTTCTGCATATGTAGGAGAAAATACGATGTTCGGCAGGATAGCAGTACGCAGCGAGCTTATCGCACGCCTTGCCGAAAAGGCATCGACGACATCGTACCCAAATCTGTTTGACGACAGGTATCGCAAGCTGAATGAAAAGGCTCATGACGCAGTCAATTCCAATGCTGCCGCAGGGGAAGCAATATGGACGACACTTACCGACCTTACCTCCAATATTATTGGTTTCGTTTTTTATGTTGCTCTCCTGTCGGCAATACAGCCCGTTCTGATGCTTATCATAATTATCACATCAGCTGTAAGCTATTTTGTCGGCAATTATGTCAACGGCTGGGGCTATCGTCACCGCGAGGAAGAGGGCGAGCATGTTAAGCACTTAAGCTGTATTTTCAGAAGCTCGAGCGGCCTTCCATACGCAAAAGACATTCGCATCTTCGGCCTGCGTCCGTGGCTGATGGAGCTTCGGGATAAGGCAATGACGGCATACACGGCGTTTCAGCGAAAAGCACAGAGTGTTTACATTATTGCGAGGATAACGGACCTTGTTCTCGCCTTTCTCCGCAATGCAATCGCCTATGCCTTCCTTATCGACCTTGTCCTCAATAAGGGACTGAGTGTTTCGGAATTTCTCTTGTACTTCAGTGCGGTCGGCGGCTTTACCGTCTGGGTCTCGGGCATACTCGGCGGGTTCAATACACTCAATAAACAATCGCTTGAAATTTCGACAATTCGAGAATGCCTTGAATTCAACGAACCTTTCAGGTTCGAAGACGGAATTCCGCTTAGATCAATGCCTGACAGTAAGCTCAAAATCGAACTCAGAAACGTGTCGTTTCGCTATCCCGGTTCAGATAAAGACACGCTCTCCGGAATCAATCTCACTCTGCACCCCGGTGAAAAGCTTGCCGTTGTCGGCCTGAACGGTGCCGGTAAAACAACTCTTATAAAGCTGATATGCGGTTTTCTTGATCCGACACAGGGACAGGTATTGCTTGACGGACAGGATATACGTCTTTTCAATCGTGCCGATTACTATAAGCTGTTTTCGGCAGTATTCCAGACTTTTTCGCTCCTTGCGGGTACAATTGCAACAAATGTCGCACAGGATATGGAAGATATCGACATGGAGCGTGTCAAAAATTGCATCGATCGGGCGGGTCTTAGAGATAAAGTTGAATCGTTGAAAAATGGATACGAAACCTATCTCAATCGTGAAGTATTTGAAGATGCCGTCCTGCTCTCGGGCGGTGAAACGCAAAAGCTCATGCTTGCCCGGGCTCTTTATAAGGATGCTCCCTTCATCATACTCGATGAACCGACAGCCGCACTTGACCCTATTGCGGAATCGGAAATGTACCTGAAGTATAATGAAATGACGAGCAACAAATCTTCCATCTACATTTCCCATCGCCTTGCTTCCACAAGGTTCTGTGACCGTATAATTTTTATTGCGGACGGTAAAATCAGTGAGGAGGGCACGCATGCTCAGCTTCTCGCAAAGAAGGGCAAGTACATGGAGCTGTATGAAATTCAAAGCCGATACTACAAGGAAGGAGATGTGAAGGATGAGTAATGAAACTAAGGCAATGTCAATGAAGAAAGCATTTAAGATCAGCAATCGGGCACTCATGCTGTTTTACAAAAAATATCCTCAAATGGTTTTATCAAGGCTGCTAAGCGTCGTTTGGAATTCACTGACTCCCTATGTCGGAATCTTCCTTTCCGCACTCATAATTGATGAATTATCCGGCAGCAGAAATATCGAACGTTTGAAGCTACTCGTCCTTTTGTCCCTCTGCTCAGCTGCCGTCATAGCTCTTGTCAGTGCGCTGCTCAACAAGTGGAGAGAAACGCATAACTCGGGTAAATGGGTAAAAGTCAGCGACGTTCTCTCCGAAAAGATGCTCGATATGGATTATTCCCGCCGTGACGAGACGAGTACTTCGGAATTGTTTTCGACAATCCAGCAGAATGGGCAAAGCGGTGGATGGGGGCTTTACAACTTCATGGTGGCATACGAAAGGCTGATCTCATCAGTTCTTACTATTCTCGGCGGAATTTCACTGACGGTCACGCTGTTTATCTGCATGGTGCCTGACGATTCAAAGAGCCTGCTGTTTTTGAACAATCCCGTTGTTGTTGTGGGCGTTATTGCGATTATGGTCTGCATAACCCTTTCAGCCCCAATGCTCAGCAACAAAGCAGACAGTTACTGGGCAAAATACTCCGAGTTAGCTAATCTCGGAAATCGGTATTTCAGTTTTTTCGGGAGGCTCAGTTATAAAAATGATTATGCGGCCGATATGCGAATTTACTGCCAGAATAAAATTTGCGGACGCTACAATCGCAACAAAGAGGAAGCTTTTTCATCGAAGGGCATCTTTGCACGCCTCTCACGCGGAGCAATTGGTTTTTACTCTGCGGCAGGCGGTGCTGTTTCCGTCATATTTACAGGGGTTGTCTATGCATTCGTTTGCCTCAAGGCACTTGCAGGTGCTTTCGGTCTCGGTTCTGTTACGCAGTACATTGCTTCTATCACAAAGGTTTCGGAAGGTATGTCGGGCATTGTCTCCGCCCTCGGTTTTATGAGGAACCATGCTCCGTTTCTTGAGCTGACATTCAGATTCCTCGACATACCCAACGAAATGTACCAGGGAAGTTTGACTGTTGAAAAACGACGTGACAGAAATTATCAGGTGGAATTCCGCAATGTTTCGTTCAAGTACCCGGGAAGTGACAGCTATGCACTTCACAACGTAAACATGAAGTTTGAAATCGGAAAGCGGCTTGCGGTAGTCGGAATGAACGGCAGCGGCAAAACAACATTTATCAAGCTCCTTTGCCGATTGTATGACCCGACGGAGGGTAAGATTCTCCTGAACGGCATTGACATCCGCAAATACAACTATCGCGAATACATGAATATTTTTTCCGTTGTATTTCAGGATTTCAAGCTGCTCAGCCTTAAGCTCGGTGAGAATGTTGCCTCAGGCACTGATTATGATAAGCGGCGTGTTCTCGATTGCCTTGAAAAGGCCGGTTTTTCAGACAGGCTTGCCGAAATGAGGGATGGTATCGATACTTATCTTTACAAAGACTTTGATGACAGCGGCGTCGATGTTTCAGGCGGTGAAGCTCAAAAAATCGCCATTGCAAGAGCACTGTATAAAGATGCACCGTTCATCATCCTCGATGAACCCACAGCTGCACTTGACCCCATTGCAGAGGCGGAAATTTACAGTAAGTTCGATGAAATAGCCGGTGATAAAACGGCTATCTACATTTCACATCGTCTCTCGTCATGTAAATTCTGTGATGAAATTGCCGTATTCGATAAGGGTTCGGTAATTGAACGGGGTACGCATGCCGAGCTTGTAAGCAATACAGCCGGAAAATACTTTGAACTTTGGAATGCCCAGGCCATGTATTATACAAATTGAACTGAAAAGAAGGGATAAGTCATTGTTCCGGTTCCTGTTTCCCAAAATCAAATTTTTTTGAATTTTGGGAAACAGATCCAAAAGATGCTCTTTTTCTGCAGCATTATGTTTCGCAAGGGCAGCACATTTGAAAAAAATAACTCATTTTCGTGCAGACTGAAAAATTTGCTTGCCGAACCCCATAAAAGAAATTAGTGTGGTTCGCAGTGCGGCAATGGTTGATTCATGCAGCGGATTTTGGTATAATCCGAGTGTATGAGGATGAGGAGGTACGATTGTGAACGCATTGGCTCTGGTACACGGTGCAGTCAGACAACACGTCAAGACAGGTGATGTATGCATTGATGCAACGGCAGGAAGAGGAAACGATACGGCTCTGCTCTGCGAGCTTGTCGGGCGAAGCGGGAAGGTCATTGCATTTGATATTCAGCAGGAGGCTGTTGAAAGCACGGAGAAGCTGCTGCTTCAAAGAGGATTGAATGCAGAGGTTCACAATGTTTCCCACGAATTCATGGGCGAATATGCGGACGAAGAAACAGTGTCGTGTATTGTGTTTAATCTCGGCTATCTGCCCGGCGGAAACCACGGCATATTCACACATTTTGAATCAAGCAGGCTTGCGATTGAAGCGGGTCTCAGGCTCCTTAAGAAGGGCGGGTTGATGTGCGTTACAATTTATCACGGTGGTGCAACGGGCTATGAAGAGCGTGACAGCTTGCTCGACTGGCTCCGCAGGCTGGATTCTCAGCTCTATCAAGTTCTCGTGACAACGTTCCATAATTGGAAAAAAGATCCGCCGATTCCGGTTTTTATAATAAAAAATGAGGACGAATGATATGGCGGAGTTTGATTTACTGAAGGTTCAGGGCAGGGCGAGAAGGGGACGATTCAAAACCGCTCACGGTGTGATCGAGACTCCCGTGTTTATGAGTGTCGGCACGGCTGCCGCCATAAGAGGCGGTGTTTCGACTGATGATCTGCGGCAGATCGGTTCGCCTGTAGAACTCTCAAATACCTATCACCTGCACATTCGTCCGGGTGATGAGCTTATAAAGCGTCTTGGCGGACTGGGCAGGTTTATGAACTGGGATGGACCCATACTGACTGACAGCGGCGGGTTTCAGGTTTTTTCGCTTGCTCACAGGCGAAAGATCCGGGAGGAGGGCGTAAGATTCACCTCCTATATCGACGGAAAAAAGATTTTTATGGGTCCGGAGGAGTCCATGAGAATACAGTCAAACCTTGCGTCAACAATAGCAATGGCGTTTGATGAATGTATTGCAAATCCTTCGCCGCGCGATTATGTCGAACGCTCAATTGAGAGAACGACACGCTGGCTCGAACGTTGTTATACCGAACACCGTGCATTGAATGACCGTGAGGATACAATCAATAAAGAGCAACTGTTATTTGGAATAAATCAGGGAGGCGTTTACAAGGACCTGCGTGTACGCCACATGCAGCAAATTGCACGGATAAATGCTGATGGTTTTGCGATTGGCGGACTTTCAGTCGGTGAAACGGCGGATGAAATGTACGCTGTTATTGATGCCGTCGAACCGTTTATGCCGAAAGATAAGCCGCGTTACCTCATGGGAGTCGGAACTCCGCTGAATATTCTTGAGGCAGTGAATCTCGGCATTGATTTTTTCGACTGTGTTTTGCCGCTGCGAAATGCCCAGCACGGAAATGTATTTACATGGAACGGCAAGATGAGACTGCTTGCCCAAAAATACAGCCTTGACGGCAGACCTATCGATGAAAAATGCGGCTGTCCGGCATGCAGGAGCTATTCAAGGGCCTATATTCGCCACTTGATTAAAGCGGATGAACGTCTCGGAATGAGGCTTTGTATTTTGCACAACCTTTATTTCTATAACGATCTCATGGCAAGGATCCGCAAAAGCCTTGACGATGGTGCGTTCGATGGCTTTTATGCAAAGTACCGAGAAGTTTTGGGCAGGTTTGCAGACTGATAAATTATGATAACAAAAACTGAAAGGAACGGATAAATATGAAATTGGCGGAAGCATTGCAGGAGAGAACTTCCCTGAATTGCAGAATAGCACAGATGAACAGCAGGCTTTGCAACAATGCCCTTGTGCAGGAGGGTGAGAAGCCGGCGGAGGATCCTGCCGAACTGCTCGCAGAGCTTGATGAGTGCCTTGCAAGGCTGGAGGAACTTATAGCGAGAATTAATCTGACTAACTGTAAAACAGCCGAGAACGGCAAAAGCATCACAGATATGATCGCCAAGCGAGATTGTCTGAATACGAAAATCGATCTTTATCGCACACTTTGCGACAATGCAAGCTGTGCGGCAGGCAGAGCTACAAGATCCGAAATCAAAATTGTCAGCACCGTCGACGTGAGGCAGCTCCGTAAACGGCTCGATGAAATGAGCAAGGAGCTTCGGCTGACGGATAACACGATTCAGAGGCTGAATTGGGAGACAGATTTAATGTAAATATTTTGTAGGTAACTCGTGGGTGTGAATGCAAACTCTGCGTTTGAGTTAAACGTGCAATATGTCGAAACCTAAGGGCAGGTTTTTCTTACGGTCAAGCCCAAACGGCGTACAACTGCATTGTTACTCTTTACGTTTATCACCAAGCATTGACCACGGGTGAGGGTGGAGAATGGGGATACTTTTTCGGGGGCTTAAATGCCCCCTTCTTTTGTTTCCATATTACAGCTCAACTGTTGACAATTTTCGCATACGGGCATATAATCACGATAAAACAGACGTGAGGATGAATTTAATGACTGAAGGTAAGATTTACAGTAAAATAACTTTGTTTGCCTTGCCGATATTTATCGGTCAGCTCTTCCAGCAGCTTTACAATGTCGTGGACTCATTGGTCGTGGGTCAGGTCCTCGGTAAGCAGGCTCTTGCAGCCGTAAGCTCATCGGGCAACCTTATTTTTTTGCTCGTTGGTTTTATAAACGGCGTATTTGTCGGTGCGGGCGTTGTAATCGGCAGGTATGTCGGTGCAAGGCAGCATGATAAAGTTCACACTGCCGTCCATACGACAGCGGCATTCGGTCTGTTGGCCGGTGTTTTTCTGACGGTACTCGGCATTGCAATTACGCCGTCGATTCTGAGGCTTATCCGTACACCGGAAGATGTTCTGCCGAATTCAATTCTCTATTTTCGCTGCTACTTCGCAGGCTCCGTCGGCAATGTCATGTACAATGCCTTAAACGGAATCTTCCAGGCGAGGGGAGACAGCAGACATCCGCTTTACTACCTGATAATTGCTTCAATAATTAATGTTGTCCTTGATATTGTGTTCGTAAAGTATCTCAACATGGGCGTTGCAGGTGCGGCAGTTGCAACGGCGATTGCACAGCTCACCAGTGCAGGGATATCCCTTCATAAGCTCACCCATGTTGACGATGTTCACAGAATAACCCTTAAAGATATAAGGATAGACCCGAAAATGCTCCGTGAAGTGCTTGCGACCGGTTTGCCCACGGGCGTTCAGAATTCTGTTATCGCAATTGCAAACGTGACCGTTCAATCCAACATCAATCTCTTCGGTTCTGATGCAATGGCCGGCTGCGGGGCATATTCAAAGCTCGAAGGCTTTGCCTTTATCCCCGTGACGAGCTTCAGCGTTGCTTTGACGACATTTACAAGCCAAAACCTCGGTGCGAAGCAATACGACAGGGTCAAAAAGGGTACGGTATTCGGGCTTGTTTCCGGCGTCGCCTTAGCAGAGCTTATCGGCGTAATCTTTATCTGCTTTGCTCCCACTCTCGTTGCCCTCTTCAATAAATCTCCCGAGGTAATTGCTTACGGTGTGCGTCAAGCGAGGACTGAAGCCTTGTTCTACTGTTTACTTTCGCTTTCGCACTGCATGGCGGGTATAATACGAGGTTCGGGCAAGACGGTCGTTCCCATGCTTGTTATGCTCATCTGCTGGTGTGCAATAAGAGTAACTTATATAACGATAACCATGCACTTTATCCGCGACATCCGCGTTGTCTTTTGGGCATATCCGCTGACGTGGTTCCTAAGCTCCTGCTGCTTTACATTCTACTATCTTAAAGCAGACTGGATCCATAATTTTGAAAAACAGCAACTGAAAAGATATTAAACGGAAAGAACTGCTGCGAAGATCAGCCTTCGCAGCAGTTCTCTGTTTATTCGTGTTTAACCGGCATTCAGACGCAAAAGAAATCGACAACGATGTTGAGAAGCTATGCTTAAATACAAGAGAAATATATTCTATAAACAAAGTTGATACGTATGGAAATAAATGCTAAAATGGGTTTAGAAGCGGATGCTTTTCATTCTGCGTCGGAACACAGCCGACAGCAAATCAAGTTATAGGTATCGCTGTGTGGTAAGCACGGCAAAGAAAGGAGTTTAAAAATGAAAAAAAGAATGGTTTCAGTCACACTTTGCCTT
Organism: uncultured Clostridia bacterium; assembly: GCA_934633695.1. GTDB lineage: Bacteria > Bacillota > Clostridia > Christensenellales > CAG-138 > PeH17. The sequence goes on along the minus strand of CAKTYT010000011.1, from coordinate 32,346 downwards.
GTAATGCTTCTCTCTGCCGCTTTAGGCATTGGATGCAGCAGCACCGGCACCGTTGACACGACAGAGGCTCCGAGGGAAAGTCAGGAGGCTATCGGAGGTCAGCCGGTATCCGAACCGGCGTTGGATGTTAAGTCTACTCCCGATGTCAGCAAGATGAGAATCATCGACGTCGACTATGTTGGTGAATTTTTTCCAGATAACTACTTTCCGTACGGCACGGCAGCAGGAATTTATATATCGCACGACAGTGAACAGGAAACGATTGAAAAACCGACCTTTGGCAACGACGTTCTCTTCGCTGTCAATCTTGAAATGGGATTGGGCAAAAGTCAATTGGAAAATGACGAGAGCCTGCTCAGAGAACTGCAACCCTTAAAAGAGTATGTTATCAGGGTGCACAAGGCTCTGCAGGATGAGGGCTACATAATACCTGAGTGGTACATAACGGACATGGTTTCAGATATAGTGGCAGATGGTTCGGACGATACTGAATTTCCCAAGGTGATAGGAAAATCGATGTATGCCGTTCACTTCAGGGGCTTGCTGACAGCCGAGCAGATCCTTCTGATGCCGGAAAAATTCCATTCGCTGAGCTTCTACTTACACTTCGATGATGTAGACGAAAATAACGAATTCGTTGAACATGAGATTGACAGCGAGACGCCACCGGTTTATGTAGTCGTTGCCTCCAGCAAGGATGTGACAGGGGCCGAGATCAAAGCTGCATGCAGTAAGAGCAGTCCGGCAGATTACGATCGGATTCCCAAGCATTCCCGTGAACATTACGTACCGTATCTCGGTGAGATCCCGATGGTCGAATATGATCTCGAAGGGAAACGGGTTCTGACGGCTTCCGATCTCGCCGGCGATCCCGAAACGGGACTTGGAAAAGACAAGGAGATGTGGACTTATCCGGCCGGCTTCGCAGATAAGAGAACAAAAGAATATGTTCTCGCTGACGAAAATAAGGATGCATGGTTTGCGGTACAGTGCTATGTTTATTACGGTGTAAATCGTGACGAGGATGCAGTAAAACTTTATGCAATGGCTGCCGCAAAGGTTTATGCGGAGGCGGGGTGTCCGCTCAACTGGGCCGTTGTAAAGGCCGAGGGCAGGGAAGGCTATTATCCCTTCCTTTACGGATACCTGTCACTGGAACAGCTGAATAATCTCTCTAAGCAGGGATACGCTCCTTACGGGTGTGGACACACAATGCTTGCACTTGCGGATGTCGATTCGAACGGCAATTTCATAATCGACCTTATGCAGGGAGCAGTAATAGTCAATAAGGCAGAGTAATGCCGGCTGAACAAAAGATAAAATAAAAGAACCGCCGCGAGATGATTGAACCGCGGCGGTTTTTGTAAGTACGATGCAAATTCTGTTCTCGTAAAATCACGGCAAAACGGAATTCGATCTCAATTCAACGTTCTTGAGAAACGCCTCGATGCCCTTCAAAAAATCAGAACGGAATGTTTCATTGTGCAATTCATGTCTGCCGCCGTGGTAGAGTTGAAAGACAATGCGTGTTTTTCCTGCACGGAGGAGCATGTTTACGACCTTTTTGACGCCCCTGCCGAAATCTCCGACGGGGTCTTCATCGCCGGACACAATATAGATGGGAGCATTCGGTACGGTCAATGCCCATTTTCTGCAATTAACCTCACCGACCCCATGGAACATGTCAAGGTAAGCGGCGACACGGAAGCTGAACCCGCACATCGGATCGCCTAAATACGCATCGACAACTTCGGGATCGTGTGAAAGCCAATCAAATGTGGTCCGCCTTTTTTTGACACTTGCAACGAAAGGACCGAAGACAAGGGCATTGAGCGTTTTGCTTAGAGCATGGCTCCCCTTTAGCAACACAATTGTCTTGGCGAGCAGCTTGCCGAGGGGAAGTGAAGGATTCGGACCGGCCGTCGATTCCCAGATAAATGCATCAAAGCATTCGCCGTATCTGCCTGCACAGCTCCTTGCAATCAGGCTTCCCATTGAATGCCCATAAAGGACATGGGTAAGATTTGGATACTCACTCTTCAATGATTCATGCACCTGCATGGTATCTGCAATTAATTTGTCCCAACCGTTTTCTTCAGCGAAAAAACCCTTATTTTCGGGTTTATGGATCGACTCGCCGTGACCGGCATGGTCATGTCCGCAGAAAACATAACCCCTCTCGGTAAGGAAATTGGCAACGGGTTCAAATCTTTTGACATATTCACTCATGCCGTGAACAAACTGAATGACCCCTACAGGTTTACCATGCGGAGTCCATTTGTGTACGGCGATATCGCCCTCGCCCGTGGCGGAGGCAAAGTATGTGGTTGAAAAACTCATTTATTAACCTAAAATGTACACTATCGGCACAATGGCAACGGACAGCAGGAACAACGCTGCGAGCACTATGCAGATAATTCTGACAGCTTTTTTCTTATCCATTATTTTCTACGCTTTCACGCTCAAAAGTTCCCCTTGACGCTTATGCAGTATGCGACAAAGCTCATTACAAAAGCCGTGATCACCCCGCCTTCAAGCAGTATGTGCATGACATACTCAAGGCTGCCATGCCTTTTCTGTGCAAGTCCACGGACAATTCGAAGATTACGAAATTCAGTCCAAGCGGCGAATGCCCAACGTGCGTCGAGCAAAAACCAGCCGATATAAAACAGCACCTGCGTGAGCCTGAAGCTGCCGTTGAAGCCGCCGAGCCTGGTAAAATTGACAACGAAAGCGGTCAGCATCAGAACCACTCCGATAAGTGCAAGGATCGTTTGACTTCTTATCCTGCGTTTGTAAATTTTTTCGAGCAAATTAATATCGACATTAGGTTCAGGTGCATTTGCATCGGTCGTGATGAACAAAGAATGTTCCACTCCGTCATTCGCCGCATAATCCCACCCCTGAGCTTTCATGTTTGCAACAAAGTTCAGGTAAGTCTTTCCTGAAATATCGGAAGGAATAATCCTTGCACGCAAATTCTGCGGCTCCGAAGGAATAAAATAAATGTTTCGTGCGGTGAACTCCTTCACGGCATACCCCGAGCGTGCCATCGCTTCAATTCTCGCCTGTTCAATTTCAGGCAGGCTTGCATTGGGAATTCTTAAAAAACGTTTTTTCATTGTCCATCTCCGTGCTGAAAATCATTTGACTACTATTATATCATCGAGCAAACGAATCTCAATTTTTAAATGTGGCATTAACATGTCACAAAAAGTACAATTCAAAGCCAGATTACAGAAAATCCGGAATGCTGATGACATTGAGCAGGACAAGTGCGGCAAGAGAGCCCAGAAAAAGCACGAGAAGTACAATGAAAACCGCAAGAAGGATAACGACCGGATCCTTACGCTTCTTGGCAAAGTGCATTGTTCTTGCGTTGATTTTCCTGCGTTTAGAATGAATTCTCCTCATTTAACCCTCCATTTCATCAAATACACGCCTCCACACGCAATTTTACCATAAACAGCTCGGCGTATCAATCTGTTTGGGAAAAACGGATGTTGTGAATATGTTTTCCGTTTTAGACATACAATGTGAGCAGAATAAGATTTTACCTCGGAGGCTTAAAGGAATGGACAAGATATTCAGGTATCACGACAGTTCAAATGACAGGGGGACAACGGTGGATTCGGTATTATACGATAACTGCATAGTCTGCGGCGGACGGAGTCATGAATTTCACGCAACCCCAATCGATGAAAGAAGCTGCTACGTTGACGGAGCTGGACAGCTTTGTTTCGATTGCTACGGCAGAATTTATTCATCCGGCGGCTATGAGGGCAAAAAAGCCGGATTTGTCCCGTATCAAAGATGAATTTGGTCATTGCCAAATCAAAAAAATATGTTATAATAGCATTGAAATCCATTGACGGAGGTATTATCTTGATTAAACAACGTATTGCAAACGCCGTACTCGACGAAGCACTCAAGTCGGGCGGTGACTTTTCGGAACTTTTCATGCAGGACACCGAAGGCAACACTCTGCGTATGGTTGACGGCATTGTCGAAGATGCAAGATATGAACGCAAAGTCGGTGCAGGTGTTCGTGTTCTCAAGGGAACAAAGAGTGCTTATGCTTACACTGCGGATACGAGCGAAGAAGCTCTCATGCATTGTGCCCGTGCCGCTGCAAGTGCAATTGACGGCATAAAGGAATTTGAATCGGTCAGCTTTGCAGCTGTCCGTGACGGCAAAACTTCTCCAAAAATACCTTTCCGCGAGGTAAATAACCTTAAGCGAATCGAACTGCTCAGGACCGGTACGTCAGCTGCGAAAGCACATTCTGCCGAGATCACACAGGTTGCTGCAAGCTACATGGATTGCGACCATCGCACTATGGTTTGCAACAGCAACGGCGTGTGGGCAGAGGACAGGCGTCCCAGGACGAGAATCTTCGTCCAGGCAGTTGCCATGACAAACGGCGAAGCTCAGACAGGTTATGAAAGCCCGGGTCTTGGCATGGGCTTTGAGGCTTATCAGCGTATCGACCCGGCGGCTGTCGGTGAATCAGCTGCCCGCATTGCAGTCACTATGCTCCATGCACCCGAGTGCCCGGCAGGCACCGTTCCCGTTGTTATCGACGGCGGCTTCGGCGGCGTTATTCTCCACGAAGCCTGTGTTCATGGTCTTGAAGCGACCAGCGTCGGCAAAGGCAATTCCGTATTCTGCGGTAAGCTCGGTCAGAAAATTGCAAGTGATATTGTAACGGCAGTTGACGACGGCACGATGGAGGGTGAATGGGGGTCAATGCATTTTGATGATGAAGGCAATCCCGCTCAGCGTAATGTCCTCATCGAAAATGGCGTCCTCAAGAGCTATCTTGTCGATATTCTCGGCTCACGCAGAATGAACCATCCCGTTACGGGCAGCGGCAGAAGGCAGGATTATACCTATGCCCCCACTTCCCGCATGACCAACACTTTCTTTGCAGAGGGCAAGGACGATGAAGAAGCAATGATCGCATCAATGTCAGAAGGTCTTTTTGCTGCAAAGATGGGCGGCGGTTCGGTTGAGCCTCTCACAGGTGAATTCAACTTCGCCGTAACTGAAGGCTATTGGGTGAAGAACGGCAAGATTCTCTGCCCCGTTCGCGGTGCAACTCTTATCGGAAAGGGTTCGGATGTCCTGTTCAAAATCGACCGCATCGGCAAACGCATGTGGATGGGTCAGGGCATGTGCGGTTCGCTGTCCGGCAGCATTCCGACAAACGTCGGTCAGCCCAGAATTCGTATAAGTGAAATGGTCGTTGGCGGCAAAGGAGGTGCTCTGTAATGACTTTTGAACAGTTTAAAGATGCCTGCTTCAGGCTTGCAATTGAGAAGGGCTGTGAATCCGCAGAAGTTTATTGCTGTAAAAGCAATTCATTCTCTGTCAACGTTCTGAACGGCGATCTCGACCGTTACAGCGTTGAAAGCGGCAGCGGACTGAACCTTCGAGTCACATTTGAGGGCAAGAACGGCTATGCTTATACCGAGATTTTCGAAGATCCCGAATTCCTCGTTGAAAAGGCAATCGACAATGCCCGTGTTATTGAAAACACAGACGTTAACCCCATGCAGGGTGTATGCGAATACGTCAAAATTGAAGAAAAAGAAAATCCTATAATGGATATGTCTGAAAGCGAAAAGGTCGGCCTTGCAATGCGTATGGAACGCGATGCTCTCGCATTTGATGAAAGAGTCAATCGCATGGCCTACTGCACCATTGGCACTGACGTTACCACCACGCATATCCATAACACTCTCGGTCTGCGTGCCGACAATGAGAGCAAGCTTGCTTACGGTATTGTTGGTGCGATTCTCCGCCAAGGCGATGAAGAACACAGCGGTTACGGCTTTAAGTTTGGCAGTGAGCTTGTAAATTATAATGATATGATCAAAGAAAGCGTTGACAATGCTCTCGTGCAGTTTAATGCAAGCACTGTTGATTCCGGTGAGTACCGCGTACTTATCCGCAACGATGCGGCAGGCGACCTGCTCTCCGCTTTTTCAAGCATGTTCTCCGCAGAAAACGTGCAGAAAGGTCTTTCGCTCCTCGCAGGCAAACTCAATACAGAGATCGCAAGCGACAAAATCACCATTATGGATGATCCGTTTGAGAAGGACAATCCTCGTGCATTCGATGATGAAGGCGTTCCTTCCGTAGTTACAACTGTCGTTGAAAAAGGTGTTTTGAAGAGCTACCTTCATAATCTCAAAACGGCACTTAAAGATGGCGTGAAGTCCACCTCAAACGCAGGCCGCATGGGCATTGCGGGTCCGGTCGGCATCGCTCCGAGTAATTTCTATGTTGTCGCAGGTGAAGCAAGCTATGATGAGCTCGTTGCGGAGCTCGGCAATGGACTCGTTATTACTGAGCTCAGCGGTCTTCATGCCGGTTTAAACACTGTCAGCGGTGACTTTTCTCTCATTGCGAAGGGACTGCTCATTGAAAACGGCAGCATCATTCGCTCGGTCGAGCAGATAACCTGCGCGGGCAACTTCCTTACACTCATGAAGGATGTATGCAATATCGGCAGTGATGTTAAATTCGGTATGCCCGGCGGCGGCAGGTTCGGCTGCCCCAGTCTCCTTATCAGCAAACTCATTATTTCCGGCAAATAAACATAAAACAACTGTACCGCAGGGGGTGGTCCAAGGCATGGATCCCCTGCGGTTTTTGTTTTTTTGAAAATTGACGTTGACAAATTTCGATAATGGGATTATACTTAAACATATAAATCATCTTGGAGGGATTATGTCTGGTAACAGGTCCTCCGGTGTCATTTGTCTGTTGATTGGTATCATCATCGTCATATTTGCCGTGTATTCATTTTGGGGCAGGTATGATTCTATTGGCAGCATTATCGACAGCGGAGTTTTCTTCGATATTGTGCTTCTCATCGGTGCAGTCGTGGGCGGACTGATGTTGTTTATCTCGATTGTTTCACTGTGTACTGATGAAACTGAGGCAGAAACCGCCGTTATTGATCCGACTTGGGTCTGTGAATACTGCGGGAGGCCTAATCACGATAACTATTGCTATCACTGTGGACGACCTGCACCGAGAAAATTTTCAAGTTCTTCACTTTACTGTGCCTACTGCGGCAACAAATTGAGCGGTTACGGTGTCCATGAAAAACAAACCTACTGTCCGCATTGCGGACGGCCTGCGAAATTTACGAGAAACAGACGCTAAAATCGAACACTTTTTCGACTTCAGCCCACCAATTTAATCAGAATCCTATTTAATACTATAAAAATCCCATACGATCATACATCGTAGGGATCTTTACCACGTAGGAATTGGGTTTAACAGCTGACTACGCATGAACCCGAGTCGCTCGCATCTTTAATAGGGAACGGACTTACAAAGAAGTCATGGAAATCATCCTCTTTTTCCGGTGAACAGAATGCAGAACAGCTTTTTCATTCGTTCCATACTTTTTACTCCTTCCCGTACTCAAAAATGTGCATGTCGTGTATTTCGTCCTTTGTTGTTATCCCAAGATCTTTCCAGCGGATAACGCCGGTGTCTGCTCCGCTCCTCCATAACTCGTAATATTCTTCGCAGGAGTGTCCTGCCAATGCCGCATCGGCAATATCACTGAGCAGCTGATGAAAGTCATCGCAGTCGACGATTTCAAAATCAGCTGATTGTTCCTCACCGTTCTCATCGATATAGTACACAGTAAGCCAACGGGACAGGAACTCATCATCGGCGAGTCGGCACCCGTAGTTCTCGTTATTTTCGTTGCAGAGATACACTCCTGCCACCGAAAGGTAGCCGAGCCACATTCCTTCGTCATCGTAAAGCACAAACGAGAAATGTGTTTCACGATGAATGAAATCACTGAAATCACCGCTCTCTTCCTCGGTCAGCTTTCTGAACCTGCTGCTCTCAAACGTCTCCTGCAATCTGCTTACAAGGGCAGCATCGACAACGCACAAGCCGGAATACATATCGTAGTAAACGTATGAACTCGATAAAAAATAAGAACCCATTGAAACTTCGATGTACCTCGCTTCGCCGTCAAGCTCAAAGCCGTAATACGTTTCCTCGGGAGTGGGTTCGGGTTCAGCTGTGGGCTCTTCCGTGGGTTCTATTTTCTTCGAGTCGATGTTTTCGCCCGACTGTGCGGACTGAGTAGGTTCGGGAGAGGGGCTGGCTTCCTTGCTTCCGCAGCCCGTCAGCAAGGAACAGAGCAGGGTGAGAAGCACAAGGGTGAAAGCTAGAGTGAGTGAAAAGCTTTTTTTCATAAAGAACCTCCTTGCCAATAAAAAGGCACATTTTGATTTCATGTATGCCGACAAAATCGGTCACCATTACAGCTGCAAATTCAGAATCTGACATACCTGATATAACAGATTATACGAGTATTTCCAATGTTTGTCAAGTACTATTTTGATGAAAAAACTAAAAAATAGTGCGATCATGTGAAAAATACATGGCGGAACACCGCAGGCATATGCAAAAGAACGCAGTCGGTGTATAAAAAGGGGTAAACTTTTTGCCGAGTAAATAATAGCAATTACGCCCCATACCTCTTTCTGTTATCGGTTTTTTCTTGACAAGAGAAAAAAACATGATAAAATACTATGGTGGTTTGGGGTGTATACATCCGAACACAATAAAACAAGACAGGAGACAAACAATGAGAAATTGCAAACTTATCAGTGCAATCCTCGCCGTCATAATGCTGTTCTGTGCTATTCCTGCGGTTATGCTCGCAGAGGGTGTAAGCGACATTGCATCTGAAACAGTGGCTATGACGAAACTTGACAACGCTTGGGCAGCTCTTGAAAGAGCAGAAGCCGAAGCAATTGCAAACGGTGCAAGCAAGCAGGAAGTTATTGCTTCCGTCCACAATGCAGCACTCAGCCTTGACATGGTTGACAGCGACAGCTTCTCCGATTTTACCAAGGATGGCTTCTTCTTTACCGTTGACGGTATGCTCAACAGCTACAACTACCGTCTCCGCAATGAAGTTAAGTCCGATGTTTACAGCGAAGGCAGCGTAAACATCGTTGACATGAGCAATGGCAAGGAAGCAGCTCCCCTCAGGGATGCAACATCCCCCGATGTTCTTCTTATCGGACCGTACTATGGCGGTTACGATCCCACTTTTACTGACCAGTACCGCGAAGAGGCTGCTTCCATTGCAGAAGTAACCAGCGGTATTCTTACCACACTTGAGGGTCACGGTGCAACCGGTCCCGCTATTGCGGAAGCATTCACCAACAAAGGTGCTATTTTCTTTGACAGCCACGGTATTGCAACGAGCGGCTCTTCCTACCTTTGCCTTACTACCAACGAGGGCATCACTCAGGAAGACTATTCGAACGGCTGGGCGGTTCGTTCCGGCAGTGAAGCATTCATCGACGGCAGGTATGTTGAAAACCACATTGCAGCTCCTGCTTCAAACTCAATCGTATGGATGGCAATCTGCGAAGGCATGAAGAAGAGCGGCCGCGGCATTACCGGCACTGCTCTGCTCAATGCAGGCTGCGAAGTTGTTTACGGCTATTCTCAGAGCGTAACCTTTGCAGGTGATTATCTGTACGAAGCTACTTTCTGGAATGTCATGAAGGAAGAAGGCTCCGTCAATGAAGCATTCGCACTCATGGTTGAAACTCATGGCGACCACGACAAGTATGGCGATGCCTATCCCATCGTTATGTCTGCGGTTGACCCCTTCCCCGAGAATCCCGATGCACCTCAGCATGTAAATGTTGAGTACACCCTTTTCGGCAATCCTCCTCCCGTAGCTATCGTTGACTTCAACTTCAGCGAGGAAAGTGTTGAAATCGATGTCGGCAAGGAAGCAACGGTCAACTTCCTTCGCGAACCTGCAAATGCAAGTCTCTACGAAGCTGTATGGACAAGCTCGAATGAAAACATTGTTTCATTCACTAAGGCAAATAACCGCAAGGTTGTTGTTTACGGCATGAGTGCAGGCACAGCAACCATCACCTGCACTGTTATGGTAGACGGTCAGGTATTTGGCGAAAAGTCCTTCACTGTAACGGTAAACGGTAATGACGAGCTTTCCGAAGCTCTCAACGTTGACGGCGGTCGCCTCTATTTCGGTGTCAGCGATCAGCATCCCTTTGAGGCTTATGTTGACGAGGATCAGCGTAATTGTGCTCGTTCCACCAACTACCATAAGCCCAATCGCAGCTCTGATTTGACCCTTGCACTCAACATGGAAGCAGGCGATACACTCGGCTTTGAGTATATGGTAAGCAGCCAGGAAAACGCCGACCTGTTTACTTTCTCCGTAAACGGTGAAGTTGTTCTGACAGATTCCGGTCTTGATAAGCCCTGGACGGATTATGTTTTCACTGCACCGGCAGACGGAACATACTTCTTCGTTTGGAGCTTTACAAAGGACAGCAGCCAGAGCTCCGGTCTTGACAGAGTATTCATTGACAATGTTGAATTCTCCGGTGAAATTTCCGTTATCGAGCCTGATGGCGATGTTGACGGTGATGGCGAAACCAGGGTTTCAGACGCTGTTCTCATCATGCGTGCGGCTCTCGGCCTTGTAGAGTTCACCTCCGAACAGATTCTCCACGGCGATGTTGACGGCGACGGCGCAATCAGAGTTGCAGATGCTGTCAACGTAATGCGTATGGCCCTTGGCCTTCAGTGATCGGTTCCGATCGGCAGCTGAATAAGTAAAACAAAACTGCTGTATGGCTTGTGCTGTACAGCAGTTTTTTGTATTGAGTGCAGTGCGTTTTATTATTCGGTCTCGCAGTCCGACAGGAGTACTTCAAAAGCAGAACGCAGATGTTTGAAAGTTGCCCTATCGAGTTTAACGGTACGCCGAGTTGAATCAGAATAGCAGATCGTTGCCGAGCTATTGCTGCCCGAGGAGGCGAGCTTGAATGATTCAAGCTTAGAGAGGGAGAATTTTTGGCTGAATTCATTCCACTCTTTCGCCCCAAGTTTTGTTTTGAACGAGAAAAAACTGCCGTTCTTTTCATAGTATGCAATAAAACGCCACTCATCCTGCGAATTGTTATCAAAGGAGAATTGGTATGAAAAGTAACTTCTTTTGCCGTATGTACCGTGCACTAGGCAGAGTCCGTTTATAATAGGAGTGTCATAATAAACAATTTCTCTGCCAATTGGATTTGCTGTTTCCATAAGGATCGAGATGAGAGTTAAAAACCGCCTGTCAGATGGAGAATAATATCGTATAGTATCTTTTTTGCCGTCGGAGGATTGCCATGTGAGCGTGAACACGGATTCATTTGGACCGTCTAGGGCGATTGCATCACCAAAACCAATAAACAGGGACAAACGATGTCTCCGCGGACGAAAAATTTTCAGAGAAGGGAGGATTGCATACACGGCACTTTCAATTTTCTCCCATTGTTTTTTGGTTATGACAACATCTGAAATCTCCTTGTATTCATAATCATAACGACAAAAGTACCTTGAATTGACGATCTTATCTCTTTTCACTTTAATCGAAAAATCATCGCCATGAGTCATGCCGATCGATGTAAGGTACTCAACTCCGATAAGTTCCATTCCGTATTTTTTCATTTTATTTTCCCCATTCTCGCTTGATGAACAGTCCGCAATAACACAATGAGCCGCAGATCAGGTCAAAACAGAAATGAACGTAATATAATTTAAACAGTTCATTTAGATGTATTTATCAATTACCGCAGAGAGCCGACCCTTTTTTGTAACGCCTGTCTGCTCGACAAAGATAAATCTACCATAACCGCGGACCGTCACTTTATCACCCGGATCAAGGCTTTTTCCTGCATTTGTGCATACTCGCCCATTGATGAAAACTCGCTCGTGTTCAATGAGTGAAACCGTTTCTCCGCGACTCAGGTTCAGAAACTTTGCCGTCACACAGTCAAGGCGTTCACTTGCAATATTGATTTTTACTCGTTCAAGCTTGTAAAGCTCACCTGTCGGAAATGCTTCAGCAAGTGAAACGGAAAGCTCAGTATGCTTTGCACGGGTCAGGTTGTCCGCAATGTGCTGCTGTACAAGTTCAGTACAAAAGATGTAGGCAATATTATCAACTAGTACGATATCACCGACAGTGCTTCGGTCGATACCGAGATTCATTATTGCTCCAAGAATATCCCTGTGGGTAAGTGCATCGGAAAACTTTTGACTCAGCGGTCTTGCGGACAGGCAGACGATTGGAAATGGACAGTCAAAGCCGCAGAACTCGTCATCTCCGAATCTGACCATCAGTCGTTCACAGCCCTCGGTGCCGCCGTAAAGAGTGTATGGAACGGGTGGGAGGTTTTTCTTTACCCGAAAAAAGCAATCCTGCTCCGCAAGTCCGAGAAACGGAGTGAAAGACGGTATGCCGGTGCGGAAGGTTCGGTCTGCAAGTTCAATGAATCGTTTTTTTAGAAGAGTATCATCCATTGCCATTTTCATCGAAGTCGAGGCTGAAAGAGCCGACCTTCTTCGGAATAAACCCTGCAAATGAGTCGTAGAAAACAATGCAGTTATTCTCATAGTCCAGCTCGTATTCGGAATAAGTTATCGTTCCTGCCCAAAGCGGCATGAATCTGTTGTCGACAAGGACGAAATTGTCCTCGACGGGGAACGAAGCACCGGCAAAGAACAACATGTCCTCTTCAAAGTAGTCGGCAGATTCTCTCGCTTTTGTTGTCATGCCGAAATAGAAAATTGAAGATGAATTCATGTCCCAAGTCGGGTCAGCAAAGAACCACGAGCCATCATAGCGGAACATTGTCCATTCGTGATGTCCTATGCCGCCGTCCGCACAGACGGTTATTGCTTCAACACCGATTTGATTGAGCAAAAATGCATACGCTCTCGCATAACACCAGCATACACCGGTATTGTCGTACAGGGCATCGAAGCAGTGGTTCTTATATTCGGCTTCTGTCAGTTCAATATCGCCGTGGAAGAAGTCCTGTGATTCATAACTGTAACATATGTCTGCACAAAAATCCGAGTAGAGGGTAAGAATCTTCATTATTTCGCTTGCGTTTGCGGCAGCACCGCCTTCACGGACAAGGGAAAGGTATGACAGCGTATTCTCTTCAAATCTGTCAATATAAGCTTCATGATCCTCTCTTGAGGCATTATACTCCCATGAAATGGTATTGCCGTCGATTGAAATTGAAGAATCGTAAACGTCCGCATAAAAAACCGGAAAACAGAGTTCAACAAGTTCAAGTACGCTCAAAAAGCCCGTGTCCGATTCGACCGTAACGGAAGACTCATAGTTCATGAACGCATTTACTATCCTTACATATGCCTCGCAGTCCGCTGTCGTGAGGCAGGGGAGAATCGCATCGGGAATTGCGAAATAGTTTAACTTACTGCCTTCCGCAGGTGTGGGGAACACATAATCAATTCCGCCGCCGGGAAAATCACCATTGGTGTAGCTGCCGCCGGGAACGTGGGACGGTGTCGGAGCAGTCGTTGGTTGAGCTGTTTCGGACGGTGTGGGGGTTTCTGTGACAGCAGGTGTTTTGCCGGGTTGGGGTGAAGGCTTTGCCGCACAGCCTGTCAGCAGAGCAAAGACCATAGATATGCAGATAACGATCGCGGCACACTTTGCCGAAAAACTTTTCTTCATAAACTAATCCTCAACGTATGTCCATGTAACATGTTCGTCTGAGACAAGCAGGCCAATCTTCGTCTGCATGTCGATCGATGCCATGTTGGTGGTATAAACCTGTCCATAGGGCATGAATCCCTTTTTCAGCTGCTCGTTCTGCAAATAAAGTTCAAGCTCGGTTCCGATGCCCATGCGGCGAAACTCAGGGAAAACTTCAAGCATACCGCAGCTGCCGTCAGAATGCACTCCGATAAAGCCTGCAAGTTTGCCGTCAAGCTCAGCACCGTACATAAGTCCCATGGAAATCGTTTTGCGGATATGGTCGATATCGGGCTCAAGGGCGTAGTGAGCATGCACGGTTTCAGCATCGTCAAGGGTGAGCGGGCGAATATTGTGCTTCTGTTCAAATTCTATAAGTGAACGGGAGGACCTGCAATACTGACAGCACGGTGGGTCGATTTTAAATTCCGGAAAAACCTGCTTTACTGCTTCGACGGCTTTATCACCGTGGCAAACACAGGAAAAAACAATGTGTCCGCTGCTGCGTAAGTCAGAAAGAGCTCTGACTGCCTCTTCGGTGTCCAATGTCCAAAGCATGGCAGTGCCGCATTTGTGTTGAATTAAAACGGTTTTTTCAGTTGAAAAGAAAACGTTTTGCACGTTGTCACGAACAAACGCTTCCTGCATGTCTATTGTAAGTACGCCGGCGGTTCTGAGTACGGTCAGAGTATCGGCAAAAAGTTTATCCATCATTTTCCATGTATTTCCTTTTCTCTTATTTCTGCATCAATGGTGTAGGCATGACGGCGAATCGCCTCAAAGGTTTCAACGCTGAGGTCATGTTCGATCTTGCAGGCATCCTGCTTTGCCGTTGCTTCACTGACTCCGAGCTGCATAAGCACCTTTGAAAGAATCGTATGCCGTTCATACATTCTCCCGGCGATCTCCATTCCCATTTCAGTCAGATTTATTTCTCCGTCACTTTCCATGGTGATGTAGCCGTTTTCACGAAGACGTTTAGTAGCATAACTGACGCTCGGCTTGGTGACACCGAGAAGTTCGGCAATGTCAACGGAGCGAATGAATCCGTTTTTCAGCTTGAGCATGAGCATTGCTTCAAGGTAATCTTCCGATGATCTTCTGATATTCATGGCTTAACCTACCTGTTTTTGTTTCGTAAAGAGTAGCACAAAACCGGCTGAAATGCAACGATTTTAACACATTCTCCACAATTTATCCACGGATAACCTTTACATCCACAGTCGTACGGGGGTATAATTTGCGGCAGAATGATCGTGAAAGTGAGGAAGAACATGACGATTGAGGTTGTTGCGGCTCTGATAAGGAGAGGTGAACGTTTCCTTGTCTGCCAAAGGGCGGAGGGGAAGATGCGGGAACTCAAATGGGAACTTGCAGGCGGTAAGATCGAGAAGGGAGAAACGGCTTTTGACGCAATAGTAAGAGAGATAAGAGAAGAACTCGGTATGTCAATTACGCCCGTTTCAGTTTTTGGAGACACAACGTATGCATACCCGGATATTACCGTGCATTTGACCGTTATAAATGCGAATGTCTCTGAAGGTGAACCCAAACTGCTCGAACATAATGCAATCGCTTTTATCAAACCCGATGAGATCGATACTTTCGACCTTTGCCCTGCTGATAAGGAGATTCTTAAAAAGGGCTTTGATTTGGAGAAGTCCGTCGAACCGGAAATAGGGCGGATAAGGGAAAGACTCTTTTCCATGGCTGAAAAGGAATTCGGTGAATTCAGCTCAAAACTTATGCCGACTGTTGAAAAGCAAAGAATTATCGGCGTCAGGACACCGCTCCTTCGTGCATATGCAAGGGAATTGTATGGGACCGAAGACGGCGAGAGATTCCTGCATTCGCTCCCCCATAAGTATTTTGAAGAAGACAATCTTCATGCGTTTATGCTTGAGCGGGTAAAAGAATTTCCGAAATCGATAGAAATGGTTGACAAATTCCTGTCATATGTGGATAACTGGGCTACTTGTGATCAGCTTTCACGCAAAAGCTTTAAAAAATATCCTGAAAGTACGCTTGGCTATGTTGATAAGTGGCTCAAAAGCAGTGAAACATACAAGGTTCGCTTTGCAGTCGGAGTATTGATGACCAATTTTCTGGGTGAAAACTTTGATGAAAGCATACCGATGCGAGTTGCGGAAATTCGTTCAGACGAGTACTACATAAATATGATGCGTGCATGGTATTTCGCCGAAGCGTTGGTCCACAGGTATGATTCTGTTGTAAAGATTATTGAAGAGGATGTGCTCGACCGATGGACGCACAATAAGGCAATTCAAAAGGCAATGGAAAGCAGACGGATCAGTGATGAAAAAAAGGCATACCTGAAAAGCTTAAAGGTGAGAAAGTGAAAGAAAAGGATCCCCGAAGCGGTCATTCGCTGCGGGGATTTTGACTATATGTTTTTTAGTTTTTTATGACGGTGACTTTGGGATTTTCGCCGTATTTATTTTCACCGGGTTTACTGTCAGTACAGTAGCAGATGAGCAGAATGATCTGTCCGATGATTGGTATACAGTTCAAGAACCACCAACCGCCTGCCCAACCAATGTCGTGAAGCCGTCTCCATGAAACAGCGATGACGGGGATGAACAAAACTGCACCCAACAGCGACATGAGGAATTCAACAACATTAGACTGAACAATGAAGTAGAGGGAACCGATTATACATTCCACTATGTAAATCGCCAGGTGAGAGAACCAAAATTCTTTTCGCCTTGCTCTCCCGGTAAACGTTGCATATTTGCGGAAAAATGCCCCGATTGCTTCAAAAAAAGTCATGCTTACGGCAACTTCACGCGGGGAGTGAGAACTGTCAAACGAACTGACGTCACGAGACTTTTCCGAATCACTGCCATAGTCATAAGAACGGCTGAAATCAGTTCGAGCTGTGGAACTGTCCGGACCTTTGTCTGAGGACGATGAGCTCAATTGATCCGGTGAGAGGAAGACACGATTGTAATTTTTAATAAGCATTTTGAATACCTCCATATTCGCTGTTCAAATCAATGGGAATATTATACGACATTGAAAAAAGAATTGCAAGGTTTGCAAAATCGATGTTCAAATGATATAATTGCCCTGTGTGCGGGTCTTTCCGCACAAAAACAGATCAAGAGAGGAAGAGTGATATGAAATTTAAGGATTTTCCATATGTCAGACCGGATGAAGCAAAGCTTTCGGGCGAAGCTCGCACACTGATAGAACAGTTTAATTCGGCGGAGGATTTTGAAACGGCTGACGGAATTTATAAAAAGCTCCAGGCGTTGTCTTCGACCTTCATGACCCAGAGTCAGATCGCTTATATTCGTCATTGCATTGATACGAGAGACGAGTTTTATAAGCAGGAGGCAGATTTCTTTGACGAGATTTCTCCCAAAATGAACGAAATTCTCCTAAATGTATCAAAAGCACTGTATAATTCTAAATTCCGCCGTGAATTTGAATCAAAATACGGCAGCCTGATCTTCAAAAACATCGAGATTTCGATGAAGGCATTTTCTCCGGAAATTATTTCCGAAATGCAGCAGGAGAACAAACTCGTTACAGAATACTGCAATTTGCTTGCCTCTGCCCAAATTGAGTACGAAGGCGAAAAGCGGACACTCTCTCAGATGGCTCCGTTCAAGCAGGATCCGGATGACGAAAAGCGTCTCGAGGCGTGGAAAGCCGATGCAGGCTTTTATGTTGAAAACGCCGAGAAACTCGATTCAATATATGATGAGATGGTGAAGCTGCGTACATCCATGGCTAAAAAGCTCGGCTATGAAAATTATACCAAGCTCGGTTATTATCGTATGCAGCGCAACTGCTATGATGCGGATGACGTTGCAAAATTCAGAAATTCAGTTGTAAAATACATTGTACCTATTGCTGACAGGCTCTATCATGAACAGGCCGAGCGAACGGGGTGCAGCTATCCCCTCAGCTATGCCGATGTCCCGCTTAAATTCAGAAGCGGCAATCCAACTCCCTGCGGCACGTCGGATGACATACTTGCCCAGGCAAAGAAATTCTATCACGAGCTTTCACCGGAGACTCACGAGTTCATCGACGAAATGTTCGACTGTGAGCTGATGGATGTTCTCAGCAGGACGGGCAAGGCAGGCGGCGGCTTCTGCACAAGCATGCCGGATTACAAGGCGAACTTTATCTATGCAAATTTTAACGGCACGAGCGGAGATGTTGAGGTAATGACACACGAGGCAGGTCATGCATTTGCAGGGTACATGGCAAGGAATATCTATCCGCTTGAAAACATGAGTCCGACAATGGAAAGCTGTGAAGTCCATTCAATGAGCATGGAATTTTTCGCATGGCCGTGGATCGAGGGATTTTTTGGAAAAGACACCGAAAAGTATTACTACTCTCACCTCATGGGTGCGATCACGTTCATTCCGTATGGCACGATGGTAGACCATTTTCAACATATTGTTTACGAAAATCCCGGTCTTACGCCGGAGCAGAGGCATGACGAGTGGAAAAAACTTACTGCCGTGTACATGCCATGGGTCGCACTTGACGGCAAAATTCCGTTCTATTCCGAGGGCAGGGCGTGGCAGCGTCAATCACACATTTATGAAGTTCCGTTTTATTATATTGACTACTGCTTCGCCCAGTCCGTTGCACTGCAGTATTGGGCAATGATGCAGAAGGACAGGCATGAGGCATGGGAAGATTACATGAAATTTGTACTCCCTGCCGGAACGAAGACCTTTACCGAGCTTGTTTCCGGAGCAGGTCTGGCTTCTCCGTTTGAGGAGACTGCACTTAAGGCAGTTGCTGATGCCGCAAGCACATGGTTGGATAATTTCGATAAGGAACGCCTCAAATGATGCAAAATCCGCTTGAAAATATGCTTCACCCCGCTTACTGCGGATTTGACTGCGGAGAATGTCCCGTTTATAAAGCTACGGCGGCAGGTGATACTGAAAAGAAAAGGGAGCTTGCAGAAAAGTTTTCCACAAAGGAGCGTACAATCGACCCTGAAAGTATCTTTTGCATGGGTTGCAAAAGTGATATTCCGAGCGGACATGCATTTTGCTCAACTTGTTCGTTCAGAAAGTGTGCCTCCGAAAAGAAAATTGAATGCTGCGGAGACTGCAAGTCCTACCCATGTCGGGATATCGAGCTCAGGTTTCCATGCGGATGCGAGAGCAGAGAAGTTCTTGATGCATTCAGGGCTTTTAAAGCTTTGAAAGGTGACTGAGGTCAAGCAAGATACCGCAGGTAATACCGCGAAAATAATATAATATCCACACTGGAAAGAACTAACGAAAAAGTACGACCTATTTTAGAGCAAGATTCAAGCAATAAAGCAGAAACAAAACTGCTTATTTGTAACACAACAACGTACATGCTACAAATGATGAGACAAAGTTTTGCAGAAAAAGGGCTTGAAAAATTGCTCCAATCTGATATAATTGAGCCAGGTACACATTGAGTTCGTGCTTTTTCTCGATGTGATTATTAAGAAAGTGAAGGTATAAAAAATGAAAAAGCTGCTATCAATCATTCTTGTCCTTGCCATTATGGTAGGCTGCTTCGGCGTAACTGCTGAACCTACCAGGCACGGCGTCGGTAAGAACCTGCTTGGGTTCAACACAACCGACTTGAACGGCAACACAGTCACCGGCGACATCATCTCCGAGTGCGAGTTGACCATCATCAACCTTTGGGCAACCTGGTGCGGACCCTGCGTAAGTGAAATGCCCCATTTCCAGGAGCTTCATGAGCACTATCAGGCAACTCCCGAAAACGACGTCCAGATGATCGGCGTTGTAAGCGAAGGCGGCGGCTGCACAGTTGAAAGTGCACGTGCTTTCCTTGAACAGAACGGCTACACCTGGCTCAATCTCCGCGAAGACTCCGTTCTCGGCAGTGCCCTTGACAGCGGATACATTCCTCAGACGATTATCGTTGACAGGAACGGCGTTGTCCGTGACCATATCATCGGTGCATTCTCCGGATACAACCAGCTCATCCAGTACATTGAGGGATGGCTTGATGTCATCAGGAATCACGAGGGTGAAACCTGCACTGTTTCCTACGTAAACAGCATCACCGGCGAAACCATTTCTACTCAGGAAGTTGCTTACGGCTACAGCTTTGAACCCCAGTTCCCCGAAGTACCTGCGGTTGAAGGCTATACTTTCAAAGAGTGGACTCTCAGCGGTGATTATATGACCGGCGGTTATGACGATTGCGGTATTGCTTACATTGCAGTTGGCGATGTTACCTTCACCGCAAACTTCGACAGGCAGAAGTTTAAAGTTAAGTTCTATGACGGCGTTACCGGCAACCTCATCAATGTTCAGCAGGTTTATTACGGCGATGCAGCAGTAGAGCCCAACCACCCCGAGCATGAAGGCTACACCTTCACCGGTTGGGACACTGACTTCAGCTGCGTTACCGAGGCTCTTCTGATTCATGGTATCTGCGTTCCCGATCAGCAGAACATCCCCGGCGATGTCAATGGCGACGGTGCTCTTACCGTTGCAGATGCAACCCTCATCATGAGAATGGCTCTCGGTCTTATGGAGTCTGTTCCCGAAGCTGACTTTAACGGCGACGGCAACATCAGCGTTGCTGATGCAACCCTCGTTATGCGTGCAGCTCTTGGTCTTTAATTATTAAAAAAGCACATTAACAATATTCAGCTTGCCCTGCACGTATGAATCGTGGAGGGCAAGTTGAGTGAAAAAGCTGCTTAACAAATATTGCGTTTATGCCGATTTTAACGCATTTGAAAGGAAAGGAACGTTATGCAGAATTCAGGAAATAGAAAAATATTCAGTATTTTTATCAGTGCCCTGCTGGTTCTGGCAACGCTGACCACAGGATGTCATCCATGGAGACTGGCAAGCAACCCGTATACTCCCGTTCCGCAGGTCACAGATGAACCGGCAGCAACGGATGAACCCGCTGTAAGCGATGTCCCCACGGATACGGATGATCCGACAGTCACAGATGATCCTACGGATACGGACGATCCGACAGTCACGGACGAGCCCGCAGTCACCGATGAACCTGATAATACCCCCGCAGGTTCAGCAAAACCGACTGAGAAGCCGACGGAAAAGCCCACCGAAAAGCCGACGGCGAAACCTACCGAAAAACCCACACCCACACCCAAACCCACCGAAAAGCCCACTCAGGCTCCTACATCGGATATCCCACCGTTCAGTACGAAGTCAATAAACGGCGGTGCAACTTATGACAACAGCATGTTCGGCAAGGCAAAGCTGACCATGGTCAACGTCTGGTCAACGACATGCGGTCCCTGTATACAGGAACTCCCGCACATTCAGACGCTTGCCTCAAACTATGCTTCAAAGGGACTGCAGGTTGTCACCGTTCTCGGAGACTCCGAGATTTCAGGTGCAATTCAGACTGCACTCGGAATTATCAACGGAATAGGCTTCACCCTTCCCGTACTTAGATACAATGCATCCATGAAAGCGGCTTTCCCCGCAGGTGCATATCCCACAACTTATTTCATCGACAAGAACGGCAACATCAAGAAAGTTGTTACCACCTCGAATTCCTATGACGCATGGTGCAAGCTTGTCGATGGGATGCTTTGATAAACGGAGGTCAGCATGAAAAATAAATCCTCAAACGCAGTTTCCGTTCTTGACGGAAAGCTCCGCTACATTCTCCCGATCGGACTTGCCGTTGTCGCTGCATGCTTCATTGTTTACGGCATTTACGACAAGGAAATTGAAGCGGTGTTTAATAAAGCAATCAACCTCTGCCGCGAATGCGTCGGCATAGGTTGAGGCGAAAGGCAGGTTCGTCATGGAAGTTTCATCATCGATCAGCAACGCCAACAGCAAACACAAGAAAACAAGAATGCAGATTCGAAAGGGTCAGGAGCGTAAAAGGCTTACGATCCAAACCTTATTCAGTTTGCTGACAAACAGCTTTGTCATTGGCTTTATCAAGGGAACGATTTATACCGGTCCGCTTAAGCAGATTTGCGTTCCCGGAATGAACTGCTATTCCTGCCCGGGTGCACTCGGTGCATGTCCCATCGGTTCACTCCAGGCGGTGTTCAACCAGGGGGACATTTCGAGTATTTGGAAGGACGAGAATGGTTTTGTGGTTCAGAAACCGCTCTACTATTTCTCTTTCTATGTGATCGGATTTATCATGCTTCTCGGGGCTCTCGTAGGGAGGCTGATCTGCGGATTCCTCTGTCCGTTTGGCTGGATCCAGGATTTGCTTCACAAAATTCCCCTTCCCAAGAAGCTCAAGATCCGCACTTTTAAGGGTGATAAACAGCTTAGATATTTAAAATACGTCTTCCTCGTCGTGTTTGTTATTATCCTTCCGCTGTTATATGCTCCGGATCCCTTCTTCTGCAAGTACATCTGCCCCTCCGGCATGCTGCTCGGAGGTCTGCCCCTTATGACGGTAGGCAGTCTCTTCGGCAATGTTGCAGCGGGTACGGGCACAGGCATAACCTCGTGGGCTGAAGCGGGCAGTGTAACATGGCTTAAGCTCAGCATCCTTGCAGCAACAATTATCCTTTCGATAATGATTTACCGTCCGTTCTGTAAATATGTCTGCCCCCTCGGTGCGATCTATTCACTGTTCAACAGGATTTCTCTGTACAGATACAGCATTGACGAGTCAAAGTGCAACCACTGCGGTGTTTGCACAGGTGCGTGCCGCATGGGTATCGAGCCTCACAAAACACCTAACAGTCCTGAGTGCATAAGGTGCGGCGATTGCAAGGCTGCATGTCCGAGAAGTGCAATTTGTGCAGGCTTTGGCAAGGTGAAGACCGAAAAAACAGCAGAAGCCAAATAAAAAGCTTGATAATGCCGGAAAATGTTTAATATGGTTGACTGCGGATAAACCCCCGTTTGTCTGCTCAACATAAAAAATAAGGAGAAAAAACTATGAAAAAGAATTCAATCAAAACAATTCTCGCAATCGTCATGACCGTTGTTATGATGCTTGCAGTCGTTGTTCCTGCCATGGCAGACGAAGAAGAAGCCCCCATCTTCAACACGACTTTCACTCTCGTCAACAATGAACCCGAAGTTCAGTACGACGAGTATGAGGTTCCCTATAACGTATGGGTTCCTGCCTCCACGGCTCCCGTTGTCGGCGAAAAGGCAACTGTCACCCTCACTTACACTATCCCCGAAACGGTTGAGGATTACGATGCAAGGCTCCTTGCAAGCATCGAGTACATCGTCAGCTTCACCGGTATGACAGATATTGAACTCGTTGAAGCTCAGGGCTGCCCCACAAAGCTCGACTGCAACTATGAAGACGGCTGGTGCATGCCCATCTTCGGTGAATATTCCAATATCACTGTCAGTGGAGATGTTTGCACGGTCATGGCAGAGCTTAACAGCAATCCCATCATTGTTCTTCGCGGTACAGTAACCGATGAGACAATCAACTGCAATGCAGCCATCACAATCGGTCAGTATCGTTTCCCCGCCCAGTACCTCATCGGCAACTCTGTTGTTACCGTTGAAAAGAGTCCCGAAGGCTATTACAATGCACACCGTTCCGATTTCACCCTCGTTCAGAAGCGTTCGGTTGAGTATCGCAACGTTGAAGGCGGCGTATGCAATATGTTTGCAGGTCTTAACGGTCACTACTATCGCCTTATCGCAGGTGATCATTCGATCGATGGATTTGTTCCCGTTGACGAAGAATTTGATGATGACGGCGAACCGATTGACAAAAACAGCGAGCTTTTCGCAACCCTTTCCTCCATTTTTGATGAGTATAAGGAGCTGTTTAACGTTTGCTACTGCCAGGGCAGCATTGCCGATGTAAACTTCTTCAATGAAGATGAGCATTATGGCTTTGAAGTGACTGCAACCCTCGATGGTGAACCCGTTGTAGAGCCCACTGAGGAACCCGTTGAGCCCACTGCCGAACCCACCGCAGAGCCTGTTGATCCTTCTCCCGTTCCCGAAACCGGCATGGTCAGCTTTGCAGTTCTCGGCATCGCAGCAATAGTCGGTGGTGCAGTTGTCCTCGGCAAAAAGAAGGAAAACTGATTCCAATTATGTTTTAAAGGTCTGACCCGGACCTGACCCAAAAGGACGTTTGCGTTTGCGGACGTCCTTTTTGCTGCCGGAAATAATTTGGCTGCAACGAGACTGCCGGTATTTTTAAGGTTTTTTCATATAATTCTCTCCGAGACTTGACTTAATGCCGCCGAAAACATATAATTAACCTTGGATATTTGTGGCTCAAGCCATGTTTAAAGGAGAAATTCAGAATGGTTACTATTAACGGAATGAGCTTGACCGTTGAACAGGTTGCTGCCGTTGCACGTGGCGGCGAACAGGTCGTTATCGACTGTGAGGCAAAAAAGCGTGTCTGCAAAGCTCGTGAGTATGTTGAAAAGAAACTTGAAGAAAAAGCAGTCGTTTATGGTTTGACAACCGGCTTCGGCAAATTCTCAGATAAATACATCTCCATTGAAGACACTGCCGCATTGCAGAGAAACCTTATAATTTCGCACTCCTGCGGTATGGGCACTCCGCTTCCCACGGAAGCGGTTCGTGCCGCAATGCTGCTCCGCTGCAATGCACTTTGCAGAGGTAATTCAGGCATAAGGCTTTCCACCATTGAAACCCTGCTTGCAATGCTCAATGCAGGTGTTCATCCCATCGTTCCCGAAAAAGGTTCTCTCGGTGCAAGCGGTGACCTTGCTCCCCTTTCACACATGGTTCTTGTTATGCTTGGCGAGGGCAAGGCAGAGTACAAAGGCGAAGTTGTGAGCGGTAAGGAAGCCATGGAGAAGGCAGGCATTCCTACGGTTGAGCTCGCTGCTAAGGAGGGGCTTGCTCTCATTAACGGGACCCAGATCATGACTGCTGTCGGTTGTCTTGCGGTTTACGATGCGATGCAGCTCACCAAGGTCGCGGATATTGCCTGTGCAATGACGGCAGAGGCTCTTTTCGGAATTAAGAAGGCATATGATCCCAAGGTTCATGCACTGAGAGGACACAAGGGTCAGATTAACAGTGCAAAGAACCTGCTCACGTTGCTTGAAGGCAGCCGGCTTGCACACGATACAGTGCCCGGTAAGGTTCAGGACGCCTATGCTCTTCGCTGCACACCGCAGGTTCACGGTGCAAGCAGGGACGCGATTGAATATGTTTACAATGCCGTTACTCGTGAAATCAATGCTGTTACAGATAATCCCATTATTTTTCCCGATGACGATGAAGCAATTTCCGGTGGAAATTTTCATGGCCAGCCCATGGCACTTGCATTCGATTTCCTCGGCATTGCATTGGCAGAATATGCAAACATTTCGGAACGCCGCATTGAGCGTCTTGTAAATCCTCAGCTCAGTGCAGGGCTGCCCGCATTCCTCAGTGAAAATGGCGGACTTAATTCCGGATTTATGATTACTCAGTATTCTGCCGCAAGCATGGTTTCGGAAAACAAGGTCTGGGCACATCCTGCGAGCGTTGATTCGATTCCCTCTTCCGCAAACCAGGAGGATCATGTCAGCATGGGTACTATTGCTGCACGCAAGGCAAGGATGATTCTCGACAATGCACAGAAGGTTCTCGGTATTGAATTGTTCGCTGCAAGTCAGGCACTTTATCTCCGCGGTGATGATAAACTTGCCCCCGCAACCAAGGCCGTTTACGACCTCATTAGGGAAAAGGTAGCTCCCATTCATGATGACGTTGTAATGTACGAACAGATGAATAAGTTTGATGACATGATTAAAACAGAGCAGATTGTCCGTGCGGCAGAGAGCGTTGCGGGCAGTCTTGAATAAGTTATAACAAACGTTCGCTAAATATTGACGGAGGAAACATAATGAACAATGAAACCGTTGCAAAGGCAATGACCATCAAGCTTGACAATGTGCTCCCGGAGTACCACAAGCTTGAGGAAGGTTATCGACGTGCCCCCGACAGGGGCTTCCGCCTCACCAAGGCACAGGCAGAGCTGGCTCTTGCCAACGCTCTTCGCTATGTTCCGGAGGAGCTTCACGAAACCCTTGCCCCCGAATTTATGGAAGAACTTGTGACAAGGGGTAGGATTTATGCCTATCGCTATCGTCCCGAAGGTCGGATTTACGGCAAGCCCATTGATGAATACAAGGGCAAATGTCTCGAAGGCAAGGCCTTCCAAGTCATGATAGACAACAATCTTGACTTTGAGATTGCTCTCTATCCCTATGAACTCGTTACTTACGGCGAAACAGGACAGCCCTGCCAAAACTGGCTTCAGTATCGCCTTATCAAAAAGTATCTTGAGGAGCTGACGGAGAATCAGACGCTTGTGGTCGAATCCGGTCATCCTCTCGGACTATTCCCATCGAAGCCGACAGCACCGAGGGTCATTATCACCAATGCTCTTATGGTCGGTATGTTCGACAATCTTAAGGATTGGGAAATTGCAGAACAGCTCGGTGTTGCAAACTACGGTCAGATGACTGCCGGCGGTTGGATGTATATCGGTCCTCAGGGCATCGTACACGGCACTTTCAACACAATTCTCGGTGCGGGCAGAAAAGAACTGGGCGTTCCTCAGGACGGTGACCTTGCAGGCAGACTTTTTGTTTCGTCAGGTCTTGGCGGCATGAGCGGTGCTCAGCCCAAGGCAGCGAACATTGCAAATGCAGTCGGTATCTTTGCAGAAGTCGACATTTCAAGAATCAAAACCAGGTATGATCAGGGCTGGGTCAATACAGTATCCGACAACCTTGACGAAATTTTCAGCATTGCAAAGAAAAATGTTGAAAACAAGACATCGATTTCAATCGCATATCACGGTAATATAGTCGATTTGCTCGAATATGCTGTTAAGCATGACATACATATCGACCTGCTCTCTGACCAGACTTCCTGTCACAACGTCTACAATGGCGGTTACTGCCCCGTTGGTCTTACGTTTGACGAGCGTACAAAGATGCTTCACTCTGACAGGGAACAGTTCGAAAAAATGGTCAATCTCTCACTGCGCAGGCACTTTGATGCAATCGTTGCACTGAATAAATGCGGCACTTACTTCTTTGATTACGGCAACTCTTTCATGAAAGCCGTTTATGACAGCGGAGTTACCGAAATCTCCAAGAATGGTGTTGACGAGAAGGATGGTTTCATCTTCCCGAGCTACGTAGAAGATATTATGGGTCCTGTGCTGTTCGATTATGGTTATGGTCCGTTCCGTTGGGTTTGCCTCTCCGGCAAGAGCTCCGACCTCGATAAGACCGATGCAGCTGCAATGGAGTGCATTGACCCGAACCGCTGCTCACAGGATAGGGACAACTACATCTGGATCCGTGATGCAAAGGCAAATAAGCTTGTTGTCGGTACTCAGGCGAGGATCCTCTATCAGGATGCCGAAGGAAGAACAAAGATTGCACTTAAGTTCAATGAAATGGTTCGCAGCGGCGAAATTGGTCCGGTTATGATCGGTCGTGACCATCACGATGTCAGCGGTACGGACTCGCCCTTCCGCGAAACCGCAAACATCAAGGACGGAAGCAACGTTATGGCAGATATGGCTGTTCAGTGCTTCGCAGGCAATGCTGCAAGGGGCATGAGCCTTTGTGCACTGCATAACGGCGGCGGCGTTGGCATCGGTAAGTCCATAAACGGCGGTTTCGGTCTTGTGCTTGACGGAAGCGAGAGGGTCGATGAAATCATTAAGTCTGCAATGATGTGGGATGTTATGGGCGGCGTCGCAAGGCGTAACTGGGCAAGAAATGAGCACAGTGTCGAAACATCCGTTAAATATAACGAAAAGTGGGCAGGCAAGGCCCATATCACTATCCCCTATACGGCGGATGCGAACCTCGTGAAGAAGGTTGTTGAAGAAAAACTGAAATAAGCAAAATAATACGGCGGGGAGGATTATCCCTCTCCGCTACGAAATTGAAAGGATAAGAAAATGGCAAAGATTATTGAATGTGTCCCTAACATCAGCGAGGGCAGGAATACTGAAGTTATTGAAGCATGTGTTGATACCATTCGCAACACCGCAGGCGTAACCCTTCTTGACTACAGCAGCGATGCAAGCCATAACCGCAGTGTCATTACCTTCATGGGCAGCCCTGAAGGTGTTATGAACGCCGCAACTGCACTCGCAAAGAAGGCAGTTGAGCTTATTGACCTCAATAAGCACCAGGGTGAACACCCCAGGATGGGTGCTGTTGACGTTATTCCTCTTATACCAATGAAGGATGTTACGAAGGAAGAAACGATCGAATATTCCAAGATACTTGCTGAACGCATCTACAACGAAGCAGGCATTCCAATCTTCCTCTACGAGGATTCAGCATCAGCTCCCCATAGAGTGAACCTTGCTGCAATTCGTAAGGGTCAGTTTGAAGGTATGGCCGAAAAGGTTAAAGACCCCATGTGGACACCCGATTTCGGTGGTGCGGCAATTCATCCCACCGCAGGAGTCACCGCAGTCGGCTGCCGTATGCCCCTTGTTGCATTCAACATCAATCTCTCCACTTCCGATGTTTCTATTGCAAGTAAAATTGCAAAAATCATCCGCAGGTCAAGCGGCGGCTTCGATTGCGTAAAAGCTCTCGGAGTTATGCTTGAGGACAGGAATGTTGCTCAGGTTTCGATTAACATGACCGATTACAGCCGTACTCCTCTTTACAGAGTCGTCGAAGTTACGAAGGCAGAAGCAGCTCGTTGGGGAGTTCACGTTATCGGCACAGAGATTATCGGATTGACTCCCATGAGGGCTCTGATCGATTCAGCGGAATACTATCTCCAAATTGAAGATTTCAACGCTGACAAGCAGATTATTGAAAACTACCTGCTCTAATTGAGCGGAACGGGGGTATATATGCTTCTTATTAAGAACATCGGCACAATTGCGACGCCGCTCGGGGATACAGTCCGCTGCGGTGCTGAACAAAGGAAAATTGCATGCATCAAAAACGCTGCGATTTTGATAGACAATGACGGGAGGATCCTCAGTGTTACCGGCGACGGGAAATTGCCTGAGTATTCCGCCTACACCGATATTTATGATGCAAAGGGCAAACTCGTGACCCCCGGTCTTGTTGACGCACACACGCACCTTGTCTTCGGAGGGTGGAGAAATCATGAAGTGCCGTTGAAAATCGAAGGGGCATCTTACCTTGATATTCTCAACGCAGGCGGAGGGATTCTCAACACCCTCACGCATACGCGTGAGGCGAGCGAGGATGAGCTTTACGAACGCAGCAAGTGTTTCCTGAGTGAAATGATGGATTTTGGCGTTACAACGGTCGAAATTAAATCGGGTTACGGACTTAATCTCGAAACGGAGCTCAAGCAGCTGCGTGTTATAAAAAGACTTGGTGAAAATACTCCGACGGATGTCGTCTCGACATTCCTCGGGGCACATGCAATACCGGGTGAATTTGCAGGCAATGCGGACGGCTACATCAACTACCTGATCGAAAGCGTTCTCCCCGTTGTTGCAGGGGAAAAGCTTGCAGATTTCTGCGACGTATTCCTTGAGAGCTCTGTCTTTAATGTTGAACAGTCAAGAAGGCTTTTGCTCGCTGCACAGAAGCTGGGATTGCCGTCAAAAATACATGCCGATGAAATTGATGCACTTGGAGGTTCGGAGCTTGCGGGCGAGATTGGTGCTGTTTCTGCCGAACACCTTATTGCAACAAAGGACAGCGGCATTGAGGCAATGGCGAAGAGCAAGACAGTTGCTTGCCTGCTCCCGCAGACCTCACTCTACCTCGGCAAACCGTTCGCAAGAGCAAGGGATATGATCACCGCAGGCGTACCCGTTGCAATTGCAACTGACTTTAACCCCGGTTCATGCCCGTCGCTCAATCTTCAGCTTTCGATGAACCTCGGCTATCTCAAATACAGGCTCTACCCGGAGGAGGTCCTGACAGCTGTTACGCTCAACGCCGCTTGTGCGATCGGCATGGGCGATAAGGTCGGTTCAATTGAACCGGGTAAACAGGCAGACCTTGTCATTTGGAACACCGATGAACTTTCCATGCTCTGCTATCGCATGGGTTCAAACCAGATAAAAACTGTTTTTAAGAAAGGAACAATCTATGAAACTCGTTGACATGCAGGTAACAGGTTACCTCGATATTCTCGCTTCCGATGCCCCCGCTCCCGGCGGCGGAAGTGCCGCTGCACTATGCGGTGCCCAGGGCATTGGTCTCACTACTATGGTTGCAGGTCAGACATCAATCAAGAAGGCTTATGAGGCTGATTGGCCTCTTTGCCGCGAGATAATGGAAGAGGGAAAAGGTTTGTTTGAGGCTCTTACCGCCCAGGTTGACAAGGATACCGATGCTTACAACCTCGTTGCTGCCGCTTTCAAAATGCCCAAGGCAACTGATGAAGAAAAGGCTGCTCGCCGTGCGGAGATTGCAAAGGCAACTCTTGTTGCAACGGAAGTCCCCTTTGAAACACTTCAGCTTGCAGCAAGGTCGCTTGAGCTTGCCGATAAGCTCCTGGGACATTACAACACTAATTGTGCGAGCGATCTTGGTGTCGGCGGTTTGAACCTCCATACCTGCGTTCATGGTGCGTGGCTCAATGTTCTCATCAATCTCGGCGGGGTGAAGGATGCGGAGAAGGCTGCATACTTTGAAAATGAAGGAAAACGCCTTGTCGAACACTCAGATGAAATCGCTGCAAAGATTCAGGCAACCGTAAATAATGACATTGCAGGTTGATCCGTGTGTGTCATCACATAACAGATTGAAGCAAACAGACGGCGGAGTCGATTGACCCCACCGTCTGTTTTTGCTTAGTCTTTTGCAGGAAAAGTTAGCTGGAGAAGCTTTATAAAATGCTGCATCTTGCTGTTATTCAATGAATAAAAAACTTTATTGCCCTTGTTGCTGGATGCGATAAGTCCTGTACTCATGAGTATGCTGAGGTGCTGCGAAACTGCACCGGGAGTAATATTGAGCAGCTTGGAAAGTTCTCTTCCGTAAGACTCACTTTTCGCAAGATGAGTAACGATATTGAATCGGCTTGGATCGCCGAGAACGCTCATTATCCGTGAAAGCTCAGCTTCGGAATTGGATTCAAGTGTTGATATTCTTGCAAGAGTATCATAGAGAACCCCGACGGCAACAAAACAGGTTTTGTCATTAGCATTTGAGAAGAGTACCTGCCTGAATCCCGTTATGCATGGGGTTATCATGTATTCGGCTGCATCGGGAACTACACTGCCAAATCTTTTATGGAGCTTTTGCCCATCGGTTTCGTCAGTATCATAATCACTGCGGAACAATTCAATGAGCGGAAGCCACACATCGGAATGGGCGTCAAATGCATTTGCCACAGGAACAAGGGCACGTTCCATGAGCGAAATATATTTCTCCGGATTTATGGCAAATTCGATAAGAGTCAGCTTGGAGCTTTGAGGCCAGTCGCAGCCGTTGATGATTGCAATAAGGTCGGCAGTAGAGAGCAGATCACACGGCAGCTTCTCATCGGGCAGGATCGAGGCGGCTATTCGCATTGGGATGCCGGTGTTAAGCTCGCGGAGAATGCTAAATG
Organism: uncultured Clostridia bacterium; assembly: GCA_934633695.1. Lineage (GTDB taxonomy): Bacteria > Bacillota > Clostridia > Christensenellales > CAG-138 > PeH17. Next base: position 1,215 of record CAKTYT010000011.1, on the reverse strand, counting down.
TATCTGAATAGTCTGTTGAACAGAAAAAATTGACATCAGGAAAGATGATGTCGCTCAAGCTGTCTTGTGCAACGGATGTATCATTATCTTCTTTCAACGACAGCGGACGGTAAAGCAAATTAAGTTCTTCTTCATTCACCTCAATGGCGGAGCAAAGAATTGCGTCAAGTTTAAGCAGCAATTCAAAACAAACCGAATATTCATCTTCATTCTTCGGATAACGGGTTTTTATTGTCTGATGAAATTTTTCGGTCGTGAAACCATTGGTCTTGTTTTTTAAAAACAAGTTTGCTTCCAGCAGCGGAAGAGGAGAACGTACTTCCATCGATGATTACCATACCTTATCGTCATTTTCAACTGATTAAAACCGTTTGGCATTGCACAGCTGATTAATATATTTGAATTATAGCACAATTTCCCCCAAAAAGCTATTGACAAATGCGGAAACGGGAAGTATATTTAGTGCAGGGTAAACAACATTTGAATACAGTTTAGCACTGAATCAATCTGCATGCCCTGCGAAACTTTTTCGCCCACCGAAGAAGTGGGTAGATTCAACAGCGAGGAGAAAAACATGAAAAAGCTTTTTGTTCTGTTCATGGCGTTTGTGATGGTGTTTTCCATTGCCGCCATGCCCGTTGCGAATGCGGCGACGATCTTTGCAAATGATGTCATTGATAATGCCGGCGTTCGTGATGCTCAAACACTCGATGAAGCTCTGAACGTTGAAGGCGGAACTCTTTCCTTCTTCTGCATGGGGCAGTATCAATGGCAGGTCGAGAGAGACCATGCTAAAGCAGGCAATTCGGGAGTTCCCGGAACGAGCTGCAATCTCAACACAAGCGTTGAGATGACGGCAGGTCAGCGGCTTTCCTTCAGGTACAAAACGAGCTGCAACCCCAATGATGCAAACCTCAGTTTTTCGGTAAATCACAGTCTTGTCGAAAGCTGGACGGGCGAAAATGACTGGGCAACCTACGAATGGACAGCACCGGAGGACGGAAGCTATTTCATTGCGTGGACCTATGGCAGAGGCCCGGGGGAGGCAATGTATGATGATAATGCATACATGGATGATATTTGCATCCTCGATCCCGTTGAAGAAACTCCTGCCCCCACACTTGACGACGTACTGAATGTTGAAGGCGGAACTCTTTCCTTCTTCTGCATGGGGCAGTATCAATGGCAGGTCGAGAGAGACCATGCTAAAGCAGG
>CAKTYT010000010.1 GCA_934633695.1 uncultured Clostridia bacterium | reverse complement strand
GATAAGCTCATCCTCGAAGACGGCAGAACCACTGTCGCCGTCCAAGCTCCCATAAGACAGATTTCCTGAATCTTTGCCTGTACAACCGAAACAGGGGGGGTGAAAGCCGAATATTCTAAGAGAAAGACTGCTGCAGGTGCTTTGTGCCGCAGCAGTCTTTGGAGCTTAAGAGGTTAAAGGTCAATGGAGTATTGAAATTGCATCGGTAATGGTCTTTTCATAAGCCTCCTTGCCGTATTTGTCGACCTCGGCTTTGTTCTTTTCCCCGTGGGTAAGGCATCCCGCCCCACCTATGCAGCCGCCGGTGCAGGCCATTCCCTCGATGAAATTGCCGTCAAGAAGATTGCGTGCTTTCTTCATGAGTGCGGCACGGCAAGCCTCAATACCATCGCAAGGAATAGGCTTAAGGTCGAAATCTTCTATGCCGTGTTCTTTAATTGCCTCGGCAACGGCGTCGGACAGACCTCCGCTTCGTGCGAATATTCTCCCGTAGTAAGAGGCATTGTCGAGAACATCTTCAGGCAGAGTAGTTATGTCGATATCCTTGCTGTCGAATAGAGCCTGAAGCTCTTCGAAGGTCAGTATGACATCAACAAATTGTTTAACGTTCTCACGTTGAGCTTCACCTTTCTTTGCCGTACACGGACCGATGAAGACGACTTTGCAGGGAGAATCACTCTTTTTAATATACTCAGCAATTGCCGCCATCGGGGAGGGATTGTGTGAGACGAACGGCAGGAGCTCAGGGAAGGACCTCTCGATATAGTTCACAAAAGCAGGACAGCAGGAACTGGTGAGAAAACCCTTTTCAACAAGTTCTTTTGATTCCTCAAAAGCGACCATGTCTGCACCAAGTGCAGCTTCAATGACGGTATGAAAACCAAGAGCTTTAAGTCCGGAAATCACCTGACCGAGCTTTGCGTATGTGAACTGACTCGAAATAGATGGAGCGACAACGGCAAAGGTCTTGTATTTTCTGTTGTTTTCGCTCTTTTTCAGGACATCAATAGCATCAAGGATGAATGACTTGTCCATTATTGCACCGAAGGGGCACTGATAAACACATGCACCGCAGGAAATGCACTTTGAGTTATCGATATGAGCGGCAGTTGTTTCGCCCATGGAAATGGCTTTAACCTTGCAGGCCTTTTCACAGGGACGTTTGCGGTCAACGATTGCAGAGTATGGGCAGACCTTTGCACATGCACCGCAGTTGACGCATTTCTGCTTATCTATGTGTGCAGTGTGTTTTTTATCGTCAAAGGTGATTGCATTTTTGGGGCAGGCATCCTGGCAGCGGTGTGCAAGGCAACCGCGGCAGGATTCGGTTACAACGTAGCCGCCGACGGGGCATTCATCGCATGCAAGCTCTATAACTTCGATAACATTGGGATTGTCTTTATCTCCTCCCATTGCGAGTTTAACACGTTCCTCAACGATTGCACGTTCCTTGTAAATGCAGCAGCGTATTGTTGAGGTATTGCCGGGAAGGATGATTTTAGGAATATTGAAAACGTTTTCGAGAAGGGCATCGTTCCATGCAAGCCTTGCGGTTTCGCGAAGGACTTTGTATTTAAGGTATTGGACTTGTGTGTCAAATTTACGCATAAAAGCCTCCTGTTAAAAGTAACTGACCTTGATTCGCTTGCCCATCTTTTTAAGACACTCGGCAAGCTCATTTACAAGATTCATTTTTATGTTGAAATTGATCGGAAGATCGGGATTTTGGTGAGCGGGATTGACAGCACGCCCAACGTAAAAGTTGATATCCGTTGCTTCATCGAATAACATGCGGGCAATTTCGGCCGCACCGCCGCGTTTATAACTCCAGTCGCCGTAAAGCAGGTTCTCGCCCAAATGGTCTTTGGCGTATTCAAGTACGCGGTTCATAGTTATGACACCTTCGGTTACAAGGTCAACGCCTTCGATTTCGCCCTTCGAGGGCATGTCGGGGTCATCATCGGGGATTAGGCTGACTTTAAGCGGTTTGCCCAAAAATTTTGCAGCAATCTTTGAAGTCGTTCCGCCGCAGACGATGTGCTTTCCGCCTTTGGAGAAAAATAGAGACATCATTCTGTCACAATCATCGGGGTTTTCCGGAGGACCTATCAAAAGGTTGACCTGATTGCGTTTTCGGAGCTTGACTACGCATACCGTCGAGTCGTCTCCCATGGTGCCGGAATACTTTGCGTAGCATTCGTCAAGCAGTATGGAGCATAGTGTTTTTGCAGAGAAACCTACATCAGAAAAAATTTCCATGTATTTGACGATATTTTCCCTCTCCCAACCGAAAGCATAGGACATGCCTCCCGACTGGACACCGGCATGAACAACACCGTCGCTCATCATAATGAAGGTATCGTTTTCAAGCAGCTTTACCTTGGAGTGGAAGATCTCCTTACCGTCAATGGTGGAGCTTACATAGGGCAGCTCAATGCTGTTGCCGTCACGAAGGAAGATGACATCTGGATTATCAAATTGAATGATCTCTGCTTCCTGCGTCGGGTAAATCTTGAGTATGGTAAAGGTCGAATAAGCAAGTCCGCGAACGGAGCATATCGGCAATGTTGCGGCAATAGTCTTGACGCATTCGGTAATATCAATATTCTCCGAGACCATGGTCGAAATTATTTTTGCGGTAAGCGTCGACAATATGCATGCTTTGACACCGCTGCCAAGACCGTCTGCAAGCACGGCGATAAAGGTTCCATCATCGCAGGTGATGGTATTCACGCAGTCGCCGCAAAGAACTTCACCGACCTTGTTAAGGCTGTTGTAGCCGACATCAACGCAAAGGTCATTCATTCGAACTCACCTCTTTCAGCTTGGTGAGTGCAATTTTCGTTTCGGCGGCGGTTTCACCCAACAGCATCGCAATTTCCTGAACGATACGCATCTGCTTATCAACGACTTTGTCAGCAATCTCTGCCGTACGCTGTCTCGCTTCTTCCTTTTGACGACGCATTTGCTCAGCCTCAGTTATGTCACGCATTATGCAAAGAAGCGAACGATATTCTTTGTCATAAATAATCGTTTCCTCGACGTGTCTGCCGTACTCGGCAAGGTACACCGGTTTATTGCGTATGCTGCGTTCTGTCTCAAGGACCTGTGCAAAATTGCCGGGTTCGAGAATCCTGATTACGTTGCAGCCGAGAATATCTTCCGGACGACGCATGTTCATTATCTTGAGAGCGGCATTGTTGAGGTGCTGCACTTCAAGCTTTTCGTTAAGAACAATGATTCCGAGAGGAATATTGTTTATGACGCTGTCTGAAAAGTTTGTTGCCTTGTCCTTGAGGTAGGGAAGGCACATAGATACCTCCGCTTTGCCCTGGAAAATGGCGATGGCCTTTTCACGGCAGGTATTGTAACCGCAGGACCCGCAGTCGAGTTCGTCGGAAGGCTGCTTCTTACCCATCTGGAGCAGAATCTCTTTTATCTGGGTTTCTGTTGGCATGACTGCACGGCGGTCAATTGCAAAAATTCCCTTTTGCAGCGACCCGCTATCAGGTTGTTGGACGACAAAGTCATGCTCTCCTGCGAATTTCGTGACGGCGACATAATCCCTTGCAAGGGAACGATGATGTTTTTCCATTATCGGTCCGCCGATACAGCTGCCGACGCAGGAAGACATTTCGATGAAACAGTTGTGAAGGTTGCCATGCTCAATGTCCTTGAGAGTGGAAATACAGTTCTCGACACCGTCAATCGCTATATAGGTGTATTTTTCGTTGTCCAGAGCCATGGATTTTAAAATGCCGCCCGTTGTGGGGAAGAGACGTGTCTTGCTGTTGTCATCGTGTGCAGCACTTCGTTCAAGCTCGATTTTCTTTTCCTTAAGCCATGCGGTCAGCTCATCGAAAGTCAGCACGGCGTCGACAATATCGTCATAATGTTCGGCTTCGTCTTTTTTTGCAACGCACGGACCGATAAAGACAGTCTTTGCATCGGGAAAACGGCGTTTAATATCCTCGCAATGTGCCTGCATGGGGGAAAGCACAGGTGCAAGGGCAGGCAGTGCACGGGGAAAATACTTCTGAACGAGCAGGTTTACGGAGTGACAGCAGGATGAAATCAGAACATCCGGAGATTCTTCATTCAAAATGCGTTCATATTCACGCTTGACGATGGTTGCTCCGACAGCAGTTTCTTCAACATCGAAAAAACCGAGTTTTTTTAGGGCCTCACGCATTGCCTCAATGCCGACACCCTCATAATTGGCGATAAAGGAAGGTGCAAGGCTTGCAAAAACTTTCTGATTCGATTGAATCAATACTTTTGCCTTTTCCGTTTCATTAACTATTTCCTTTGCATCCTGTGGACATGCAACGAAGCAGCGGCCGCATAGAATACATTCGTTGCCGACAATGTAAGCCTGATTGCCGGAAAAACGTATTGCCTTAACAGGACAGTGACGTATGCACTTATAGCAGTTTTTGCAATTGGATTTCTTTAAAGCTAAGCAATTCATTGCAGCAGTTCCTTTCTTTGAGCGGTTTGGCTATTCCGCATGAAAATTAAATTTTTGAGAGTACCTTTTCCGTAAAGAATTTGTCAACGGAGGAAGGTGATACGGAGCAGAATTCATCGTCCACTGTTACACAGACGCCTTGTTGACATTTTCCCATGCAGAATGTTCCAGCAAGTTCAACCTTGTTGGAAAGACAATTGTCGCGAATGAGCTTCTGAAGCTGTTCAACGACCTGGCGAGAGCCCTTGATGTGGCAGGATGAGCCTATACATACGGTGATTTTCATACTGTGTCAGTCTCCTTAAACTATGGGTAAATATTTATACTCAATGACATACGCAGGTCAGCAGCGTTTCTTTGACCTTAAAGCGGCTGCCAATGGAATCAAATTTTTTATCGCCTCTCCGTTGTTATGACAAACAGAGGCGAGATAGTCTTCTGCGATTTCCGGTGAAACGGATTCAAGCAGAAGCGAATACGTAATTGCTTTGTCAAGTGCGGGGTCACCGCAGGCGGCATTTTCCCAATCAAGGACATAGGGCTGACCGGAAGCTGAAAGCACTATGTTTGAAAAGTCGAAATCGCAGTGACAGAGGCATGAGGTCGAAAAAGTCTGTACTGAAGGCAGAATATCGGAAAGTCCGGGGCAGTCTGCATGGTGGATTTTTGACTGCACATCGATGAATACCTTCAAAAGTCGGGGGGCAGATTCGGGATTCGCCGCACAGAGCAGCTCGAAAGTTTTCCCTGAAATGTATTCAAAGACAATTGCAGGACTGTTATCGACACGAGTTACTTCGAACACCTTCGGAACAGGTATGCCGGCAGTGCCCGCAAGGGTGCAATTCAGTGCTTCTTTAAGGGCAAGTGCCATTGGATAATCGGGATTGAATACCTTGATGCACTTGTCTCCGTTGCGAAAAATTGTTCGGTCATTCCGCAGAGCAATGATTCTGTCAAATTGCATGATTCGTTCCTCTCGGTTTTCAGCTTGCAGATTGAACGCTTAGTTTCAGTACGGCAAGCGACTGGGCAATGTTTTCATATTGAACGACCGCGTCGGTCGGCGGATTGATTTTGCATGGGGCAAGGCAGAGCATCGTTTTCACTCCGCTTGAATAGAGAGTTTCACATGCCTGCTGGGCACTCTGTGACGGCACTGCAATAATGCCTATTTTTGCTCCGTGCAAGGCACAATAGGAAGGCATTGCAGCGGTGGGAAGTATCGGTTTTCCCTTGGGAGATGTTTCGGGCTCCGTAAGCGAAATATCGAATGCTGCGAGTATGTTAAGCCCGTATTCTTTGAATCCGGCGTAATCAAGAAGTGCTCGACCGAGTTTTCCCGCACCGATAATAACTGTTTCGCCATTTGCCGAATCGAGAGAGGCTTCAAGAGAATGTATCAGTTTTGAAATCGGATAGCCTGTTTTCGGTCTGCCGGCACCGCAAAGCATTTTTAAATCCTTCCTGACCTGTACCTCGCCGAGTTCTAAGGCCTTGGCAATAGCTGTTGCGGAAATATTGCCTGTTTCAGCGGGAAGCGAACGCACATACTTAAGATACATGGGAGCTCTGCCGAGCGTGGCACGGGAAATGTTTGTGTCTGCCATGCAAAAAACCTCCTTTCGAGTTGAACATAATCATTTTCCTGATACATTCTAAAGCATTCAGCGAAGAAATGCAAATACCGTTTTCGCATAACGGTATTGCACATATCGATATGCACGTATTTTTTTATTTGGAGCAAAGATGTAGGTTTTTGCGTCAAATACTTTTTTTTCAACGGGAAACAGGCAGATTCGACACAATATTTTATTTCCCGCACTTGCCACGAACGCATAGTTTAATGTATAATAGGATAGCGGACGGAGCAAAAAATTTATTCGTTCGTGTGTTTTACTAATGAAATCGGTGGGCATGCACTTGCTTTACACCGAAGCGGAGGAATTATGGCTCTATTTGATTTTCTCAATAAGGATAATAAAGACAAAAAAAACGAATCGGGAAGGCAGCTTACAGAGCTTGATGTCAGCTCAATCGTCCCGAATCCTAACCAGCCGAGAAAAACCTTTGATGATGAAAGCATTGCGGAACTTGCCCAATCAATCAAGCAGGTCGGTCTGATTCAGCCGCTCGTCGTCAGGAAAAACGGTGAAATTTTTGAATTGATCGCGGGCGAACGTCGTCTTCGTGCAGTCAGAAGCCTCGGAATGGAAAAAGTTCCCTGTATTGTCGACAACGATATGCAGGATGAAGAGTCTGCTCTGATGGCCGTTATCGAAAACTTGCAGCGTGAGGATCTCAATTTCTTCGAAGAGGCAGAATGCTATAAGGCACTGATTGAGGGATTGTCCCTTACACAGGAGGAGCTTGCACTGCGTCTTGGAAAGAGCCAGAGTTTTATTGCAAACAAACTCCGAGTGCTGAAACTTTCACCGGAAATTCGCGAAGCAATTAATTCCTACAATCTTAGCGAACGCCATGCTCGTGCAGTTCTTAAACTGAATTTCGATGCGGACAGGCTCGAGATTATTAAAAAAGCAGGTGAAGGAAACCTAAGCGTTAAAGAGGTTGAGTTGCTCGTTGAAAAACGACTCAACAATCTTTACGACAATAAAAAGGCTGGGGCAAAGCCAAGGCCGGTCATCGTTCGCATGGTTAAGGACTATCGTTTGTTCATGAATACGGTCAACACTGCCTGCGATCATCTGCGTTCGGGCGGCACGGATGTTGTTGTCGAGAAGAGTGAGCGTGAAAATGGTTTGGATATCACAATCAGGATCACACAGCCGGAGATAGTTAAACGTTGAAATATATTTTCGATTAATGCAAAAAAAGTATTGACATTTGGGCAGGATAATGTTATCATAAGCAACGCCGTGTTACGCATGGCGTTTCCTCAGTGTCGCGGGGTGGAGCAGTCGGTAGCTCGTCGGGCTCATAATCCGAAGGTCGGGGGTTCAAGTCCCTCCCCCGCAACCATTTAAGTTAATATGGCGGCATAGCTCAGCTGGCTAGAGCATTCGGTTCATACCCGGAGTGTCATCTGTTCGAATCAGATTGCCGCTACCAAAACCTCTTTTGGAGTTTCTTCGAAAGAGGTTTTTTGTTTCAAAAAAATCTTACAAATAAAACACAGGAGGAAAGCTGTGTTGGTATTCTTCCTTGCATTGCAATCAAATCTATTGTATAATAAGGAAAAACGAACGAGAAAATGTTTAAAGAATGCATTTATGAGAGCGTAAAACTATTATTCTGAAAGGAGAAGACCGTGATGGAAGAGAGATATGAACGGTGGCACAAAGAGGATAAGCCAGTGCTTGCGATTTGTTACGATTTTGACAAGACCTTATCCCCGGATGACATGCAGGCACAGGGCTACATTCAGTCAGTTGGCTACGATGTTGACGAATTCTGGCGAGAAAGCAATGCCATTGCGAGAAAGAACAATATGGATCAAAATCTTTCTTACATGCTGCTCATGAAGAAGAAGGCGGCAGGGAAAGTTCTCTTTACACGCAGCAAACTTGAAGAGTACGGCTCAAATGTCAGACTTTTTCCTGGAGTTGAGAAATGGTTCAGCAGAATTGCCGCATATGGCGAGCAACACGGAGTTATCGTAGAGCATTATATCATATCATCAGGTCTTAAAGAGATGATAGAAGGTACATCCGTTGCCAGACGCGGTGTTTTCAAAAGAATTTACGCAAGCTCCTTTCTATATGACGCAGACGGCGTTGCAGAGTGGCCCGCACAGGTTGTCAATTATACGAATAAAACACAGTTCCTGTTTAGAATTGAGAAGGGTGTCCCCGACATAAACGATCCGGGCGTAAACGATTATTTTGCTCCGGACGAAATAAGGATTCCATTCCGCAATATGGTTTATATCGGGGATAGTGATACGGATGTTCCATGTATGAAGCTCGTCAACTCCTACGGGGGTCATTCAATTGGTGTTTACAATGCCGAGAACAGGGACAAGCAAAAGGTTTATAAGATGATGAGGGACAATAGAATACGTTATTTTGCCATGGCGGATTATTCCGAGGGGACAGAGCTGGATGTGCTCATCAAGGCGATAATTGACCGCACGGCGAAGAACGAAGTGCTGGAGAGTGCGTATTTCCGCTGCAAAAAAGAACAGGTCGAGCATGACAAAAATTAAAAATGTACGATGTAAAAGCGGATTCATTTTCTGTGGAATTCATGTTATAATGCATCGACCGATGTGTATTGGAGGGTACGCCAATGGCTTTTTTTGCGAACGGTGAAGATAAAAACAAGTTGATGGTTCTGTATGTGCTGAGAAAGTGCGGTATGCCGCTATCGCAGGAGCAGCTTGTGACGATACTTGCAGATAATGGCATTGAAAATTATTTTGATGCCTCTGCATGTTTGCTTGATCTTGAAGAGAACGGGTATATTGCCTCTGTTCCGACACTGACAATGCAGATGGAAGTGTTGACGAAGAGGGGTGAGGAGGTCGTAAACTTTTTTGATAAGACCCTGCCTAAGTCGCTGCGGGAGACATTAGATGAGTATGTTGAGCAACATATAAGCGATTTTCGTATGGCAAACACGACACGAAGTGAACTTACGCCACTGTCAAATGGCAGTGTCGAGGCGGTTTTTGCCATAGTTGAAGGCGGAGAGCCGATTTTCGAGATGAAGATGGTTTTTCCGAGTGTTTTTGCAGCGAACAATGCCCAACGGAACTGGGAGAACATTAATGATGAAATTTACATTGATGTGCTTCGTAAGCTGACAAAAAAATAAACACTTTTCATGCAAGCCTTTTTGGTGTATAATCACGAAGAGGTATGCATGAATTACAGGCATGCACAAAGGAGGAAAAAATGAAAAAAACATTTGCTGTTATTCTTGCTCTGACTTTTGCTCTTCTCGCATTCTGCGGCTGTAAGAAGAATGAGCCCAAACCATCCGGAAGTTCGGAAAATAATGCTCCCAGTAAATGGCAGGAAGATGTAATTTCCAATCCCGATAATTACCAGTCGTTGACAGTTGAAGAGTTCCTCTCTTATATCGATGGCAAGTCTTCCGCAAGTGAGATTTCCATTCCGGTCGACAAGGCTTGTTACAGCATCGAGAGAATGAACCTTAACGGTTACCTTATAGGAAAAGACATGATTTATTACAGTTATGTTGGCTCGAATGAGGACAATGCAATCTGTTCACTCTTGTATTTTGCCGAGGGCAAGGTTGTAGATCAGACTTTCAACATTGCCGAATTTAAGACTTTTATAGAAAAACACTCAAAATAACGGTCGAATGTTACGCATAACAACTGTAGACCAAATCAAAAAAGGCTTCGCAAACGGAAAATGCGAAGCCTTTTGTCTACACTTTACTCTGAAATTTATCTTTTAAAAATATTCTTCCCGGAAGGAACAAACCCTTCCTTCTCGTAAAGACCGGTATAGTTTTTGAATTTTGCTATGAATTCCGAATTTGTTTCGGAGCGTTCGAGCATATTGATGACCTGTTCCGTGACTTCAGCGGTGTTATTGCCGTTGGAAAGGATGCGTCTGAGTCTGTTTGCACAGTCACGCTCTTCGCTGCTGAGCAGCAAATCGTCGCGTCTTGTGCCCGACTTGTAAATGTCTATGGCGGGGAAAATGCGTTTTTCTGCAAGTTTCCTGTCAAGGTGGACTTCCATATTGCCAGTACCCTTGAACTCTTCATAGACCATATCGTCCATTCTCGAACCGGTTTCAACCAATGCGGTCGCAATAACAGTGAGACTTCCGCCGTTTTCAATGTTGCGTGCTGCTCCGAAGAAACGTTTGGGCTTATGCAGTGCACCGGGGTCCATGCCGCCGGACAGCGTTTTGCCCGAAGAAGTCATGGTGAGATTGTATGCTCGTGCAAGTCTGGTTATAGAGTCCATAAGCACGACAACATCTTTTCCCATTTCAACAAGCCTCATGGAACGTTCCATAACCATTTCTGCAACCTTGGTATGATGTTCAGGCAGCTCGTCGAATGTTGAGTAGACAACCTCGCCTTTAATTGAATGCTGCATATCGGTAACTTCTTCCGGCCGTTCATCAATGAGGAGAACTATAAGGTGGACATCGGGATAGTTTTCGGCGATGCCGCCTGCAATTGCCTTGAGGAGCGTCGTCTTTCCTGCCTTGGGCTGTGAAACGATCATGCCTCTTTGACCCTTTCCGATGGGAGCAATGAGGTCGAGCAGCCTGACAGAAATGTTTTTCTCCGTTCCATCGGTCTTTTCAAGAGTGAGCCTTTCATCGGGGAAAATCGGAATGAGTTCTTCAAAGCCTCTGCGGGTTGCCGCTTCATCGGGAGCGACGCCGTTGATGCTTGTAATGTACATCATCGCAACGTAACGTTTTGTGTCAACGGTCTGCTTGACTTTACCTGCGACAAGGTCACCGTTGCGGAGCTTGAAACGCCGAACCTGCGATTGGGAAACATAAACATCGTCATTGCCGGCAGAATAATTGTTGACCCTTAGGAAAGCATATCCGTCATTCATCAGCTCAACAACGCCTTCGGCATCATCACATTCGCCGGATTCAATGATCTCCGGAATTGCAGGATTGTTTGTGTTGTATTCGGAGGCGAAGAATGCGTCTTGCTTCTGGGGTTGGGGCTGGAATCCCACAGGGGCATTGAATCCCTGAGCCTGTTGTTGGGGATAACCCATGTTCTGCTGGTACATGTTTTGCTGATAGCCGTTCTGCTGTTGATACATGCCCTGCTGACGATAGTCTTGGCGAAACTCATCGGGTGCATACATGCCTTGGTAGCCCGCCGGTGCATTCTGCTGGTAATAGCCCTGCTGGAATGCGTTTTGCTGATAGGGTTGAGAAGACTGCTGAGAACCATAGAAGCCCTGGTCAACTACATCATTGCGTCTATTGTAGCCGTTGTTTCTGCCGGAATTGTAATTGTTTTTATTTCTGCCGCCGTTTGGCTGATAATTGTCACGCCTATCATAATTGTTTTTCTGAAAACCACTCTGCTGATAGCCCTGCTGTCTGGGTGGATAACTGAGAGTGTAGGCAGAACGGTTGTCCTGAGGTACGGGCTGAGAAGGTTGTGAAGAAGGCATTGAAACTGAAGGAGAATGCATGACCGGCTGAGGAGCCGAGACAACTTCAGGAGTGTTGGCGGCAGCTGGCTGCACTGCGGGCGGCTGTTGGGAGGTATCGATTCTTTCCGCCGCTCTCTGCGGAGCCGAAACGGGAGGGACAGAGACAGAAGCACGGGGCTTCTCCGTCGCAGGGGTCTTTTCGATGGTGATTTCGTCTTTTCTCGCACGCTGCATACTCTCTCGCAGCATTGCCTGTTTGTCAAGTGCACGGGGAATTATGCCGCCGTTCATGATTACATCAATAAGTTCAGATTTACGATATTTTGTTACGGATTTAACGCCCTGTGCCTTGGCAATCTCTCTGAGACTGTCAACACTCTTTTCGAGCAATAACTCCCTTGTCATCATAATACATTTCTCCTAAAAATAATAAGTTAAATCAATAAACAAATACAACAAACAACTGCGGCAAGTCAAATCCACGCCGCAACAAGAAACCGTTTGTATTGTGCCCTTTAACATCGCTGGTATCATAATACACTTAATTGCCCCGACTTGTCAATAGCGAATTTGCCTTTTTTATGTTAAAAAACAGCGGAAACAGGCACGTTTTCGAGTTTGCACGCTGAAAAAGAATAACGATCGAATAATGAGTGTGAGGAGGGAATATTTAACGAAATACGTTAAATGCAGCGTGCTGATTATTGTCGAGTAATGAAAGACGGCAGCACAGTGCCGCCGTCCGAAATCAAAGCTCTTAAATATGGAGGTGTACAACGATCGTCATGTGAGAACATGCTCAAGAAAAACTTTTATTCCAAGACAAACAAGCACGATTCCTCCGCCTAGAACAGCCCAACGTTTGAATTTTTCACCAAGTTTCTTGCCGAGAAGAACACCTACGAGTGAGAGGATGAAGGTCACGAAACCGATTGACAGGATTGTGAACACGAGTCCGCCGCCGGTGAGGCTGAAGCCGCGGAAGACAATCCCGGTCGCAAGGGCGTCAATGCTGGTTGCAATTGCCATAACAAAGAGCGTTCCGAGCTTAAAAGGATTATCGGTAACAGCTTCTTCGTCATTCTTTATTGCCTCAATAATCATCTTTCCACCGATGAATGAGAGAAGAACGAGTGCGATCCAATGATCCATGCCTTCAACGAAAGCAGTTACACCGTCACCAAAGACTTTGCTGAGCAGCGGAACGATATAATAACCTATCAATGGCATCAGAGCCTGAAAGCCACCGAAGAATGCTGCCATGAGCAGAGCGTTTCTTATCTTAATATGGCGTGCGGCGATTCCACTAGAAATGGAGACTGCCATTGCATCCATTGACAGTGCAACCGCAGTGAGAAAAAGTTCGGTAAAAGTCATGTCAAATCCCTATCAGTCAATCACGACGTCAGTTTTCTTCATCTTCATCGAGCAATGAAGCAAATTCTGCGAAGAGCTCCTCGAGCAGAACCTCATTGTCAATGGGAATGTATGCATCACCATCGGCATCTTTTGTTATCACAACAAAAAGAACCTCAGGTTCATCCTCGTCGACTTGTGCCTCGGGGACGAGAGCGGCATACTTGCTTCCTTCATAGTTGAATGTAAGGATGTGAAGAAAACTCTCCTCCTCACCTTCATCATTGATGAAGGTTACCGGCTCATATTCATCGTATTCACCGGCTTCTGCAATAATCCTTTCCTGTTCGGACATTTGTTTTTCCTCCTGATTATTGATATTATCTTATTGGGTGAAGCTCAAGATAACCCTGAAGAATTATCTGTGCAGCCATTTTATCAACGACCTTGCGGCGTTTCTTCCAATTAAACTCAGCTTCATACATCGCTTTTTCGGCGACGACAGTTGAAAGTCTTTCATCATAAAAATCATGCCCGCCATCCCAGCCGTCTAATACAAATTCCGCAAATGCTTTGACCTTGTCACAGGCAGGTCCGTAGCTGCCGTCCATATTCCGCGGAAGACCAAACACTATTCTGCATGGAGCATATTTCTTTGCATAATTGCGTATGTATTCGCCGTCGCGTTCATCGTCACCCGTGCGATTGTACGTCTCAAGACCTTGGGCTGTTATGCCGAGTGCATCACTGACTGCAAGTCCGATACGTTTATCACCGACGTCAACAGCAAAATACCTTATATTCGCCAACATGTACTACCTCTTTATCATGCCGACATCACGCCTTTGTGAGATCGGCAAATTATCCCTACAATTATACTGCATATATGAATTTCAGTCAAGCTAATCTGCGAAGAGAAAATAATAATGTGTCTAAGGACGGGGAAAAGGACAAATTTTTTCTACTGGGAGAAATATACCGGGCAAATATGGGCGAAAATATGGCACAAATGTGAACAAATGACACTGAAAGATATATTTAATGCGTTTTTCGGAAAAAAAGTGTGAAAAAAATGTTTGGAACGGGCACCTAATTCGAATTTTTGTGTTGACAAAGGCCGCATGAATAAGTATACTGTTAGCATACCATCGGGGCGACAGACCCCGGTAAATTTTAAGGAGGTAACATAATGAACAAGATGACCAAAATCTTGGCTCTCGTTATGGCTATGCTCATGATCCTCCCCGTTCTTGCAGCTTGCAAGAACGGCGGCGAGACTGACAAGCCCACCGCCGAGCCCGGCAAAGAAACCCCGGCTCCCAGCGACAACGCAGAGTACACCTACAATCTCACCATGGGTGCATCACCCGCAACCTGGAACCCCCACACTTGGGAAACCAACGCAGATAGCGAAATCATGAGCTATCTCGAAACTCCCTTTGTAGACACCACCATCGCAGAAGATGGCGTAAACTTCGAATGGGTTTATGAAATGGCTACTTCCGTTGAAGACGTAACCGCAACCTACGAAGATCGTGAAAAGTGGCTCGTTGCTGACGCAGACGGCAACCTCCCCACCGCAAACGTTATCTACAAGATCGAGCTCAACCCCAATGCAACTTGGGAAGACGGTACCCCCATCAATGCTGACACCTACATCTATTCCATGCAGCAGTGCATCAGCCCCGAGATGAAGAACTACCGTGCCAACAGCTACACCGAAGGCAGCTCCGCTATCAGGAATGCAAAGGCTTACTTCAATAATGATCAGGCTGGCAAGCCCAACTTTATTGATGCTAAGGGTGCAGATCTCGAAGGTAAGGATCTCTATATCTCCATGAGCGCAGCTTGCATCTTCTTCGGCGACAGCCTCGAAGCTGCTAAAGACGCAGGTTATGTTGATGCAGGTTACTTCAATGATGCAGAAGGCAACAACCTCTATGATGTCATCGAAGCTTACATTGCTGATAACGGCACAGACGGTTGGGCAGTTGTAAATGAAGAGATCATTGATGCTCTCAAGGTTATCGCTGTAAACTGCGGCGACAACAATCCCGAAGCATACGTTGAGTTCCTCTTCGTTCAGGATGGTGTCATTCCCGAGACTCCCTGGGAAGACGTTGGTCTGATCAAGGGCGGCGATTACACCCTCTACTACGTAATGCAGGATGCAGAAACCGAATTCTACTTCCTCACCAGCCTTACCGGCAATTGGATCGTTTATAAGGATCTCTACGAAGCAGGTAAGGAAACCCTCAATAACCTTGTTGCAACAAACTACGGCACCAAGCCCGAAAACTACAAGGCATACGGTCCTTACAAACTCACTTCTTTCGAAACTGACAAGCAGTTCGTTCTCGACAGGAATGAGAATTGGTACGGCTACACCGATGGCAACCACGAAGGCCAGTATCAGACCACCAAGGTTGTTTACGATATCGTAAGCGACAGCCAGACCGCTCTGATGCTCTTCAACCAGGGCAAACTCGATGAAGTATCCCTCAATGCTGATGATATGCAGATCTACAGGGCTTCCGAGAACCTGCTGAAGACTGACCAGACCTACACCTATCGTTGGATTTTCGCAACCGATTTCGAAAAGCTCAAGGCTCTCGAAGACGAAGCTGGCGACGGCTCCAACAAGCAGATCATTGGTTATGACGAATTCCGTCATGCAATGTCCCTTGCTATCAACCGCAGCGAACTTTGTGCTCAGGCAACCCCCGGCTATAAGCCCGCTTACTATCTCCAGAACAGCCTCTACTACTACAACATTGAGAACGATGAGAACTCCATCTATCGTAACACCACTCAGGCTAAGGAAGCTGTTCTCCGCGTATACGGTATCGAATACGGCGAGGGTAAGGAATACGCAACCGTTGACGATGCATACGCAGCAGTAACCGGTTACGACGTTGAAGAAGCAAAGAGGCTCTTCGAAGAAGCAGCTGACAAGGCTATCGCAGAAGGTCGTTACACCGAAGGTCAGGCTATCAACATCACTTGCTACGCAACCGCAGCTCAGTCCCTCAGCACTGACTACAGCAACGAGTGCCAGATGCTCAACGATTACTTCGCAAAGGCAACCGAAGGCACCAAGCTCGAAGGCAAGATCAAGGTTGAATACGTAGCAGCTATCGAAAACCGTTATGCTGACATTGCAGCAGGTAAGGTTGAAATGGCTCGTGGTGCATGGGGCGGTGCAGCATTCTATCCCTTCTCCAGCATCCGCGTATACTGCGAACCCGACTACATGAACGGTATGGATAAGATTCATGAGTCCTGCGGCTTCGATCCCACCACCGAAACCATCACCATCCCCATCGATGGTGAAGATAAGGTAGATACCTACCAGAACTGGGCAAAGGCAATCAACGATCCCGCACAGTATGCCGGTGATGTTGACAAGTGCCTGCTCATCCTGAGCTACCTTGAATCCAACATCCTCAGTGGTTACCACTGCATCCCCTTCGCATGTGATGCTGTTGTTTCCATGTACTCCTACCAGATTAAGTACGCAACCACTGATTACAACATCATGTATGGTTACGGCGGAATCCGTCTCATGACCTACAACTACAATGATGCTGACTGGGATGCTTACGTAAAGTCCCAGGGCGGCGAACTCGATTATAAATAATTGATAAGCCACCGAGTGTTTACACTCAAAGACATCTGACACAACGGCATGCAGTTCCGGAGCCTTCGGACTCCGGAACTGTTGTCAGACTTTAAAATCTGGGGTGCAGTTTTATCGGATCTGCACCTAACAAATAAAAAAAGATAAGGAAACAGCCTATGCGAACACTTAAATATGTCCTTAAGAGGATTGTGATGATGTTCATAACTGCATTCATCATTATGACCATCACTTTCTGTCTTGTAAAGATGCTTCAATCCGAGGTTCCGCTCGGTTCTGCCGGCATTGTTGAATTGCAGCGTCGTGAAGCACTCGGTTGGAATAAACCGATTCTCGAACAGTATGGTATCTATCTCAAAAACATTTTTACTAAATTTGACTGGGGTACCTCTTTTAAAGTACAGTACATGGCAGATGTAACTGAAGTTCTGTTCAGCCGTATGCCTGCTACAATTATGGTTAATGTGCTGTCAATTTTGGTCGGTTTGCCCTTCGGCATACTTCTCGGCGTTTTTGCTGCATTGAAGAAGAACAAATTGCCCGATCAGATTATCAGCGTTGTTATTGTTCTGTTCATTTCAGTTCCATCATTCTGTCTTGCATTCTTCCTCCAGTATTATTTCGGATATAAGCTGCAGTGGTTCCCCCTCGTTATGAGCTCCGTAGCAGATGCAGGCGGTATGTACACTTGGAAGATGGTTTACTCACTTGTACTTCCCATTTTGGCAAGTGCTTTCTATGAAATTGCATATTTCGCACGTACAGTTCGTGCAGAGCTTACTGAAGCTCTTACGAGCGACTACATGCTTCTCGCAAGAACAAAGGGTCTGACCCAGAGCAAGGCAGTTATGCGTCATGCTCTTAAGAATGCAATGGTACCTATCCTTCCTTCGATCATCGGTACCTTCCTCAGCATTCTCGGCGGCTCAATGATTCTTGAAAGTATTTTCGCGATCCCCGGCGTTGGTGCACTGACTCTTCAGGCTCTCAATCTTAGAGACTATGACTTGTTTGTCAGCACTGCAATGTTCTATACTCTTATCGGACTTGCCGCCGGTATTCTGACCGACCTTAGCTACGGATTCCTTGATCCTAGAATTAAGATGGGAGAGAGATAATATGGCAAAGATTAACGAATTTACGCATATTCCTGCGGAGAAGTTCCGCTTTGTTCAGCAGAATGAAAAGCTGCATGACAAGGAATTTAAAACAAAACCCATCGGCTACTTCAAGGACGCATGGAGCAGGTTTAAAAAGAACAAGGCTTCTGTTGTTGCAGCGATTGTTCTTGCAATCATCATTCTTTACGCAATAATTATTCCCTTTGTTTCAATTTATGATATTGGCGATAAAGATGGTTACTATCAGAAGGTTCACCCCCAGCTTGTCATCAATGGCAAGACTATAATTGAGGGTTCAAAGAGCCTCCAGATGAACGACAAGTATTATGTATTTCTTCACGGTATCGGCGTAGCCGCAATGGATACGGACGGCAAAGCAAATACGACTTGGGATCTTGGCGAAGAATCGGAGTTTAACCCCATTCTCTCCACCAAAGCAGAGACTGTTGACGGTCTCGGTAAAACATCCCGTGTAGGTATTGTCGATACTTATGACCTTGTCGGTTTTATTTACCTTAAAATGACCATGCCGGACATTGAAAAGATTATGGCATGGGAAGAGGAAAACAGCATTCAGGTTCTCTATCCCATGGTGGATACAACCAGTGAATACTGCGAAGAACCCAACGATGCAAATTACTGGTACAAGAGCAAGAGGTTCATGCCTGTCGATGAAAACGGTAAGGCATACGATCTCGAAGGCGTTAAGGAACATGGTTACACTGCCAACTACATCTATGATGAGAACGGCAACCCTGCTTTCTACCTCAAGCGTGACAAGCAGTCCTACGAAGTACGCGTTCTCTATTATAACTATTATCAGTATGTAAACGGCCATATCCCCACCTTCCTCTTTGGTGCTGACGGTTCAGGTTATGACATCTGCACTCGTATGGCATACGGCCTTAGGCTTTCACTCGTTCTTTCTATCGGTGTTGCAGTCGTTTGCTTCATCTTTGGTGCTTGTGTAGGTGCTATTGAAGGTTACTACGGCGGTTGGGTTGATATGATTATCGAGCGTATCATTGATATCCTCTGGCGTATGCCTCTCTACATTATTGTTTCGCTGTTCCAGATGCACTTGGTCAACACAGGTAAGGCTACCGTATTGGGCGGTTTGCTGCTGGCGTTCTGTGTAACCGGTTGGATAGGAACTGCAGCAGTTGTAAGAACCCAGTTCTATCGCTTCAAGAATCAAGAGTACATCCTTGCGGCTCGTACCCTTGGTGCAGGAGATCTGAGACTGATGTTCAGGCATATCTTCCCCAATGCAATTGGCACAGTCGTTACCAGTTCTGTATTTATGATTCCCGGTGTTATCACGAGCGAATCAACGTTCTCGTACCTCGGAATTGTAAACTTTAACTCTAAGACATCGGTATCGCTCGGTACTATGATGGCTGATGGTAAGCAGTACTTGCAGTACGACCCGCATATCTTGCTTATCCCGGCAGCGGTTATTGCAATTATGATGATTGCATTCAACCTGTTTGGCAACGGTCTGCGTGATGCATTCAACCCGTCACTGAGAGGAGCGGATGACTAATGGCTAAGAAACTTGAAGTTAACAATTTGATTATATCCTTCCGTACCAATAACGGAACGGTAAAGGCTGTAAGAGATATTTCATTCGACCTTGAAAAAGGTGAAACCCTGGCAATCGTCGGTGAATCCGGTTCCGGTAAATCCGTTACCGCAAGGGCAATCATGGGTATTCTTGCTAAGAATGCCATTCCTGAAGGCGGCGAGATTATTTACGATGGTCAGGATTTGATGCAGATCAGTGAAGAGGATTTCCACAAGATTCGCGGCAATCGTATTTCCATGATCTTCCAGGATCCCCTTTCCAGTCTTAATCCCATTGTTCGCATCGGTACTCAGCTTACCGAAGCGATGATTCTCAACGGCAAAGCGAATCAGAGGGAAGCAAGCCGCACTTATGCCGGCAAAGTTAAGCTTCTCAGCGTTGCTATGACGAATGCCGGTGTTACGGATGTATCCGGCAGTGTAAAAACTTTGAATAGTTTCACTGAACTTGGCAGTAAGCTTGAAAGTTCCTACAACTATTCCCGTGAACGTGTTGAGTCAATGATCAAGAACATCAGTGATGTTCTTATCGATTCCATCAACGGACAGCCCAAGGTTGTCGCAAAGGATATGAGAATTATCATCAATGACTCGAAGAATGCGTACAACCCCTTCCTTGTTGATGCTGCAACCAGTGAGCTGCCTGCTCTTATCGACAACCTTAAGGCACTCATACCCGGTTATATCGCCGATGGTGATCATGAGAAGACCGATGATGTCCTTAAAAAGATCAAGTCACTGCTCGAAGATGTGATGGCGAAGGATGTTCCCAATTTCTTCGCAATCGGCTATTGCAGACAATTTAACTGTGATCCCGCTTTTGACGGAAAGAACATTGCTACGTATAATGCTGCATGCGAGAAGCAGCTCAACAACGGTTTCCTCAATAAGTTTATTGACGATGTGGCTAAGGGACTTGAGTATTCCGATAAGGTAGCTTTTGAAAAGAAAGACGATATCGCTGCAATGCTTGATTCCACTCTCGCAAAGATCGAGGGTGACAGGATTGATGTCGATACCATCAAGTCTGAAGCAAAGGTACTAACCAAGGCTGTCGATGACTCCCTTGATAAACTTGCAATCCGCAAGGACAGCACGGCCTATACCTTTGGTTCCAGTCTCAATGCAGCTGTTGCCAAGTATGCTCGTGCATGCAGAGTTGAGAACAAGAAGCACCTGAACAAGTCTGACGCTGAATTCAAGGGCAGGATGGATATTGAGCTTTATCAGAACAATATTAAGCTCATAATTAACCACCTTAGGGATTCTTACTCTGCACAGATTGCTGCGGCAGAGAAAATTGACTACAAAGTTCAGGCACAGGAAATGGTTGATTTCCTCAGAGAACAGGCTTCAAAGAAGGTTTATGCCGTAACGAAACGTAAAGCTCAGATTCGTGCTATCGAACTCATGGAAGAAGTCGGTATCACCGATGCACGGCGTCGTTTTAGACAGTATCCGTTCGAGTTCTCCGGCGGTATGAGACAGCGTATAGTCATCGCGATCGCACTTGCAGCAAATCCCGACATCCTTATCTGCGACGAGCCTACGACCGCTCTTGACGTTACAATACAGGCTCAGATTCTTGAACTTATCAATAAGCTCAAGAAAGAGCGTCAGCTTTCCATTATCTTCATCACCCATGACCTTGGTGTTGTTGCAAACATGGCTGATAAGATTGGCGTCATGTATGCAGGCAAGATTGTTGAGTTCGGTACTGCAGACGATGTCTTCTATTCGCCCGCTCATCCCTATACTTGGGCACTGTTGGCTTCCATGCCTGACCTCGATACGACCGATAAGCTCGATGCTATTCCCGGTACACCTCCCAACATGATTTATCCTCCTGTTGGCGATGCATTTGCAGAGCGTAACAAATATGCAATGCAGATTGACTTCGAGGAACAGCCTCCCATGTTTAAGATTTCAGAGACACACAGTGCCGCAACTTGGCTGCTGCATCCCGATGCACCGAAGGTTGAACCGCCCCGTCTCGTAACTGATAGAATTGAAAGAATGAAGAAGCTTGGGGGAGAATAATTATGTCAGAACTTGATAAGAAATTAAATGTTGACAACTACACGCCCGACTTTGATCCGGAAAAGGAACCATTGCTGCGTGTTGAACACCTTAAGCAGTACTTCAAGGCTACCAAAGCAGTCGATGATGTAAGCTTCGAAATCAAAAAGGGCGAAGTTTTCGGACTTGTTGGCGAGTCTGGTTGCGGTAAAACAACTACCGGTCGTTCCATTATCGGTCTGTATGACATGACTGACGGTGATGTTTACTTCAGAGGTGTCAGGATTGGTATGGGCACCGATGCTGCAAAGCGTCGTAAAGCTGAAATCAAAGCAGCTAAGGCTGCCGGAGATGATGAACTTGTCAAGAAGCTCACTGAAGACAGCAAAATTCATAAGGATCTTATGACTAAGATTCAGATGATTTTCCAGGATCCCGTCGGTTCTCTCGACCCCCGTATGACCGTTCGCGAAATTATTGCGGAAGGCCTGAGGATCCGCGGTATCCGCGACAAGGAATTTATTGATGCAAAGGTTTCAGAAGTCCTTGAAATGGTCGGACTTGTTCCCGAACATGCAGAACGTTACCCCCACGAATTCTCTGGCGGTCAGCGTCAGCGTATAGGCATTGCTCGTGCGGTCGTTCTTCAGCCCGATATGATCATCGCTGACGAACCTATAAGTGCGCTTGACGTTTCAATTCAGGCTCAGGTTATCAACCTGCTGAATGATCTCCGTGAGAGCATGGGTCTGACTCTTATGTTCATTGCTCATGACCTCAGCGTCGTTAAATATTTCTCCGATAGGATAGGCGTTATGTACTTCGGCAAAATGGTTGAGTTGGCTGATGCAGATGAGCTGTTTGCACACCCGCTTCACCCCTATACGAAGTCATTGCTCTCCGCTATTCCTCTTCCCGATCCCAATTATGAGAAGAAGCGTAAACGTATTACCTATGTTCCCGCTCTTTCACATGATTACTCGGTTGAAGGTCCTTCCTTCAGGGAAGTTGCTCCTGGTCACTTCGTATACTGCAATAAGAAGGAATTTGATGAGTATCAGGAAGAAATCAAGAAGATTGACCGCGGAGAAAAGAAAGCTCACTGATTTCTAAATGATGAAGCAAACCAGAGAAATTAAGTCTTGGGTTAAATATCTCACCGGTGCAGTCATAGGACTTGTGATTGCACTGGTGGTGTGCTTGACAAAGGATTTGTTTAAACAAACTGATACGAGTATGGTTCTACGTATCCTGTGCGATGCATTCTTTATTCCGGGAATCGTCCTTGCAGGAATCGGTGTGTTGACATACCTAAGTTCGCAGGGGCTTTACGACGGCTTGACATACAGTTTTGCTTCAATGGCACGTCATCGCAAGAATAATCCGGGGGACGATAAGACGCCCAAGAGTTATTTTGACTATAAGAACAACAAGAAGAGACGAGGTGCTTCGTGGCACCTTGTGATCGTCGGTGTTGGATTTGTTGTTATCGGTGTGGTGTTCTATCTGATATACAACAAAATTTAAAGTGATAGGCTGTTGTCGCAACGTCGGCAGGCGTTGCGACATTCCCTTTCCGAAAATATATGGCGTGTGTCCGTTGATTTTCAGACGGATCTGTTGTATAATCGTGGTCGAGTTTGGGGCATTAGCACAGTTGGTAGCGCGCAACGTTCGCAATGTTGAGGTCAGGGGTTCGACTCCCCTATGCTCCACCAAAGCAGCTCAAATACGAACCACGGGTGTTTTTCATCAGAGGAACGTTCGGGTTAGTGTTTGAGAGATAAAGTTCACGGCTGTTGCATCAAGCAACAGCCGCTTTTCTTTGGCTTAATCCAAGCCCAATTCTTTTTTCAGCAATCGAATGCCTTCGGTTACAGCGTTCACGCGCTGTGTTCCCATAGCAGCCGCACACTTTTCGATATCTTCAATTTCCTGCTTCGACAGTCGAAATTCTATTTTCTCGGTTCTCGGGTTTACTGTGGGTCTTCCCATTTTTTTCTCGCCGATAATAATCACGTCCCTTCTTGATTTACAGGGCAAGACATGATACAATGCGGAAATGAAAGGGCGGCGGCAAGTTCCGCCCCATCGTGCTTTAGCTGGTTGCCTTGGTTACTTATTCAAGAGGGCTTCCAGCTTTTTCAGCATTTCTTCCTTGCTCTCGCTGCCTTTGATGGTATTCATCGTGATTCTCTGCCATCTAAAATGAAAAGCTCGATTTCTCGAGCCCTTTTAATGTCACAAAATATTTAATTTAACCAATCTAAGCTATTTGCAGTTTGAGCGTATTTGTTTAATAATTTTCGGCGAGAATTTCAAAATAACTTTGCGGATGGCTGCAAGTTGGGCAAATATCGGGTGCTTTTACGCCTACTGCAACGTGACCACAATTGCGGCATTCCCAAATTTTAACATCGCTCTTTTCAAAAACCTGCATAGTTTCAACATTATGAAGGAGTGCACGGTAGCGTTCCTCGTGATGCTTTTCGACAGCGGCGACGAGCCTGAACCGTTGGGCAAGTTCGTGAAAGCCCTCTTCTTCTGCAGTTCGTGCGAAACCTTCATACATATCAGTCCATTCGTAATTCTCACCCTCAGCGGCGGAGATGAGGTTTTTAGCAGTATCTCCGATGCCGGCAAGCTCTTTAAACCAGAGCCTTGCGTGTTCCTTTTCATTATCGGCGGTCTTGAGGAAGAGGGAGGCAATCTGTTCATACCCTTGCTTCTTTGCAACAGAGGCAAAGAACGTGTACTTGTTGCGGGCCTCAGATTCGCCTGAAAAGGCCGTACGGAGGTTCTTTTCAGTTTGTGTGCCGGTGTATTTTGTTTCTTTCATGGTTTAACTCCTTTTGCACGAAATAATTTCATCAAATGATGTTGGAAAAGCAAAACTCTGCTGCAAGAATCCGAAACAACATCTGATATGGATATCTTGTTCATTCCGGGAGAAAAAATCCCGTCGATGACAGTTATGTCAGCAACAACCGCAACAGACATCGGAACAATAGGAACGTCGACCGGTGCGGCTGAATCCGATTCATCACGATATTGCCGTACGGGCTTAGTCCGGTGTTTACGGAGTGCGGAATTTGCACTGTCGTGATTCGGCGTATACGCAGATTATAACAGTCATATGGGCGAAAAGCAAGGCGAAAATATTCGAATTTATTCTGTTAATGAAAAATAAGGCAACAATTCGAAGTAATACTTGACAACATGCCGCAAGAAGATTATAATTTTAGTGATTGAGGGGTTTGCAAGATCGGCGGCCGTTCAGCATGGGGGTGAAGCATGGCAAGGGAGACAAAAGAAAAAATTATGAAAGCGGCACTGGAGCTGTTTTCAAAAAAAGGGTATCTCGGAACATCTATGAGCGATATTGCTGCGGAAATAGGGATAACGAAGGGTGCACTTTACAAACATTACGAAAATAAACAAACGATATTTGACGCCATAATCGAAGAAATGGAGCAGCTTGATGCAAAATGGGCGAGAGAATACGGTATGCCTGAGGATGAAGCAGGTGAGGCGTATAGTTTTGTTCCACCGGATGCAATAAGAGAATTCAGCATAGCTCAGTTCAAAAGGTGGACTGAAGATTTGTTTTCGTCGCAGTTTCGAAAAATGTTAACACTGGAACAATACAGAGATGCCAACATGTCAAGAATCTATCAGAATTATCTTTCAATAGGGCCTGCGAATTATATGAAGATGATTTTTTGCGGGATGAATATTTCCGAAGATAAAAGCGAGCAGTTGGCGTTGGAATTTTATGGACCAATGCATTTTCTTTACGGCATCCGCGATTGCACTGATGACGGGGAGAAAACGATTAGAATGCTTGAAACTCACATACAAAAGTTCTTCGAAAGACTTGTGAGTGAAGGATTGCTCAAGCGAGATCAAAGGGGGAAAATGTGGAATTTAGCAGACGATTTACATTAAAGGACGGCAGGACTTGTTTCTTACGGAACGCAGTTGAAACAGACGCTGTCAATTTTATTGATTGTTTTAAAACTGCCCATGGTGAAACGGAGTTCCTGACAACCTATCCGGATGAATTTAAAGGGACTCCGGAGGGCGTTGCACAAAACTTTAAACGCATGATCGATAGTGAAACGGACATTGAAATTTGTGCTTTCGTTGAAGGCAAGCTCATAGGTTCTGCCGGAATCAATGCTGTATCACTTCGCGACAAGACAAAGCATAGGGCAGAGTTTGGAATCAGTATTTTAAAAGACTTTTGGGGTTTGGGTGCCGGAAAAGCTATGGCACAAAGCTGCATTGAATGTGCAAAGAAAGCCGGATTTACGCAGGTGGAGCTTGAAGTTGTTGCTGAAAACCAATCAGCCGTGAAACTGTACGAAAAACTTGGATTTGTCGAGTTTGGCAGGAATCCTCTGGGATTTATGACACGGAGCGGGTCCAGGCAGGAACTCGTCTATATGCGGCTTGAAATATGAGAAGGAGAGAGAATGGAGAAGATAGTTTACCCTCGATTGCACGACAAACAAATAGTGTACCTTAAAAGCGTTATAACAGGTCAGAACATTGAAGTAGGCGACTATACCATTTACAATGACTTTGTTAACGATCCGAGGGATTTTGAAAAGAACAATGTGCTGTACCACTACCCGATAAATGGCGATAAACTTTATATTGGAAAGTTCAGCTCAATTGCATGCGGTGCAAAGTTTATCTTCAACAGTGCAAATCATACGCTCAAATCTCTCTCTAACTATACTTTCCCGATTTTTTTTGAGGAATGGAATCTTGACACAAAGAACATTACCTCTGCATGGGACAACAAGGGCGATATTGTCGTTGGAAATGATGTTTGGATAGGTTATGAAGCAGTTATTCTATCGGGAGTTACCATTGGCGATGGTTCGATTATCGGTGCAAGGGCAGTAGTGACCAAAGACGTTACGCCGTACACGATTGTCGGCGGAGTTCCGGCAAGACCCATAAGAAAAAGATTCGATGATGAAACGATTTCAATTCTAACCAAGCTCAAATGGTGGGACTGGGAAAAGGAAAAGATTGCAAGGAATCTTGAAGCGATACAGACGGGAAATATTTCAGCAATAGAAAGATAAATGAGTAAATATGATTTACTGTGGAATGAAGTTGCGGCGAGTGGTGAAGCTAAAATCACCCTCACCTTTGCACAAATTGAAGAGATTTCGGGAGTACCGATCGATCATTCCTTTTTGAAATACAAGAAGGAACTTGAAAGTCGCGGTTACAGGGTAGGAAAAATTTCAATGAAAAATTGTAATGTGACTTTTGAAAGAATGTCTGATGGTAAACTCCGGTGAAGGGCAAAGTGGACAATTAAGAAAGGGAGCTGATTCTGTAGGATTGAGATGCAGCACGAATCCGAAAATATATTTTACGGGTAACATAGTCCGCATCAGGCCCGCATTGCAGAGAAAGTAACGCACAATAATTTTACTGTCGGCGAGTAAGGAAAAGGCAATGTGCAGCGAAGAAATGCTTCAAAAAACATTGCGTAATCTAAATCGACCTCCTCAATAATGTGGGCTGTTGTCCGTGTCGATTCTTCGGTCGCTTTGAAGCTCATTGGTGAGATGTACAGTGTCATTGAAACATGCACTGAAAAAAGTTGCAAAATTTTAGTTTAGTGATATAATAAAAGGCAGAGGAAAGGAGAACAGCATGGCGAAAAAAACAGACGATGAATGTTGCGTTATTAAGCTACCCCTGCTCCTCGAAAAGTGGCAGGAAGATAGACTTGCAAAACGTCTTGAGATTGCAAGACAATTGTATAACACCCTTCTGAATGCAGAATTGAAGAAACTCAGGAAACTAGAACATTCTGTAGAATATAGAGAAGTCCAGAGGCAGTATAAAGAAAATAACAATAGGAGCGATGTTGAGAAAAAGAAACTCAGCAAGCAACGCGACGACTTATTACATCAAAATGGGTTGTGTGAATACGGGTTTAAGAAAGATATGGGTCGCTACTACAAACATTTCGGTCAAAACATAGGATCGAGTGTTGCGGTACACGGTATTGCTGCTCAGGTCTGGGCTGCATTTAAAAAACTTCTGTATGGAAATGGGAAAAAGGTTCATTTCAAGCGAGTCGGCGAGTTGAACTCTGTCAGAGGCTATTCAGTTTCGAAGAAAAGTGGAGGCACAGAAATTATGTTCAGGGGAGAATATATCGAATGGAAGGGGCTTTCACTCAAACTGAAACTGGACAAAAATAATTCGTACGAAAAAGAAATGCTTGAAAAATGGGTGAAGTTTGTTCGGATAGTTAGAGAGCCAGGAAAAAATAAAAGTCGATGGTATGCTCAGCTCACATTGAAAGGAACTCCCGTTGTTAAACGGAATGAGGAGACGGGGCAGCCGATGCATTTTGTTGGCGAAGGAAAGGTCGGTATAGATATTGGTCCTCAAACAATTGCATACGTAGCAAGCAATGAGGTTGCACTCGTTGAATTGGCAGATAAGGTTCAAAGTATCGAGAAGCAAAAATGCCTGATCCAACGTAAAATGGATAGGAGCAGGAGGGCGAATAACCCCAATAATTATGCAGAGGATGGCACGATAAAATGCGGAATTAAACTTACACACAATAAGTCTAAACGCTACAAAAAATTACAGTGCAAACTGGGGTATATAATGCACAGACAAGCGGTGATAAGGAAGTTGCAACACACGGTTCTAGCCAATCATTTGATTGCGCTAGGTAACACCTTTTATGTAGAGGATATGAACTGGGTGGGGCTTGCCCGCAGGGCGAAGGAAACTGCCGTCTCGGAAAAAAGCGGAAAATATAAACGTAAGAAGAGATTTGGCAAATCAATAGCAAATAAGGCTCCAGCCAAGTTAATAGAAATTTTGCACTTAAAGTGTAAAATACTCGGACTTCCGGGCGTCGTAAAAGTGCCAATTACGATAAAGGCAAGCCAGTACAATCATATAACAGATTCATATGTGAAAAAGGGTTTGTCTGAGCGGTGGAATAATATGCCTGATGGTAGTGGAAAAATTCAACGCGATTTGTACTCTGCCTTTCTACTCCAACATACGCAGGAGGAACAGTGGTCTTTTGACAGGGATGGGTTAATAAAAGATTATCCTGAATTTACTATAATGCACAATGATTGTATAAAGAAACTCAGAAACGCTCCGAAACTAATTTCAAGCATGGGAGTAAAGCGAGCAATAAGCTAACATAAATACCGGTGACCTTCGCACCGAAGAAAACGGTCGATTGTCCGTCCGTAGCTGTCGCAAATGGTGGCGTAGGCTACTTTGACAGCAAAAGAGCAAGGGAAAATGGTCAGCGCAGTTTTTGCATTGAAAAAACTGAAAAGCCATCTACCTACTCACAGCATAAAAAGGCAGTATTGTATAATAAATAAGCGGATTTACGCTCCTACAATACGCACAGGAGTGCTGAGGCAAAGGAATGGAAGTCTATCATCGTGCATACACCTTCCACCTACAATACGCACAGGAGTGCTGAGGCAAAGAAAAAGCAATGCTGGAATGTGCAAAGAAGTTTGTCCTACAATACGCACAGGAGTGCTGAGGCAAAGGACCGCTTCCTGAGGGCTTGTAGAGCCGTTAACACCTACAATACGCACAGGAGTGCTGAGGCAAAGGCTGTTCCAGTCGCAATCGCTATTGCGATAATCACCCTACAATACGCACAGGAGTGCTGAGCAAAGACTCCATAAGCTAGAGTGCTGAGACGAAGACGTGCGTGAGCTATACGATTCTAACCACGATGCATACTGCATTAATTGCATCAATGTGCTCAAAAGCAAATGCTGTTGCTGTGGCTGCAAACCGGACAGCTGTTGACAAAAGAGCACAGAACACATATAATTACGGGTTGGAGTTAATTACCCTAATCGAGAGGATAATATGGAAAGAAAACGATTGGACGAGCTCAAAGTCGGAGAAACGGGCAGAATAAGGCGAATAATCACTGATGATGAGAGAGCGTTGAGAAAGCTTACTGATATGGGCTTGACGCCGGGTACGGAGGTCAGTCTCATAAAGTTTGCTCCCATGGGGGATCCGATGGAACTGCACCTGAGAGGCTATTCGCTGTCGCTCAGAAAGAATGATGCACATACTGTTGAGTTGATGGATGCGGAGGAAAATCTCCATTCTGTTGCATCATCGGTTGCGGTGCGGAGCGAGTACAATGAAAAGGGCAAGCGATTGCTGAACACGGTACGTCATATTGATCTGAAAGACAATAAAGAGCATGACCGTGCGGGAAAGCTGACAGAGAAGATCCTCGCTGCATCGTGCTGCAAGAGCGGCTGCTCACATTGCCATAGATGTGATGAAAATCCATTTGGAAAAAAGAAAAATACTGCTGATGAAATCGATGCTTCCGAAAGGCCGGTGAAGCTTGCCCTTGTCGGAAATCCGAACTGCGGAAAGACGACACTCTTCAATGCAATGACAGGAGAAAGGGAGTATGTCGGCAACTGGGCAGGTGTTACGGTCGAAAAGAAGGAAGGAAAAGTAAAACGTATTCCATCCGCCGATACCAAGAGCGGATTTAACACGGGCGGACACGAAATGATTCTGGTGGACCTGCCGGGCATATACTCACTCTCACCTTTCGGCATGGAAGAGCGCATTGCAAGGCAGTACATTTTAACCGAAAAACCCGATGCGATAATCAATATTATCGACGCAACGAATCTTGAAAGAAATCTTTACCTCACTGTTCAGCTTCTTGAGCTTGAACGCCCCATGGTCATTGCCCTAAACATGATGGATGAGGTCAAAAAAGCGGGAGATGATATTGATTGCGAAGCTCTATCAAGGGAACTTGGCATACCCGTTGTTCCGATAAGCGCGAGAACGGGCATGGGCATTGATGACCTTGTATCAAAAACGCAGGGTGTTTCCGCTCAGATCCTTCTGAATGCCGCTCATGCACAGGTTCACGAGGGGTTTAAGCTTGAACCGGATCACCTCTACGATGATTTTACCCACGGCATGCACCACAGGATTGGTGAAATCGTTGAACCTTATGCGAAAGCGGCGGATTTGCCCGTCCATTGGGTCAGTATAAAACTGCTCGAGGGGGATGAACCGGTTGCCTCCGCATTGAAATTGCCGGATGACGTCAGAAAGATAATTAACGAAATTTCCGATGAGTATGCAAGGGCGTCTCAGAACAGTTTTGCGGACAGTGCTTCAATGCTTGCGGACAGCAGGTATCGCTATATAACGGGGGTGGCAAATGAGGTATGTAAACATACGCATAAGACGGGCGAGCCGACTCTTTCGGATAAAATAGATACGGTTTTGACAAATAAATACCTTGCTTTGCCGTTGTTTGCCGTAATCATGGCGGTCGTGTTTACTCTGACATTCGGAACCCTCGGTGCATGGCTCAAAGGACTCATGGAGCAGTTGATATTTGATGTAACCATACCTGCTGTTTCGTCTGCACTGATGGCAGCATCAGCTCCCACATGGCTGAACAGCCTTATCTGCAAGGGAATTCTTTCCGGTGTCGGCGGTGTATTGACATTCCTCCCGGAAATTGCGATCCTCTTCACATTCCTGTCTCTCCTCGAAGACAGCGGATACATGAGCAGGATTGCTTTCATAATGGATAAGCCGATGAGAAAACTCGGTTTAAGCGGAAAAAGCTTTATTCCTCTGCTTATGGGCTTTGGCTGCACGGTTCCTGCGACCATGGCGGCAAGGACAATGGAAAATATGAGGGATAAGCGGAGTACGATACTCTTGATTCCATTCATGAGCTGTTCGGCAAAGCTCCCGGTTTACGCATTGATCGCAGGTGCATTCTTTTCGAAGGGAAGCACGTGGGTCGTACTAAGTCTGTACCTAATTGGAATTCTGCTTGCAATGCTTTTCGGCTTAATCTTCAGAAGGACGCTTTTCAAAGCGGAAGATGCTGCATTCATGATGGAACTTCCGCCGTATAGAATGCCCAAGCTTAAGGATACAATGCTGCACGTATGGGAAAGAGTGAAGCACTTTATAACCAAGGCCGGAACGCTTATCTTTATAATGAGTATTGTAATCTGGCTGCTTATGAATTTCAGTCCGACTCTTGTACCCGTCGGCGATGATATTGAGAGCAGCATTCTCGGCAGAATCGGCACTGCCATTGCGTTCATGTTCAAGCCGCTCGGCTTTGGCTCATGGATGGCAGTTGTTGCGATCCTCACGGGATTCATTGCAAAGGAAAGTATCGTTTCCACAATGAGCGTTCTTGTCGGTTCAACATTGACGGCAGGGCAGGCACTTTCTGCACTCAGCGGAGTGTTTAACCCCATAAGTGCCTATTCATTCCTCGTATTCGTTTCACTATATACGCCCTGTATCGCTGCCGTTGCGACGATGAGACGCGAACTGCAATCAAGAAAATACACACTGTTTGTTGTAATGTTTCAGATCGCCGTCGCATACCTTGCTTCATTTTTCATTTATACAGTGCTGCAGCTCGTGGCGGGGTAAACGCTGCTGTCCCGAAAAACATGCTTTTAATTCTGCCCACTTGATGGTATAATCAAAGTGGGTATTTTTATGCACGGAGGTACTTCTCCATGAAATGGAAAGAAATAACAGTCGATACGACCGAATGCGGCACGGAACTTGTGCTTGCGAGATTTGATATGCTTGGAATCACTCAGGTGAATATTGTTCAGGGGCATGATGAAATAGACGAACTTTTGCACACTGCTGAAAAGTACTGGGACTATGCCGAAGAAGCGGCATTGAACAAGCAGCCGGCCGTACAGGCATATGTATCGCTCGTTCCAGAAAATGAGGGAATTGAAGAGTCAGTCAGAAAAGATATGGCAGAACTTAAAGCAATGGAGAGCGAACTCGGAATTCCCCTCGGCACGCTCGAAGTGCATGTTCGCCTTGTGGATGAAGAGGATTGGGCGAACAACTGGAAGGCTTATTTCAAACCGATGAATGTCGGCGACAAGCTGCTCGTCTGTCCGTCATGGGAAAAGATCCCGGACGGAAACACCCGTGCGGTACTTAAGATTGATCCCGGAATGGCATTTGGAACGGGTACGCACCATACGACAAGAATGTGCCTTGAATTGCTCGAACGGGAGATAAAAGACGGGGATCTGGTGGCAGATCTCGGCTGCGGAAGCGGAATACTCTCCATCGCTGCCTCGCTGATGGGTGCAGGAGAAACCTACGCCATAGACATTGATCCGGTTGCGGCTAAGGTCGCTGCGGAAAATGCGGAGCTTAACGGAATTGACCTTACAAAGTATTTTATCAGGACGGGAGACATTCTCTGCGACGAAGCGTTCTTTGCGGATATTTCGAAACAAAAATTTGACATTGTAATGGCCAATATTGTTGCAAATGTAATTATTGCCTTTGCCCCCGTTGTGCCAAGGCTTATGAAGGAGGACGGGATTTTTATTGCGTCCGGGATAATCGATGACAGACTTGATGAAGTGATTGCAGCATTGAGTGAAAATGGACTCGAAGTCGAACAAGTACTGTCCGGCGAGGATTGGCGTGCATTGCTTGCACATAAACGGCATTAAGCTATGAGAAGATTTTTTGTTGAAAAAACAAATGCAGTCTCGCCGGGCGAAAGGCTTATCCTTTCGGGTGATGAAGCAAAGCATATACGAACCGTACTGAGAATGGGAGCAGGCGATGAGCTGATTCTCATCAACGGCGACGGACTCGAACGCATGGCAAAAATCACCGCTGTTGCAAGGGACAGCGTAACAATCGAAATTATCGGCGAAACACCCTGCGTTGCCGAACCGAAGGTACACGTCACTCTGTTCCAATGCCTGCCGAAAGCGGGAAAGATGGAAACGATAATCCAAAAATGCGTTGAACTCGGAATCTTTAAGATTCAACCCGTCTGCTCAAAACGCTGTGTTGTGAAGCCGGATAGTTCGACAGGCGTGGATAAAAAAAACTTGAGATATAACAAAATATCGCAAGAGGCGGCAAAGCAGTGCGGGAGAGGAATTGCTCCCGAAGTTTGCCGTACCGTTACGCTCGAAAAATGTGATTTCAAAGCGTTTGACGGTGTTCTTGTAGCCTACGAGGGTGAGGACGAAACGAGCCTTAAGCAGGTGCTTGAGGCGAACCGGACAATGAAGAATATTGCAATCGTAATTGGCCCCGAAGGCGGATTTGAGTCGGATGAAGTCGAAGCTGTCCTTGGAGGAAACGAGAACGCATATTCGGTCAGCCTCGGCAAACGTATTTTGCGTACGGAAACGGCAGGCATGGCAATGCTTGCAATGCTCATGTATGAGCTGGAGGGATAATGCGTTGCTGTTTTATTACACTTGGTTGCAGAGTCAATCAGTATGAAAGTGATGCCATGGCGGAGCTCTTGCTTTCGGCAGGACACGAGGTCGTGACTGACCCGGCAATTGCCGATGTTTGCATTGTAAACACCTGCACCGTCACAAACATTGCCGACAGAAAATCCCGTCAGATGATTTCGAAGGCACATCGCTTGAATGAAAATGCAAAGATAATTGCCGCCGGATGCTTCACCCAGAGGAATCCCGAAAGCGTTGCCGGGATAGAAGGTGTTGATGCCGTAATGGGGAGCAGTGAGCGGGGCAGGATCGTTGAAATTGCCGAGTCGCTGTTCAGTGACGGTGAAAAGAAAGTTGTCGTAAACGATGTCATGCACAAGCACGATTTTGAGGAACTGAGTGCAACTCATGAAGGCAGGACGCGTGCATATCTCAAAATTCAGGATGGATGCAATTTGTTTTGCACCTATTGTGCAATACCCTTTGCAAGAGGAGCGATACGGTCGAGAAGTCTTGAATCTGTAAGAAACGAGGCAGTCAAGCTCAATGAGGGCGGCTACGCGGAGGTCGTGCTTACAGGCATTCACCTTATGAGCTATGGCAAGGACTTCGGCGGAGGAACAAATGTTCTCGATGCGGTAAGGGGCTTTGATGGCTTGGAGAATATCAAAAGAATAAGATTCGGTTCACTTGAACCGCACATGCTTACCGATGAAATAATTCAAGGTCTTGCAAAAAACGGCAGGGTCTGTAAGCAGTTCCACCTTTCGCTCCAGAGCGGTTCGGATACCGTACTCGAACGGATGCGGAGAGGGTACACCTCGGAGCAATACTATGAATTGTGTGAAAAACTCCGAGCCGCATTTGGCGAAGATACAGCGATAACCACGGATATAATAGCGGGTTTCCCCGGGGAGACAATGCAGGAGCATGACCGGACGGCAGAATTTATGAAAAAAGTCGGGTTTGCAAAGGTCCATATCTTCCCCTATTCAAGGCGGAGCGGGACAAAGGCGGATGCAATGCCCGGACAGCTCCCAAATGCCGAAAAGAGCAGGCGTGCCAAGCTGCTCATTGAAGAAGGGAAAAATCTGGAAAGGAAGTACCTCGAAAGGTATTTGGACAAAACTGTCAGCGTGCTTGTCGAACAGTGCAGCGAGACGGAGCAAGGTCCCGTTTCTTCGGGCTGCACCGATACCTATGTTAAGGTGAAAATTAAAGGCAGATTGACACCCAACACTATGTTGGACGTTAAAATAAGTGAAATAATGGAGGAAAAAGATGGAGAACTGTATCTTTTGTAAAATTGCTCGCGGCGAAATTCCCTCGAACAAGGTTTATGAAGATGATAAGGTGCTTGCCTTTCGCGATATTGAACCGCAGGCCCCCGTTCATGTGCTGTTGATTCCGAAACAGCACTTCACCAACATTCTCGATACCGATGCGGAAACTTTCGCATATATGCAGGGGATCGTCAAGAAGCTTGCTCCCATGCTCGGCATTGATGAAAAGGGCTTTAGAATCGTCATCAACACCGGCGAGGATGGACAGCAGAGCGTCAAGCACCTGCATATGCACATTCTCGGCGGAAGAAGCATGCAGTGGCCTCCGGGCTGATGAGTAAAAGAAAAATATTGTTCACAATTCCTTCTGCACCGAAGCCGCCTCGGTGCAGTTTTTTGCATAAAGAATGAAAAAAATATGAATCAGGAGTAAGACAAGCAGCAGAATTGGATGCAGTCATTGTGAACGAAAAAAAAAAATACTTGACAAATTTTGGAGAGTGTGTTATGCTTGCCATAGACGGAGGGAACAACGCATGATCCGTCTGAATTTTGCCTATTTGGGCGGTTGTCTCGCATGAGACGGATATTATATACGGTAGATTAACTAGAGGAAGTTTAGCTATGGGCAACACGTATCTCAGCTTGCCGCAGACCGGCGGCGAAGGTGTTAGACTGTTTACGACAATCGGTATAGCGATACGGGTTGTTGCCGCAGTGGCATTTGTTATCTCGAAAATCGTGAAAAAAAAGAATGAGGATAAGGAGGAGCATTCCGAAGAGCAGTAATTTGCTTCAGCCAACCTGAAAAAGCTTTATTAACAGGTTCATATTTTGCCGTGCCTCGGCAGGAGCCCTTTTTCGGCAGCAAGTTTAAAATACGCTTGCATTGCCCCGTGTTTCGTTTACCCGTTTAAGAGGATCGCTCCCGAACCGATGTGTCCGGCAGCATAAATGCCCCTAAGGGGCGGTACTTTCCCTTGATATTATTTAACCGGCAGCGGACAAATCACTTTTTTTCGGAGTGATTCGGCAAGGGGGTGTGTTCCCTGTACGGTAAATGATGTAAAAAACAAAAACAAAAGGAGGATTTTCTTATGAAGAAAATCGCAGCAAAGGTCATTGCTCTTCTTCTTGCAGCAATGATGGTCGCAGCGGCTGTCCCCGCTGCAATGTTCGCCGAAACGGCACCGTCGGAGGGTCTTCCCGAAGGTGTTACGGTGACATATGTACCGAATGGTGAAACGAATCACACCCATGATATCACGATCACTATTGATAAAGGCGTAAATTACGCCAGAATCGAAATGGGCGATATATTTGCGATTCTGGAAAACTTCACTGACTATGTACCGGCATCGACGGACACATATAACATTACCGTTGTTGACAATTCCGGCAATGGTTATGCTTACGAGCCTCAGAGCGTAACTCTCTCCACTCCGGAGTTTCATGTGTTGACAGATGGAGGGGCAAGTACGGTTATGTTTAAGGTATGGAATAGTGCAATTGGCGAGCTTGGTCTTGACGGATTTCAAGCTAGAGAAGCGACCAATGCAAAGGTCGGTGAACTGCTCAGGGCAAAAGGATATGGCACCAATGACATGACCGATGAAGAAATAAACGCAGAGTTCCTCGACGATTTCTATGTGGATTACTACAATAGGCATTATAATGCAAATGCAAAAGACCTCAGCGAGGTGAGCTTGAATTTCGTCATCGATATGATGAATATTGGCAAAGATTGTACAGAGAGGGAAAACAATCTGACAGTTGCTCAGTACATGGGTTACCGCTATTTCTATGAGTGGGGCTACACTCTCAGCACTGATAAAGATAGTGTTGATGAAGATTATGTCGGAGATGGCGAAGATAGAATTCGCTTCGGGATTCCCTTTATGCAGTATACTGACAAGAGTACGGATGCATATAAGTCCCTTGACAACCTCTTCGCCGGACTGAAGAACGGTCAAACAAGAACCTTCAAGACCAGAATTATCGGTAGCGAAGTATGTAATCAATATCAGAGCTTCATCTTCGAACAGGCTCTCTCATTCAACCTTGTAAAGTCCACGAAGATTTCTTTCCCCGGCATTGACAAGAAGATCGTTCTTGCTGATGGAGAAGTTGTTCATGATGACATTGCCGCAGGTGAAGATGTACACTTCATCCTTAGGTCCAACATTGGTGAGGACTTCGCAGAAGTATTCCCTGAGAATTACCCCGTTGCCGGTCAAGAGCCTAACGGCTATGGCTATACTGTGGACGATTTCGGTACCTACACCTTCGAATTCCACGATATTTACGATCCTGCTTTTACCATTGATGATGGGTCATTTGTCGTGAAAGTAAAGGATATCACGCTTCGACCCGATCAGTACACATTGACAATGGATACTGAAAACCACACCTTCACGGTTGCAATCAACAGCCTTGTTCAGCTCTTCCTTGATGGAGTGTTCGACTATGAAGATATCGGTGTTGCACCCATAACGGTCGAGTACACCGCAAGTACAAACGGTATGGAAGCAGGCAGCTATGTCAACAAAGCTTGGGTCGAGTATCAAGGCACCGAAACGACACACGCTAATGTAGATGTTAAAACCTACAAGATCTCCGTCTTCAAGTACGATCAGCAGGATGATAGAATAGCTCT
This sequence comes from uncultured Clostridia bacterium, assembly GCA_934633695.1. Classification (GTDB taxonomy): domain Bacteria; phylum Bacillota; class Clostridia; order Christensenellales; family CAG-138; genus PeH17. The sequence goes on along the minus strand of CAKTYT010000010.1, from coordinate 22,032 downwards.
TGCTGGTGCAGAATTCGCACTCTACGGTTCAAAGAAAGTTGTCACCACCAACGAGGACGGTGCAGAGACTATAAAGTACGAAATCGATACGGAAAACCTCATTGCAGAAGCCATCTCCGACGAAAATGGTTATGCGATCTTTGACGGTCTTGACATCGGCATCTACTATGTTGTTGAAACCAAAGCACCCGAAGGCTATGTATGCAATTCCGACCCCCTTATGGTTGAGATAACCGGAGAAGCGGAAGGCAGCGTTGTGGAGATCAGCTTCGCAAACGTTAAGATCCCCCACACCGGCGGAGAAGGCACGACAGTGTTCTACGCTGTTGGCGGTGCAATTCTCGCCTGTGCAGCCGTTATGTATGTCGTCTCTCACAGGAAGGCAAGCAATAACGCATAATGTTGCCTGAATAGGCAAAATACCCAAAACCAAGACGTGCTCCGTCCCGTGTCCCCCTAAGGGACGGAGCGCGCAGTTACAAAAAAGTGAGGTGAGCGGACCGGTATGAAGAAGAGGCTTTTACGGTCGTTGACAGTACTGTTGGTAATTCTGATTATTGCTGCAGCGTCGGGTACGGTTTTGAACCCGGCTGTTCGTGTTTTTGCTGAAGAAGAAAAAGTCAGTGAACCGGGGCTTGTAAAGCACATTGTGCTGCACGATGGCACGATGGTCGACGAGGGGTCGTTTTCCGCCGGGGATGAGATCCGATTTACGCTCGAGTCGAACGTGCCGGAGGATTTGCCGATGTACACGCAATATACCCTGTCTTTTCACGATGAGATGGATGCTGAAATGGAGATGGATGTATCTTCATTGTGCGTTGAGGTAAACGGACGCCGGTTGTCTGCCGAAAATTATGAATTTGTTCTATCCTGCGGGGGAGGGGAAAACACAGTCTTTTCTGTTCAATTGGATTTGATCGATTTATACTTTGGCGGTTTCTTCTCTGAAAGTGAATTGGGCGTTGCTCCGGTGACAGTTGAATACACCGCTCGGCTGAAGCAGAACGTTCAGCCGGGGAGTTACCGCAACAGGGCATGGGTCGAATACGAAACAGGGAAAACACCGGATTCAACGGTAATAATCGATACCTACGGTCTTAAAATCATTAAGCATGCCGATGGCGAGCGGACGCATGGGCTTGAAGGTGCGGAATTTGAAATTTATAAAATACTTGACGATAAAAAAGTGACAGTTGCCGATGGTTTGTATTCCGATGAAAACGGTCGTATTGAAGTCAGCGGACTTGCGGAAGGAATTTACTACATCATCGAGAAAAAGGCACCCGAAGGCTATGCTATGAATCCGACCCCGATACGGGTCGAAGTCGGAAAGGGGCTTGATACCCCGACGGTTGCGGTCTATGTTCCCAATGCATTGATAAATAAGCCGGCAAATACCGGCTCAAGAGCATTTTTCGGTCCGGGCGTGCTGATGGTAATTTCAGGCAGTTTGGTCATATGGATGGGATGCGCAAAGAGAAAGAGAGCATCATGAGCAAGAAAAAAAGCGAGAAAAAGAAGAAATTTAATCCATGGACTTTGATATTTATAATTCTCTTTGTCGGCGGTCTGGGCGTCTTGCTCTATCCGACAATGTGCGACTGGTACTATAAGCTTACCGCACAAAAAGAAGTCAAACAATACGAGCGTGTACTTGAATCGAAGGAGAAGGATTTTTCGGAGCTGTGGAAGGCAGCGGAGGAATACAACAAAGGCTTGCTGACAAGACCCTGTGCTTTGACATCGGCAAAGGAAGAGGCGGAAAAGGTGAAGGACTTGCTGAATCCGCTTGGAAATGGCATGATGGGGTATATTACAATTCCGACGATCAACGTTAAGCTGCCCGTTTATCAGGGAACGGAGGAAAAGGAGCTTCAGTCCGGAGCAGGCTATTGGCTCGGCTCAAGTCTACCGACGGGGGGCAAGGGAACGCACTGCATAATAACGGCACACACCGGACTTGTAAAGGCAAAGATGTTTACCGACGTTGACAAACTCGTCAAGGGCGACACTTTTACCCTTTCGATTCTCGACAGGGAACTGACCTACGAAGTGGACAGCATTCTTGTTACGAAGCCTGAGGAAATGGAAGCACTGCTGATCGACCCGAATGAAGACTATGTGACGCTTTACACCTGTACTCCGTATGGAATCAATACACACAGGCTTCTTGTCAGGGGTCATAGGATCGAAAATGAGGAACCGCCGGTGAGCGGCGTGGAACAAATTGTTGATAAAGTCATTGAAACCGGAAAAAATCACTATCTGATCATACTTATCTGCACAGTACTTGTGCTGAAGGCGGCTTTCATTACGATAATTGTCGTGAAAAAGAAGAGACGGAAGGGCTGCAAATAAATACGGATCAACTGCTGCACCTGTAGAAAACGGGTGCAGTTTTTGTATAAAATTTCAAGTTGCGTGTACAACTTTTCGTTGATTGTGGTATAATAGAGTTGCTTATAGAAGGAGGTATGGCAATGGCTTATTTTGGAAACAAAGAGATTGAGGATATGCGTGTACGCATTGACTATAATAACATGCTCACCCATTCAGTCGGCGAGGGTGGAATCGATCCTGCCGAAATCGATTCAATGCGGAGCAGGATGCAGGCGGCATATGACGGCGTTGAAGCAAAAAAAGATAGGCTCAGGTGGAGATACCTTTACAAAAGTGAACTTGAAAATGTTGATGCGATAAATGAAACTGCCGATTTTGTGCGGAGAAATGCGAAAACCTTTGTCGTCCTCGGCATCGGAGGCAGTGCATTGGGTCCTATCGCAGTGCATCAGGCATTGAATGACTATTATTACAACGACATGCAGAAAGAATTTCGCAGCGGTCCGAAATTCTATGTCGTTGACAATGTTGATCCGGAGCGGATGACATCGTTGTTTGCCCTGATCGACCCTGCCGAAACGATTTTCAACGTCATAACAAAGTCGGGGAGCACGAGTGAAACCATGGCTCAACTGCTTATCGTAACCGACATTCTCATCAGGTCTTTCGGCGAAGAAGGGCTTAAGGAGCATGTTATTGCAACTACCGATGCACAAAGGGGCAGTCTTGCGGCATTTGCAAAAAATTATGGGCTGAGAACCTTCATTGTGCCGGAAGGTGTCGGCGGAAGGTTTTCCGAGCTTTGTCCCGTCGGGTTGCTGCCTGCTGCCGTCTGCGGTGTCGATATCCGTGCGATGCTGGCAGGGGCTCAGTTCATGGATGAGATGTGTTCCGAAACTGATTTTCGCAAAAATCCCGCAATGATGCTTGCGGCACTCGAAGTTCTTGCGATGGAAAAGCACGGTGCGAATATTTCTGTGCTTATGCCATATGCTGATTCACTCAAATACATGGCGGATTGGTACGCTCAGCTCTGGGCAGAATCTCTCGGCAAGAAGAAACTTCAGAATGGTAAAACAGTGAGGATTGGTCAAACCCCTGTTAAATCTCTCGGCGTAACGGACCAGCATTCGCAGGTTCAGCTTTATACCGATGGACCGTTTGATAAGACAATCACGTTCCTTGCCGTCGAAAAATACAGAAAGAATTTCACAATTCCCCACGCTATTGACGGGGATAAGAATGTCGCTTTTCTGTCGGGTCACACACTGAATGAATTGATCACGGCAGAACGCATTGCAACAGAGCATGCCGTAACGGTCAGCGGACACATGAATAAGACAATTATTCTTCCGAGAGTAAATGAATTTACAATAGGTCAGCTTATACAACTGTTCGAAATGCAGACGGCATTTGCCGGAGAATTGCTCGGCATCGATGCCTTCGACCAACCCGGCGTTGAAGAGGGCAAGTGTGCGACCTACGCTCTTTTGGGCAAGCCCGGATTTGAAGAAAAGCTGAAAGAGCTTGAAAAAGACATGGATAAGCCTAAAGAATACATTATCTGATCTGAAAGGAATAAGTTGGAGTTTGAGTCTCTTCGATAAAAAATATTTCAAGCATATTGACTGGTTCACCATAATCATTGTGCTTGGTCTGGTCGGTTTCAGCATTGTTGCCCTTGCCTCCGTCATGGCGAAGCCATTTGATGGGACGGAGAGCAGCTTGACCGACTATATAAGCAAGTTCAATATGGACTATATTCAAAAGCACATTATAAACTTCATGGTCGGTGCTGCTGCCATGATCGTCATTGTTGTGTTTGATTACAGCATTCTTAAAAACCTGTCTCTGCTCATATACGGCGGGGTAATAGGCTTGCTTGGTCTGCTGTTTGTGTTCGGAAAGGTTCGCGGCGGTGCACAGGGATGGTTTGTCTTTGACACGATTGAAAGAGCGATTCAGCCGGGTGAATTGAGCAAAATTGCATTAATAATATTGCTTTCAAAGGTTGTGTCCGAGGCAATGGACAGAGACGGGAGACTGCTCAGGTTTAAAGACGTTGCTCTTGCTCTCGGGATAACTCTGCTCCCGTTCATGCTGATAGTTCTACAGCCTGATTACGGCACGGCATTTGTTACGCTCGTCATAATGATGGTCATTTTGTTTGTCGCAAGGATAAAATGGGTGTACATTGCTGCAGCGGCAGTGACAGCGGGAGTCGGCATTCCGCTTGCTTATCGATTCGTTCTGACGCAGGGACAGCGCGACAGAATCGATGTCTTCCTGAATCCGGAGCTTGCGAGCGATGATGCAAGATACCATGTCACGAAATCAAAGATGGCGATAGGTTCCGGTCAGCTGCTTGGCAAGGGATTTTTCAATGAGGAAACGCTTGCACAGCTAAGATACATACCTGCAAGGCACACGGACTTTATTTTCAGCGGAATAACAGAGGCAATAGGTTTTGTCGGCAGTGCAATGCTTATCGTCTGCTTCTTCGTTTTGATCTTCAGATGGCTGTACATTGCCGTAAAGGCGAGGGATAATTTCGGGACATGCCTTTGTTCGGGCGTAGTTGGAATGTTGGCAGCACATGTATTTGAGAACATAGGCATGACTATGGGTCTTATGCCCGTTACAGGCATACCGCTTCCGTTTATAAGTTACGGGGGTTCGAATATGCTGACGAATCTCATAGGTGTCGGCATAGTGGTCAACGTCTACATGCGAAGACCGATTAAAGCGAAGTATCAGTCAAATAGGCTTTCGAGAGCGGAGGATTTGTTTTAAAAAATGGCGGCGGAGAGAATGAATGAGGCGGCGTCAAATGCGATTTCACTTGCAAGAGAAGCGGCAAAGGAACTGAATCATGGCTTTGTAGGCTCGGAACATATTCTTGTCGGCTTGATACGAAGTGAAGGTACTGCCTCTGCCGTGCTTTCGGAATACGGTGTGACGGAGGCTCTCGTTCTGCCGTACATCGATACATTGATCGGAGGGGGAAGACACAGGTTTACGGACAGTCTGGGCTTTACGCCATTTGCAAAGCGTATAATGGAGCTCGCACTTTATGAGGCAAAATCATTTAAGGAGAATCTTATTGCTACAAGGCATCTTTTGCTTGCACTTTTGCGTGAGAAGGAGTGCTTTGCATCTAGAATTCTTCAACTTGCTGAGGCAGATACGGACGGAATAAAGCAGGCGGCGATGAGTGCAGGCAAGGACGAAATCGTGTATGCTGCACCGCATGAGGGATTTAGAACTATTAAAGGAGAAAGTCAAGCTTCAATTTTTCCGTGCGAAATGGGTTTGGTCGGTGATAATGAAAAGCTAGACGAAAAGGGTTCAAAGTTTACTCGCAATGAAAGGCAGAAAAATATTCGAGGCGAACTTGCGGAACAAGGAGAAATTCGGTGTTCGTCCATGGTTTTAAACTACTATGCGAGAGATTTGACAGAGCTCGCCGAGGCAAACAAGCTTGATCCGCTGATTGGCTGTGAAAGGGAACTTGGGAGGCTGATTCAGACCCTGCTGAGAAGGGGAAAAAACAACCCTGTGCTTGTAGGAAGTCCGGGTGTCGGCAAAACGGCAATTGTTGAAGGGCTTGCGGAAAAAATAGTGAGTGGACAGGTGCCTGATGAGCTCAAAGGTGTAAAATTGATGTGGCTTGATATAGGGGCAATGCTTGCAGGCACAAAGTACAGAGGTGAATTCGAGGAAAGGCTTAAAGCAGTACTTGATGAAGTCGATGAGAATGTTGTGCTTTTTATTGACGAGATCCACACAATTGTCGGGGCAGGTGCAGGTGAGGGCAGCATTGATGCCGCCAACATTATGAAACCTGCCCTTGCAAGGGGAGGTTTCAGGCTCGTCGGTGCAACAACTGTTGAGGAATACGAAAAGTATATAGAAAAAGATGCAGCCCTCGAAAGACGGTTCACACCCATAGTGGTCAGTGAGCCATCGAGTGCCGAGGCAAAGAAAATTCTGCAAGGACTGCGGACAAGGTATGAAGCACACCATGGATTAAAAATAACGGATGAGGCGTTGGAAGCCTGCGTGGATATGTCAATCAGGTGCATACCGGACAGATTCCTACCGGATAAGGCGATTGACTTGATGGATGAAGCATGTTCATTCGTAAGATTGAGGATGGGTCGCGACGGCGGGACAGTCGAAGTGAGCGATGTTGCGAGTGTTGCAAACGAGCTGACGGGAGTGCCTGTTTCGTGTCTAACAGGCGATAATGCGAATACATTGCTCAGCATAGAACAAAGGATAGATGAAAGAGTTTTCGGGCAGGGAGATGCAATCTCGTCAGTGGCGAGGACCATAAGAAAAGCGTATGCAGGTCTGAATGATCCAAATCGGCCATTGAGCACAATGCTGTTCATTGGTCCGCATGGGGTTGGAAAAACAGAAACGGCTCTTGCCTTTGCCGAGGAGCTTCTGGGCACGGATTCCGTAATCAAGCTTGATTTAAGTGAATATGCGGATGTGGCAAGCTTAAATACGCTCATCGGTTCGCCGAAGGGATATTCAGGCTTTGAAACGGTCGGAAAGCTGACCGAGGCGATTAAGCGAAAGCCATACGCTCTCATTCTGCTTAAAAATGTTGATGTGGCGGCAGAAGAAGTCAAGCATATAATTGAAATTATGCTTGACAGCGGTATTCTCACGGATGGAAGCGGAAAGACGGTCAGCGTCAGAAATTCCATTGTGATTATGACTGCAAGTATCGTTACACAACGCAAGAAAATCGGTTTTTGGAGTTCTGAAAGAAAGGACTGTACGGCGGTGCAGACAGAAGCGAAACAGCTTATCGGCGGTGAGCTTCTGAACAGGATTGATACCGTTGTTCAGTTTTTAAGAACGGACGATGAGGCGAACTACCAAATATGCAGAGCGATGCTGAAGGACTTCACAGACAGATTGCACAAGATAGGCATGGAAGTCAATTTCAGTGAAGAATTTGTAAAGGAACTTTTAAGTCTGCTTGACAAAGAGGAGCTCGAGCAAATGGGTGCAGCAGCGATTGCAAAACTGGTTTCCTGTCTTGTTGAGGATAGGATAAGCGAGGAGATAATCGGCGGAATGCTTAAACGCGGATATGGCTGCTCGTGTATAATGGATAATGGAAAAGTAAAAATCGTTACGAATTTAATGGGTGAAACAGATGGAAATTAAACGAGTCGGATTTGGTTTGCGTTTTGAAATGCCTAACAATGAAGATAGTGGTGAAGCGGTCGACGAGATTCTCGGCAAAGTTATATCGGTCCTTAGGTCTGAGAGGGTGAAAGGACTTGAACTGTACGGCGGCCTTGCCAAAATTGACGGTTACGATGACGAGAATATATACACACTCGCATTTACAAACGGCGGAGTGAGCCGAATGAGAAAATTATTTGCCATACTGGATTCGGAGTGGAAGATAAAAGGAATGCTTTCAAGCTACCGTCCGTTTATACAGACTAATGCGTTGAGGAATGTTGAAGGGCTTGCCTTTGTGGGCAGGTTCAGTGATGATGGGGCTGTGTTTTTTCGTGAAAATGAGCAAAACATGTCTGTAGGTAAGGGCAGCAGATGCCGGAAGACAGGGCTGACAGTACTCTGTGCAGCTGATAAGTTCAAAGGCAGTCTTACCTCAAGGCAGGCAGTAAGATGCATTGGCGAAGCAGCACGAAAGGTCTTTGAAAATTGCAGAGTTATCTCCGTTCCGATCGCAGACGGCGGTGACGGAACGGCAGAGACAATGGTCAATGCCTTTAACGGCGTACATAGAAACGTGAATGTGAATGATCCTTACGGCAGAAGAATTGAGGCAAGTTATGGAATCATAAATGGCAGTACCGCAATTATTGAGATGGCAAAAGCGTCAGGACTTGCACTTTGCAGCGAATACGAGTTGGATCCGCTGCATGCTTCAAGTGTTGGCACGGGCGAGCTCATTGTTCATGCACTCAATGAAGGCACGAAACGAATCCTTATCGGAATCGGCGGTTCTGCAACAAATGACGGAGGTATGGGTGCTGCAAGGACACTGGGGGTCAGATTTCTCGATGAGGATGGCAACGAACTTGAAGGCTGCGGAGAAAATATGCTGAAGGTTAGGAGCATTGACACAAGTGCACTGCATTCGGGTATAAGAAAAAGTCAAATAAAGGTGCTTTGTGATGTCAGAAATAAACTGACGGGAGAGGCCGGTGCAACCTATGTTTTCGGACCGCAAAAGGGAGCTAATGGCGAAACGCTTGAAATCCTGGAGAACGGTATGAAGAACCTTGGCAAGCTATATGATAAAATTTCTGGAAAATCTGTCTCGAAAATGCCTGGTTCGGGTGCCGCGGGAGGTATGGGTGCAATGCTGGCAGCTCTTTTGGGAGCAGAGCTTTGCAGTGGTTCAGAAGCAGTGCTTGAAGCTGTGGATTTTAATTCACTGCTTTTGGAGGCGGATGTTGTTGTGACGGGCGAGGGCAGGTTTGATTCTTCTTCCGTTGAAAGCGGAAAAGCGGTCGGCGAAGTACTGTATCGTGCAGGAGCAGCAGGAAAGCCTGCATTTGTGCTTGCAGGAGAATTGGGTGACGGGAAGGAAAAAGCGGTCGTTGCGGATATGACGGCTGTAAGTGCATGCGTTTGCAGACCCATGGAGCTGAGCTTTGCAATGGAGAACGCTGAAACTTTGCTTTTTGAAGCGGCAGAAAGACTCTTTGAAAGCATAAATGTCAGCATGCACATCGGAAAAAGAAAATAAACAACAAGGTTATTGCACTCCGTGACTTTTTGCACTAAAATATGCATGACGGAAGCAGAAAGGAGTACAAGAATGAAGAAATCGATAAAAAAGCCATCGCCGTATCCATTTTATGCTGCGGCAGGTGTTTTCGTTCTTTTCGCACTCATATTGCCAATATACAAATTGTGGGCAATAATTCTCGACTTTGCAATCACGGTTGCCGCTTTGCTTGTCTCAAACAAATTCTTCCCGGAAATAACTGAAACAGTGGAAATTCGCCCCACTTATCGCACGGGTATAAAGGAACTTGATGATGCATTGCTGCAAGCCGATGCACATATCGAGTCACTGCGTATGGTTGAAAAAGGAGTGACAAACAGTTCCGTTAAGAGTTCTGTTTCGAGGATGATTAAATCCTCTGAAGCGGTGCTGATTGAGCTTAACAATAATCCGAAAAAAACTTTTGTAATGAGAAGATTTTTGACGTATCTTCTGCCAACTTCGAGCAAACTTATGGAATCATATCTTAAGCAGGAATTGCTTTCAAACAGAGGCGAGAATGCAGAAGAAATACTCAAAAAAATTGAAGAAAACTCCGGTAAAATTGCAGAAGCATTTGAAGACAGCGTTGATAAGCTTTATGCGGGAGATGCCATTGATGTTGCTTCGGACATTGATGTGATGGATGGAATGGTAAATAAGGAATTTAAGACTGAGGACTGAGAGGATAAAGATTATGGAAGAAAAGTATATACCTACGTTGACACTTGAGCCTGCTGCCGAAACGGAAGAAAATAAGACGGCTGTCGTAACTGCCGATGAAGTTAAAGAACAGGTTGCCAAGGAAGCAGATCTCACGCCTGAAGAGCAGAGAATGGTGGATGAATTTGCAAAACAGATTGATGTTACCGATCCGAACGTTGTCATGAACTACGGTCTTAAAAGTCAACAGAAACTGTCAGAATTCTCCGATTCGGCACTTCAGAACGTTAAGACGAAAGATCTGGGTGAAACGGGCGAGATGATCACTCAGCTGATTGGTGAACTTCGCGACTTCAGTGAGGATGATAAGAAGGGCTTGTTCGGTTTCCTACGCAAAAATACAAACAAACTTGCGACAATGCGTGCAAAGTACGATGATGCTGAAGCAAACGTCAATAGGATCGTTGTCAAGCTTGAAGGTCATCAGACGGGGCTGAGCAAGGATGTCGCGATGCTCGACAACCTTTACGAACGCAATGTCGCCCATTTTAAAGAACTTACAATGTACATTATTGCAGGTAAAAAGAGGCTCGACGAGGAACGCCGCACGACATTGCCTATGCTCACTGAAAAAGCCCAAAAGAGTGGGATTGCGGAAGATGCACAGAAGGCAAGGGACTTTGCAGATATGTGCACTCGCTTCGAAAAAAAGATCTATGACCTTGAGTTGACGAGGAATATAAGCCTTCAGATGGCACCGCAGATAAGGCTGATTCAGAATAACGACACGATGATGGTTGAAAAGATTCAGACCACCATCATGAATACCATACCCCTTTGGAAGAATCAGATGGTGATTGCCCTAGGACTTGCCCACACCAAGCAGGCAGTGGAGACACAGCGTGCAGTTACGGATATGACAAACAAGCTGCTCAAGCAGAATGCAGAGGCTCTTCACACCGCAACTGTTGAGGTTGCACAGGAGAGCGAACGCGGTATCGTCGATATTGAAACGCTTGCGGAAACAAACCAGAAGCTTATCACTACAATGGACGATGTGCTGAGGATTCAGCAGGAGGGTCATGATAAAAGGGTCGCCGCCGAGGGCGAACTTGCGAGAATTGAGGGTGAGCTGAAGTCTAAGCTGCTTGAAATCTCGGGTAAATAAGCGTGCAAAAGATGATGAAAAAGATTTTTAGATCGAGATGGTTTGCAGCTGCTGTAATGGTCATTGTAATTTTCATAACGATGCCTTTATTCAGTGCAGTAAAGCTTAAGAGTGCGTATTATTCTGCACTGGATAGCTTTAATAAAACAGCTGTTAAAACAGACAAACATGGCAATAGTCTTATGACCGATATGGATTTGGGGGTTCAGGCGGCACAGAACCTGATCACCCGTGCAGCGGAGTTGCTGGGCGAAGATGATACTGCGGTGAGTTCGGCGAAGATGGCATTGGAAGAATACCATGATGCAGTAAAACCCATCGACAAATATCCTGCTTACCTTGAGGTCAATGCACGGGTCGAAAGTGTCTACCGCCGCGTGACTGACTATCATGTTCAGGAGAATGAGATCGAAACCCAGTACAGCGAAGTGTTGAGCCGTGCTGAAATAATAAAACGCGGTTATGCGGGAGAGCTGCTCGATGCAAAAAGAAAAGCGGAAGATGTTATTACGGGTTTTCCCGCAAGCTTGATCGCAGAATACTTGTCAATCGGAGGATGATTTATTGAGAATAAAATTGAAAGTCGGAAGCAGACTTATGGTTTTTGCAGCAGCTCTGATGTTGGCATTGGTGCTTGCTGGCAATGTTTTCGCGGACAACGTGCTTTCTCCGTCGAACAAATTCTACGTGTTGGATGACGCAAATGTCCTGTCTGCAAAACTTGAAGATTACATTGTTGAAAGGAATGTGTACCTCTTCGACCAGTGCGGTGCCCAGATCTGCGTTGTTACAACTCCTACCATTGGGGATACGGAAACTGAAGATTATGCATATGAATTATTTAATTCATGGGGCATCGGAAGTAAACAGAGGGATAACGGAGTGCTGCTTCTGCTCGTTACGGATGATGAATCCTGCTATTGTCTTCAGGGGGCGGGTCTTGAAACCACACTGTCCTCTGCGACAATTTCTCAAATATTGACTGATGAAATGCAGGACGATTTTTATGCAGGCGACTTCGAAGACGGAACAAGAAAGACATTCAAAAAAATATATCAAACTATCTGCAACATTTATGATGTTGATCCCACGGGTTCGTATTCGGGAAGCAATGCTCAATACATTCCCGGAAGGGATGCCGAATGGAACGATGAATGGAACTATCACACCGGTGGAAGCTGTGCAGGGCTTTCATGCGTTGCATGCACTGCGGCATGTGCATCATGCGGTGGAGGCGGTTTTATGAGCTTCATAGTGATTTTTGCTATAATTTTTGTAATTCTTAAAGCACTTTCCAGAATCGGCGGCAGGAGAAGACGCAGACCTCCAATGGGAGGTTTCGGCTTCGGCGGTCCGAGAATGGGCAGATACAGAGGTCCCAGACCCGGGAGCTTTGGCGGCTTCGGTGGCGGAGGAGGAAGAAGTTCATCACATGGCGGAAGCGGGTTTGGCGGCGGAAGAGGCGGCTTCAGCGGCGGGGGCGGCAGCTCGCGAGGCGGCGGAGCAGGCTTTGGAAGGAAATAATATCATCATGGCTTCGGTATGGGCAGCTACTGCCCGTTCCGGAGCTCTCAAAAATTCGGTTAATGTAAAAATAAGCCACAGAGGAAAACATGTTCTTTGATTGGAATAAAAAAAGTACCGCATCGGATATACTTGCCGACTGGAAATGGATCCTTTCATACAGTGCAAAGCACAAGGGTGCAATTGCACTGTATGTTTTTCTCGGTGTTCTCAGTACAACGCTAAGTCTTCTCGGCAGCGTTGCAAGCAAGTATCTTATCGATATTATAACCGGATATGAAACAAAAAAATTGGCATTGCTTGCTGTTATTATGGTGGGCAGTGCCGTTTTCAGTCTGCTCATTGAGAGTGTAGTGGAGCGGCTTTCAGCAAAGCTGAATATTAGAATCGGCAACGATATTCGTGCGGACGTGTTTAGAAAGATCGTCAATGCAGATTGGTTGTCCATGACGAAGTTCGCAAATGGAGATATATTGAATCGACTCAATTCAGACGTAGCAACAGTGAGCGGAAATGCTGTCAGCTGGCTTCCTTCACTTATTGTTGCAGTATACAGGCTTATTGCGACGTTCTGCTTGATCCTCCATTATGATTGGGTAATGGCTGTTATTGCCCTCGCAAGTGCACCTTTCCTGCTGATTTTTTCACGTTTTTTTATTAAACGCCAGCGTGAATGTGCGAATGATCTGAAACAGACAACAAGCAGCTTAATGTCATTCGAAATTGAAAGTATTTACAATTTTGATACAATAAAATCCTTCGGAATTGCAAAGCTGTATTGCAGAAAAATGAATACGGAGCAGGAAAAATTGAAAACTGAAAGTCTTAAACATAATATGCTTGCAATTAAAACGAATATTTGCATGACGATAATGGGCCTTTTAGTTCAGTTTGCAGCATTTGGGTACTGTTTGCTTAAACTTTGGACTCACACGATAACGTTTGGCACGATGACTCTATTTCTCCAACAGCGGAGCAATTTGACAAGTGCATTTAATAGCATTGTCAAATTTGTTCCGACTGTGCTGAATTGTTCGGTTTCGGCAAGCAGGATAAGGGAGCTTATGGAATTGCCGGGTGAGGAAGAACTGTACGATGCACCTAATGTTAACGTAGAGGGAGGGTTGAGTATTGAAATGAAGAACGTCAGCTTCTCCTATCGCAAGGAAGAGGTGGTAATCAATTCATCCTCTTTGACGGCAAAGCCGGGTGAGATAGTTGCCATTGTCGGTCCATCGGGTGAGGGAAAAACGACTCTCATAAGACTTATGCTCGGACTCGTTTCACCGCAGGACGGAAGTGTTTCAATTTGCACGGCAAGAGGTGAGCATATCGCAATGAATGCAAGGCTCAGACAGCTGTTTGCCTATGTTCCGCAAGGAAACACAATGATCTCGGGGACAATAGCAGATAATTTGCGAATTGCCAAGGAGGATGCAACGGATGAAGAACTTATTAGGGCACTCAAGCTTGCATGTGCGTGGGGGTTCGTGGATAAGCTGCCGGAAAAAATCAACTCACAACTCGGTGAACGCGGGAGAGGACTGTCTGAGGGACAGTCGCAGCGAATTGCGATTGCAAGGGCAATTCTTCGTGATGCCCCGATAATGCTGTTCGATGAGGCAACGTCAGCACTAGATACGGCAACGGAAAGGGCAGTGCTTCGAAATATAACGGAGTCTTCGTTAAACAAGACATGTATAATCACTACGCACAGGCCGAGCGTATTGAATCTATGCAAACGTATTTATAGAGTCATTGACAAGGAAGTGTGCGAGCTTGACAGTGAGGAAACAGAGAGAATGGCAATGGATTTTTGATCACAATATCAATTCGAGGTTGAATGCACAGAGTACATCAAAAGAAACAAAAAGCCAAACGATATTGCTATCGATACCTATTCAACTCAAAGTAGAATTGCTGTGTTGCAGCATAACTTGAACCTGAAACACGGTGCGAACGTTGTGCAGAAAAAATGCACCGGCATGAGTTTGTCTGAGTAAAAAAATAAACCGTAGAAAAATGCGAACAAGGGATATTGCCTCTTTTAAACTAAAGAACAGGACAAAAAATCCCGTGAAACAAGAAAAATCAACAAGAAGTTGATACACGGAAACAAAAAATAAAGCTAGTAGACATAATAAACACGATAAGCGAATCCACCCGTCTAAATCAACTCCGGGTTGAAAAAAGTGTTTTTTTAATTCAACTTTGAATTGCTTGCGAATTTTTCTGCACGCTGATAGAATCGAAAACGTCGACAGGGTTGATATGCTGTACGGCACAAACTTGAAAGGAAATGGTGAACAATATGAAAAATGCATTTGCAGAGAGATTTAGATCCCTTCGCAAGGAGAGAAACCTGACACAGGAACAGCTTGCTGCTGAATTCGGAGTAACGGTACAGGCGGTGAGCAAGTGGGAAACGGCTGCTTCCTATCCTGACATTGAAATCATTGCGGAAATCGCAAAGTTCTTTGATGTTTCAATTGATTATCTGCTCGGAAAAGAAGAAAGGCAGCCGGTAAATGAATCGGCAGAGGAGAATGGAACGGCTGAGTCTGTTGATGAATCCCGTGCTGATGAAACTCAGAGGGTAATTGTACGCAGCTTTGGGCTTGATTCAATTCAGGATGACGAAGTTTTGCGTGTTATTCTTTGCAGGGGACGGCAGGTGCTTGATTCCAAGGAGTACGAAAATATGGAAATTCCCCTCGTTATCAATGCTGACAGCGGAAGATACGGCAGCAGATGCAGAATTGAAGTGTACGGCAACGCGAAAATTTCCGATAATGTGCAGGGTGATGTCATCACATATGGCAATCTTTACTGCGGTAAAATCCGTGGCGACTTGCTGGCAGGGGGAAGTATTGAGTGCGACGGTACTATAAACGGCGACGCAAAAGCAGGCGGGAACGTAAATTGCCATGACGTTGCAGGCGATGTAAAATCGGGTGGAAGCATAAACTGCGGTCGTGTGAACGGCGATATTTCGGCAGGTGGAAATGTAAATTGCGGTGATGTGGACGGCGATGCAAAGGCAGGCGGAACTGTTGCGTGCGGTGATGTGAATGGAGATGTGACAACAAAGAATGACCTAACCTGCGGAAATGTCGGCGGTGACGTGAGTGCAGTAGGCAAAGTCGGCTGCAAAACGATTGCAGGTGACGCAAACACGGCTTTTTCTTCAATCAACTGCGGCAGCGTCTGCGGAGATGTAAAGGCAGGTACCAGCATAACCTGCGGAAATGTTGCAGGGGATGTCAATGCGGGTTCGTGGGTAAATTGCGAAGATGTTGACGGGGACATTAATGCAGGCGGAAATGTGACGGCAGGCAGAGTTGACGGCAGCGTAACGGCAGGCTCGGGAAGAAATTTTACCGCAGGCACGAAACACAGCTCAAATGGCAGAAGCGGCGGCAAAAATACAAAAGATTCGTCGGGAATGTCGAACTTCGATATAGGTGATTACATAAACCGTGCAGTAGAAGAAGCAATGGGCAAAATTGACTTCGGAGAGAAATTCGGCAAGCATTTTGACAGAAAGTTCGCAGAGGAGTTTGACTCTGAAGACGAGGACCTTGATCTTAATGAGGAGGATTTTGATTTTACTCCGGAAGAAAGTGAAGATGAAGAATAACTCTTAATTGGGCATAGGCGTTTAGGGTGGGCTCGCAATGGCGGTTCCACCCGTTTTTCATTTAATATGTTGTCATTTAAACGATGTGAGTGCTATAATAGAGCGAACAGGGGGTACGACTATGTATAAATTGATGATTGTTGAAGACGACCGGGGAATTTCGGAAGCGATACGCAGCCATGCGGAGACATGGGGGTTTGAAGTCAGTGTAGTGCGGGATTTCAGATTTGTCATGGAACAGTATGACGAATTCCTCCCGCATATCGTATTGCTGGATATTTCTCTTCCGTTTTACAACGGTTATCACTGGTGCACGGAGATAAGAAAACGGTCAAATGTGCCGATAATAATTATTTCGTCAGCTGCGGATAACATGAATATCGTTATGGCAGTGAATATGGGTGCGGATGATTTTATTGCAAAGCCGTTTGATCTTGCAGTGCTTATGGCAAAAATGCAGGCAACACTTCGTCGTGCATATGACTTTGCAGCCTCCGCACCTGTACTCTGCCACAGAGGAGCGACACTCAATACGGGTGATAACAGCTTGAGTATCGATGGAAACAGGGTCGAGCTGACAAAAAATGAATACAGAATATTGCTTTGCTTAATGGAAAACAAGGGTAAAGTTGTCAGCAGAGAAATGCTTATGGAAAAACTTTGGGCAACGGATGTCTTTGTTGATGAAAATACGCTTACGGTCAATGTCAACCGCCTGCGTAAAAAGCTTGACGGTGCAGGACTTACGCATTTTATAACAACAAAGTTCAAAGTCGGGTACATAGTGGAGTGAACATGATAAAAGGATACATAAAACAGAGATATGTGATCTGGATTCTTTTGATGTTTTTTTTCGGAGTCTTTGCAGCGTCTTTTGCACTTTATCATCTTCCACTTAAAGCGGTCTTATATCCTTTTATCATTTGCTTTGTTGCAGCGATTGTGTGTACTGTATTTGATGCGGCGAAAATTTTTAAAAAACATAAAAACTTAAACAAGGTCCACGTAAACGGTGCGGCCATGCTGTCGGAGCTTCCGCTGCCTGAGGGGATAATAGAAAAAGATTTGTTTTCACTAATCGAGCAGCTAAAAACGGAAAACATTTTGTTGAGCAATGAAATGGAAAAACGATATGCAGATATGATTGAATACTATTCAACATGGGTGCATCAGATAAAGACTCCGATTGCTTCAATGCACCTCACCGTGCAGGAAAGTGATAACATGCTTGCAAGGCGTGTGAGGTCGGATTTATCTAGAATTGAGCAGTATGTTGAGATGGTAATGGCATTTTTGCGGCTTGATTCTGAAACGAATGACATGGTGATTAAGCTTTTTGATGCAGACGAATTGCTTAGAAAATCGATAAAGAAGTTTGCGGCTGAATTCATTTTCAGGCGTATTAAACTTGAATATGAACCGATTGAGAGAACTGTCGTCACGGACGAAAAATGGTTTTCGTTCGTCATTGAACAGCTTCTTTCAAACGCACTCAAGTACACTCATGAGGGCTGTATCGGAATAAGAGCAGAAGATGATGAGATATGCATATGGGATACCGGAATAGGAATTTCTGCGGAGGATCTGCCTAGAGTGTTTGAAAAGGGGTATACAGGAAGCAACGGCAGGTGCGGAGATAGTCATGCCAGCGGGATCGGACTATACTTGTGTAAACGCGTGTGTGGTAAACTTGGCATTGGCATAAGAGCGGAGTCGACAGTCGGCAAGGGGACTGTTATCAGGCTTAAAATCGGGCAATACAACCTCAGAGCAGAGTAACTTCTTGCATTTATGTAAGAAGAACTGTGCGGAATGTAAGTAGATATTATGGAGAGGCAATTGTGTCTGGGTCTATAATTATCAGTGCTCGGTGGAAGCACCGAGGACACAAAACTATGCTTTGAGGTGGAAAAAATGAGTATTTTGGAAGTAAACGGACTGAAAAAAGTCTATTCTTCAAGGTTTGGAACAAACAAAGTTGAGGCTCTGAAAAACGTTAATTTTAACGTTGAAGAGGGAGAGTTTGTTGCAATAATGGGCGAGTCGGGTTCGGGCAAAACGACACTGCTGAACATCCTTGCAGCACTCGACAAGCCAACGGCAGGCAGCGTGATCCTCGATGGGATGGATCTTGCAGCGATAAAGGATTCTAAGATTGCGGAGTTCAGAAGGGATAATCTCGGCTTCGTGTTTCAGGATTTTAATCTGCTTGACACATTCTCAGTTGAGGATAACATCTACCTTCCGCTCGTTCTTGCCGGGAAAAACAGAAACGAAATGGAATCTAGAATGAATCGTATTGCGGGCAGACTCAACATCACAGATCTGTTGAAAAAATATCCCTATGAAATTTCAGGCGGACAAAAACAGCGTGCAGCTGTTGCAAGAGCATTGATAACAAACCCGAAGCTGATTCTTGCGGATGAGCCGACGGGGGCACTCGACTCACGTTCATCTGATGAGCTTTTGAGGCTGTTTAAAGAGGTTAATGCCTTGGGACAGACAGTGCTTATGGTAACGCACTCTGTCAAGGCTGCAAGCACGGCCGGCAGGGTACTGTTTATCAAGGATGGAGAGGTCTTCCATCAGATTTATCGCGGCGAAGCTTATGACGAGCAGTTGTACAAGAGGATCACCGACACGCTTACACTGCTTGCAACGGGTGGTGCAAGATGAAGAGAAGAAAATTCTTTCCGAGCCTGGCCGTTGACTCCATTAGGAAGAATAAACGGCTCTATGTACCATACATTCTGACATGCGTTGGCATGATAATGATGTATTACATCGTCTCCTCTCTCGTTTACGGTGAAATGCTGAACAACATGGCCCATTCTGATTCATTGAGAACTGTGCTTGGACTTGGCAGGGGCGTTATTGCTGTGTTTGCATGTCTCTTCCTCTTCTATACGGATTCGTTTTTAATGAAGCGGAGAAAGAAAGAATTCGGTCTTTATAATATCCTCGGCATGAAAAAGAGGGATATAGGAATTACTATTTTTTGGGAAACGATGATCGTTTTTCTCATCGCAGTTGTGAGCGGGTTATTCCTCGGAATATTACTTTCAAAAGGTGCGGAGCTTTTGCTCGTCAATATAATAAGAAGTTCTGTCAACTACAACTTCAACATCTGCACTCATGCCGTCGTGGATACATTGATGGTTTATGCGGCGATTTTCGTCCTGCTGACATTGAATTCACTCAGGCAAGTTGCGTCATCAAGTGCAATTAAATTGTTGAGGAGTGAAAGTGTCGGCGAAAAGCCTCCAAAGGCAAATTGGCTGCTCGGTACACTGGGAGCAGTAATTCTTGCAGCTGCCTATGGTCTCGCCTTAACTATCAAGGAACCGCTGACGGCGTTTACGCTGTTCTTCTTTGCCGTCATAATGGTAATTGCCGCAACGTATATGCTGATGATAGCAGGTTCGGTTTTAATGTGCAGGATTTTGCAGAGGTGCAAAAGCTACTACTATAAGGCAAACCATTTTGTTTCGGTTTCATCGATGGCCTATAGAATGAAACGCAATGGTGCAGGGCTTGCTTCGGTCTGCATACTCATCACCATGGTTCTTGTCATGCTGTCGAGTACCACCTGTCTGTATTTTGGTGGTGAAGACGCAATGAAAGCAAGGTATCCACGCCAGCTGGACAGCAGATTCATCTTTGAATCCATTGAGGGACTGAGCGATGAAAACATTGATAAGTGCCGCAGCGTTATTGATGCACTTGTCAGCAAAGACGGTGTGAACAAGGAAAATATTTGCGATTATCGTTACGCTTATGCATATTGCAGCATTGAAAACGGCGTAGTCACGGTGAACAGCGAATTGACTCTCGAGGAGAGCAATTCGTCATTCACAGATAATACAAGAATCGTCAGATTTGTACCCGTCGGGGATTATAACAAGACAATGGGGGTAAATGAAACTCTCGCAGATGATGAAGTTATGATCTTCAACTATAGAATGGATTACAAAGAAAATGAAATAACTCTGGACGGCAATGGCACATACAGGGTAAAAAAGGTACTTGACAAGTTTATTAATGATCCCGACTCTGCTTCGTTGATGGTGCCGACACTGTTTGTTGTTGTCAATGATCTTAATTCGTCATTGAAGGACTTTATGAAAGCTCAGGATGCACTGGAAGACGATCACATGTACTACAATTGGTTTTATCAGTTTGATACCGGACTCGATAGTGACGGACAGATCAAGGCATTTGAAACGCTCCGTTCGGGAATACGCGATGATATTGATGCCAAATTTGGTGATAAAGCGGATGCAATACATGTTTTCATTGAATGCCGAGAATATGAAAGGGACAGCTTCTTGGGTCTTTACGGAAGCCTCCTCTTTCTCGGAATTATGCTCAGCATTGTGTTTATCTTTGCCGCAGTGCTAATAATTTACTATAAGCAGATTTCAGAAGGCTACGAGGACAATGCTAGGTTCGATATTATGCAGAAAGTAGGTATGACGGGCAGGGAGATAAGAAAAAGCATAAACTCACAGCTTCTGACAGTATTCTATCTGCCACTGATCGTCGCCGGCTGTCACATGGCGTTCGCATTCCCAATGATATACAGACTGCTTGTTCTGTTCAATTTGAACAATATCAGGCTGTTTGCAATAACGAGTGTGGTTTGCTTTGCAGCATTTGCAATATTCTATGCAATCGTTTACAAGGTCACATCAAATTCATATTATAAAATAGTGAGCGAAAAGCATAGGAAAGCCGAATAAAGCAAGAGCGGAAGGGTTTGCCCGACCGCTCATCTTTCAGTTTTCATCAAAGAATATCGTAAGACTAGGGTTTTCCTCTGCTGATTCAATAAAGACTCGTATGATTGAATCTGCATAGCTGCCAAGATTCTGCTTTGCTTTGTCAAATGCATAAAGGACGATTTTCCTTTTTCCCATACAAGCGAGGCAGTCATGCAGAGCATCAAGATTGCCGCCATAATATTCAGGAAAGGACAGGCGTTCGCTGATGTAAGCATGGGCGGTTTTTTTGTCAGAAAGAAAATTGCCGTCAATGACAGTCACGCGGTTTGAACTCATTCTGCATCCTCCTCACCGTAAAGCAGGGTGAAACTCTCATAGTGGTCATCAGTATAGAAAATCAATCCATCATTGGAAAATACAATGCGTTTTGCACCCCTGGACCGTGTGTGAGTAGTGTCAATGTCACATTCGGTGTAGATCCTGCCGGGTGCTTCGGGCAGCAGACCCTCGTAGTTGCCGAAGCGATCGCCGCCGATTGAACAACCGTAAGCATAGTCATCAAGCCCGCCGCCGTTCCAACCAAGTTCGCGTGCTTCACGCTTTGTGATGAAATTTTCAGGAAGGTGCCCGAAAAGATGAATGTACAGTGCAACGTCGTCACGGTTTGAATAGCACCCGTCTTCGATAACTGGGCATTCGGTAGGTGTCTGAGAGGGGCTTGATGTTGCAGCTTGGTCATCAGTGGGGTTGGCAGTTATTGGATCGGTAACGGTGGGGGCATCGGTTTTGCCGAATGCTTCCGTCTGTGACGGAGAATCGGTGACATGGAAATCTACGTCATCGAGAATAGTGCAGGCAGATATTCCAAGCAGCATTGCCGCTGCAAGCAAAAAAGCAAGTAATTTTTTCATGATAAAAAGCTCCTGTTTGTGGTCTCTGCGTTATGTTACAACATTTTTGAGTGGTTTTCAACATAAAAGCGAATGACCTCGAATAAAATGTACCGAGCAGAGATAAAATATACCTTTAAAAAGCAAAAAAAGCTATTGACAAAGCCTAGCGAATCGGCTATAATGATTAAGCTGTTTGAAGTGAGCAGCGAAAGCGTTCCTAGGAACGTTGTGGGAGCATAGCTCAGCTGGGAGAGCATCTGCCTTACAAGCAGAGGGTCACAGGTTCGAGCCCTGTTGTTCCC